>CAKSVM010000032.1 GCA_934503195.1 uncultured Eubacteriales bacterium
CGAACCCGGTTCTCTCGACTCTCCGCTACTTCCGCGACGAGTATGTCGCTCACGTGAGAGACAAGAAGTGCCCGGCGGGCGTCTGCACGCACCTCCTCTCCTTCGTCATCGACAAGGACAAGTGTATCGGATGCGGAAAGTGCGCGAAGAACTGCCCGGCCGACACGATCGTCAAGACGACCTACGTCGCTCCCGGCCACAAGCTCCCGTCGTACGAAATCCAGTCCGACAAGTGCGTCAAGTGCGGTGCTTGTATGTCCGGCTGTAAGTTCGGCGCGATCAGCAAGCAGTAATCGGATTTCAGGAAAGGAGTACATATTTTACAATGGATATGGTAAATGTAAAAATCAACGGAAGAGCCTACGAAGTTCCTGCAAATTCGACGGTTCTCGAAGCCGCTAAGTACGCCGGAGTCGACATTCCGACTCTCTGCTACCTCAAGGACATAAATGAGATCGGCGCGTGCCGCATCTGCCTCGTCGAGGTAGTCGGCGCACGCGGACTCGTGACCTCCTGTGTCTACCCGGTAAACGAAGGCATGGAGATCCTCACGAACACCCCGAAGGTTCTCGCGGCACGCAAGACTAACCTCGAGCTCGTCCTCTCGAACCACGAGAAGAAGTGTCTCTCCTGCCCGCGCAGCACCTCCTGTGAGCTTCAGAAGCTCGCCAACGAGTACGGCTGCGAGGAAGGTCACTTCACCGGCGAGTCGATCCACTACGAGAAGGATGAATCCACCTCGTGGCTTGTCCGCGACAACAACAAATGTATCCTCTGCCGCCGCTGCGTCGCGGCCTGCAAGAATATGCAGGGAATCGGCGTGATCGGCACTAACGACCGCGGATTCGACACTCATATTGGAACTCTCTTCGAGAAGCCGCTCGCTGAGACCTCCTGCGTCGGATGCGGACAGTGCATCGTCGCCTGCCCGGTCGGCGCGCTCTACGAAAAGGACGACACCCAGAAGGTTCTCGACGCGATCGCCGATCCGACCAAGCACGTCGCTATCTGCACCGCTCCGTCGGTCAGAGCGACCCTCGGCGAGTGCTTCGGCAACGCGCCCGGAACCGATGTTGAGGGCAAGATGGTCGCGGCTATCAAGCGTCTCGGCTTCGACGGCGTCTATGACATGAACCTCACCGCTGACCTCACGATCATGGAAGAGGCTACCGAATTCCTCGACAGAGTCGCTAACGGCGGAAAGCTCCCGCTCATCACCTCCTGCTCGCCCGGATGGATCAAGTACTGCGAGCACTACTTCCCGGATATGACCGAGAATCTCTCGTCCTGCAAGTCGCCCCAGCAGATGTTCGGCGCGATGTACAAGACCTACTACGCCGAGAAGATGGGCATCGACCCGAAGGACATCTTCTTCGTCTCGGCAATCCCCTGCACCGCGAAGAAGTTCGAGGTCACCCGTGACGGCGAGAACGCGGCGGGCGTTCCGGACGTCGATGTCGCTATCACGACCCGCGAGCTCGCTCGTCTTATCGAGAAGGCAGGCATCAACTTCAACAATCTCCCCGACGAAAAGTTCGACCAGCCGTTTGACATCGGCTCTGGCGCGGGCGCGATCTTCGGCGCGACCGGCGGCGTTATGGAGGCGGCTCTCCGCACCGCGGCTGAGGTCATCCTCGGCAAGCCGCTCGAGAAGCTCGACTTCGACGATGTCCGCGGAACCGCTCCGATCAAGCGCGCGACCTATCAGCTCGGCGATAAGACGATCCGCGTCGCGGTCGCTTCGGGCACGAAGAACGCCAAGGAGCTTCTCACGAAGGTTCAGAACGGCGAAGAGCAGGTCGATTTCATCGAGATCATGTGCTGCCCCGGCGGATGCGTCAACGGCGGCGGACAGCCTCTCCAGCCCGCGTCTGTACGCAACTCGGTCGACCTCCGCGCTCTCCGCGCCGCTGTCCTCTACAAGGCGGACGCCGCTATGGATCTGCGCAAGTCGCACGAGAACTCGGCCGTAAAGAAGCTCTACGACGAGTATCTTGAGAAGCCCGGAAGCCACAAGGCTCACGAAATTCTCCACACTCACTACGTAAAGCGCGGTCTTTAATTAAGATAAAAATCACGGAGCCCCGGCTCCGTGATTTTTTGTCCGGAAATAATCATCCAGTAATGATCATTTGACAAATTCCGGCCGTCACTTCTGAACGAACGCTTGATTTTCAGTCAATAATCGCCCGGATGATTGACTTTTTCGCGAATCTGTGGTATCATATAATCATCAAATAAAAAGAGGTACACTCATGGATAATACGCTTGAAGCACTCATTGAAAACGACGGCTTTGTCTGCCCGGTCTGCGGACGCCGCCACTACGGAAAGCTTGAAAACTGCGTCATCGGCGAAAACGCGCTCGCTTCCCTGCCCGGACTCGTGAAAAAGCTCGTCCCCGACTCGCCGAAGGCCTTCATCCTCTGCGACCGCGACACCTTTACCGCGGCGGGTGAGAGAGTCACAAAGCTCCTCGAAGCCGAAAAAATCGAATATAAGCTCCATATCGTCGAGCGGAAAAAGCCGGCTCCCGACGACCGGATCGTCGGCGAAGCCCTGATGTGGATCGACAAATCCTGCAATCTCGTCATCGCGGTCGGCGGCGGCGTAATGAACGACACATGTAAAATCATCGCGACGGCCTATGACATCCCCGACATAATCGTCGGAACCGCGCCGTCGATGGACGGCTTCGCGTCGGCGACCTCGTCGATGGAACGCTGCGGCTTCAAGATCTCGATCGACTCGAAATGCCCCGAGGCCGTGATCGGCGACACGTCGATTCTCGCGGCCGCGCCGAAGAAAATGATCCGCTCCGGAATCGGCGATATGCTCGCGAAGTACATAAGCATCGTCGAATGGCGGCTCGGCAAGCTGATCCGCGGCGAATATTACTGTGATTTCATCGCCGGACTCGTGCGGAAATCGCTGTCTGAGGTCGTCGGAAACAGCGAATCCGCGCTATCAGGCGACAAAGAAGCGGCCGGAAAGGTCATGCGCGGACTCGTCCTCGCCGGACTCGGAATGAACTACGCCGGAATCTCGCGCCCCGCGTCGGGCATGGAGCATTACGTCTCGCACGTCCTCGATATGCGCGCGCTCGAATTCGGCTCGCACGCCGATCTGCACGGAATCCAGTGCGCGCTCGGCACGCTGATGACTCTCCGCGGCTACGAGATCCTGACCGAAAAGATCAATAAGAACGGAATCGACCGCGAACGCGCGCTTGAGTCGGTCGTCGGGTTCTCGCGCGAAAAATGGTTCGACGTCCTTCGCGAAAAGTTCGGCAAGGGCGCGGACGCGATGATCGCGAACGAGCTTCGCGAGGGCAAGTACGATAAGGATTCGCACAAAGTCCGCCTCGATTTCATAATCCGGCACATCGACGAGATCCTCGGAATCGTGAAGGATCTCCCGACCTCGGCCGAAATCTATGATTTCATGAAAAAAGTCGGACTTCCGACGACGGCGGCCGAGCTTGGCGTCAGCCGCGGGGAGCTTCGCGACGCCTTCTATATGGCGAAGGACATCCGCGACAAGTACGTCCTCGGGCGGCTTCTGTGGGATCTCGGCCTCCTTGACGAGGTGACCGACGAGGTCATGAAATCCTTCTGACTGTTCGAAAAGTGCAATAAAAATAGTTCAAAAGTCGATTGCAACTCCCCCGAAAGTGTGATATAATAGACTGGTGATTTTTGAAAGGGGACATGGCAATCAGATGAAAACTCTTCAAAAAAACGGAATCGACATGACCGAGGGCAGGCTCGCCGGAAAAATCCTCGCTTTTTCGGTTCCGCTGATGCTGACAAATCTTTTACAGCTTCTCTACAACGCCGCCGACATAATCGTCATCGGGCGGCTCTGCGGACAGGATCCGGTCGCGGCGGTCGGATCGTCTTCGTCCTTCTGCGCGCTGATCGTCAACGTTTTTCTCGGACTCTCGGTCGGAGTCAGCGTCGCGGTCGGAAAATACATCGGCCAGAAGCGCGGAAACGACGTCTCGGAGACGGTTCACACGGCCGCGATACTCGGAATTCTCTGCGGAATCGCCGCCGGGATTCTCGGAACGCTCGTCTCCGAGCCGGTTCTGCGGCTTCTGAAAACGCCCGACGCCGTTATGCCGCTCGCGCTGATTTATCTGCGGATCTACCTTATCGGCTGTCCGGGAAATCTTCTCTACAACTTTCTCGCGGCCGTTCTGCGCGCGAAGGGCGACACGGAGCATCCGTTCATCTTCTTAAGCATTTCGGGCGTCGCGAACGTCATCCTCAACATAGTCATGGTGGCGGTTTTCAGGCTTGACACAGCCGGAGTCGCGATCGCGACGGTTGTCTCGCAGTATCTCTCGGCCGCGATGATGGTCGTCTACATGAAAAATCTCGGCGACGACTGCAAAATCGACTTCGGAAAGCTCCGCCTGAACTCAAAAAAGACGCTTGAGATCGCGAAAATGGGACTTCCGTCTGGCGTTCAGAGCTCGGTCTTCGCGATTTCGGCGATGGTGATTCAGTCGGCGGTCAACTCGTTCGGCCCGGCGGTCATGGCCGGAAACACGGCGGCCGGGAGCGTCGATAGCTTCTCATACGCGATTCACAACGCGTTTCACTACACGTCAACATCATTCGTAGCGCAGAATTTCGGCGCGAAGAAGTTCGACCGGATCGAAAAATCGGTCAGAATCTGCTTTGTCTACGCGATAATCTCGGCTCTGATCTCGGGCGGGATAATCTACCTCTTCGCAAATCCGCTCCTCTCCATCTACCTTCCGGGCAACGACGCGGCGATCGCGGCCGGAACGGTCAGACTCAAATGGCTCTGCCTCCTCTACTTCCTACTCGCGATGATGGACGTCATGAGCGGCTCGCTCCGCGGACTCGGACGCGCGCTCGTGCCGACGATAATCTCGCTGATCGGCTCGTGCGGACTCAGAGTCCTCTGGATCTACACGGTTCTGCCGAAGGTTCACACGCTTGACGTTCTGTATCTGTCCTACCCGATCACATGGGGCGCGACATTTATCGCGCTATTTGCCGCATATCTTATCGTCAAAAGCCGCCTTGAGAGGAAAAGTCTGTCATGAGATACATATCCTTCCATGAGCTTTACACGCTTCCATTTGAGATCAGCGACGTCTGCTGCATGAGTCAGCAGTGGGTGAACGGCGCGCTTTTCCGCCGCGACAAACCGCGTCTCGCGACCGGAATTCTCTGGCTTCAGAGCGCGCGCGGAATCTACACGAGTCACGACGGGCGAAAGCTCGAAGTCACGCCTAAAAACCTCGTCTGCCTTCCGGTCGACAGCGTTTACACCGTCCTGAACCTCGACTGCGCGCCGACTCCGATCCACGCGTATCTCGTGGAATTCAACATCAAGGTCGGCGAGAGCATCGTCTCCTTCGCCGATATGCCGTTTATGATAAACAGCGTGAACAAATTCATCGCGGCCGAGCTGACCCGCGCCGCCGTGAAGGCCTACGAAGCCCCGGTGCAGTCTCCGGTCGCGATCCGCGCCGCCGTTTACAGACTCCTCGAATTCCTCGGCCGCGAAACGCTCGTCGCCTACAAACGAAAGTTCGAGTCGATCTCGCGCGGAATCGAACTCATGGAGGACGACCGCCAGTGCCGCCTGACGATTGAGGAAATCGCGGCCGAAAGCGGCGTCAGCAGCGGATGCTTCCGACGGCTCTTCCGCGAATATTCGGGCAAGAGTCCGCTCGATTACCGGATGGATCTGAGACTTTCGCTCGCCAAGAATATGCTCGCCGAGAGCGATCAGACGGTCGAGTCGATCGCCGACGCGCTGGGATTCGATTCCGGCGCGTATTTCTGCCGGCTTTTCAAGAAGAAAACCGACCTGACGCCGAGCGAATTCCGCGCGAAGATCAAGGACGAGGGGATATAGAAGATTGAAAGCTGACGCTTTCAATCAGCATTTTGTGTCCCTATCGCGGTTTTTAAGCCGCGATTTGGCTGCGCCAACCGCGCCCCAAAAAGCAAGATAAGGAAGCTTTTGCTACGCAAAAGCCATGGTCATAAAAGTGAAAAAGACGCGTTTTTGACGCGTCTTTTCTGTTCTTTTTCTCATTTTCCGGCCTTTTTGAGCGCGGAAGCTATGAAGCCTTTGAAGAGCGGATGCGGCTTGTTCGGGCGCGATTTGAACTCGGGGTGATACTGCACGCCGACATAAAATGGGCGATCCGAAAGCTCAACCGTCTCGACGAGCTTTCCGTCGGGCGAGATTCCCGAAAGCGTCAGTCCGTGCGAGGTCATGACGTCGCGGTAATCGTTGTTGAACTCATAGCGGTGACGATGACGCTCCGAGATCTCGGTTTTGCCGTAGCAGCGTTCCATCGTCGTGCCGGGAGCGATTACGCAGGGATACGCGCCGAGTCTGAGCGTGCCGCCCTTGTCGATATCGTTGCTCTGGCCGGGCATGAAGTCGATGACCTTGTTCTTGCAAAGCTCGTCAAACTCGCCCGAATGCGCGTCGGTGATCCCGCAGACGTCGCGCGCGAACTCGATCACCGCGATCTGCATTCCAAGGCAGATTCCGAAATACGGGACGTCATGCTCTCTGGCGAACTTCGCGGCGAGGATCATTCCCTCGATTCCGCGGCTTCCGAAGCCGCCGGGGACGATGATTCCGTCGAGTCCCGAGAGCTTGTCCTCGTAGTCGGACGGAGTCAGCGTCTCGGAGTCGATCCAGTGGATGTCGACGTCGGCGTCGAGCGAATATCCGGCGTGGCGGAGTGCCTCGGCGACCGAAAGATACGCGTCGTGAAGCTGAACGTACTTTCCGACAAGGCCGATCGTGACCTTCTTCGAACGCGCCTTGATGCGTTCCACAAGCTCGGTCCACTCGGTGAGGTCGGGCTTCGGCGCGTCGATTCCAAGCTCGCGGCAGACGATCGACGAGAAATCCGACTTTTCGAGCATCAGCGGAGCCTCGTAGAGGAAGGGGAGCGTGATATTTTCGATGACGCAGTCGGGCTTGACGTTGCAGAAGAGCGAAATCTTCTTGAAAATCGAATCCTCCAGCGGCTCGTCGCAGCGCAGGACGATGATGTTCGGGTTGATTCCCATGCCCTGAAGCTCCTTGACCGAGTGCTGTGTCGGCTTCGATTTATGTTCGTCCGAGCCGCGCAGGAAGGGGACAAGCGTCACGTGGATGAAGAGGCTGTTCTCGCGGCCGACCTCAAGCGAGATCTGTCTTACGGCCTCAAGGAAGGGCTGAGACTCGATATCGCCGATCGTTCCGCCGATTTCGGTGATGACGACGTCCGCGTCGGTCTGCTTTCCGACGCTGTAGACGAATTCCTTGATCTCGTTCGTGATGTGCGGGATGACCTGAACGGTCGAGCCGAGATATTCGCCGCGGCGTTCCTTGTTGAGGACGTTCCAGTAGACCTTTCCGGTCGTGAGGTTCGAATATTTGTTCAGATCCTCGTCGATGAAGCGTTCGTAGTGGCCGAGATCGAGGTCGGTTTCCGCGCCGTCCTCAGTGACATAGACCTCGCCGTGCTGATAGGGACTCATCGTGCCGGGATCGACGTTGATGTAGGGGTCGAGCTTCTGCGCGGCGACCTTGAGTCCGCGCGCTTTGAGGAGTCTTCCGAGCGAGGCCGCGGTGATTCCCTTTCCGAGTCCCGAGACGACTCCGCCGGTAACAAAGATGTATTTTGTCATAATTCTGCCTTCCTTCCCAAAAAGAAAACGCCGCCCGGGTCGAAGGGTGAGGAAAAACCCGACGCCGGACGAACGCCATTGTTCATCTGATTTCATACATGATTATTATAGCACCAATCGACCTGTTTGTCAAGAGGGAATGTTGCACAAAATCGCGGATGTCTTCTTTCATGTAATTCGGTGCTGTAATATTCGTCCGATTCCGATCTGATCCGCTTGTTAAAAACCGTCGGGTTTCACAAAAATCAGATTTTTTGCCCCGCCCCCTTGACAAACCGGGAAAGATGGTGTATAATATATTCATTCAAGGCAAGGACGCCAATGAACTCATATGGGTTCATTGGCGTTTTTTGTCGTAAAGGCGGGCGGGTTTTTACCCGGAGAGCCGGAAAAAGTAACACGGAGTTCGTTTTCACAGAGAGCGCGGAAGAGGTGAGAGCCGCGAAAAACGTCCCGCGCGAAGAACATCCGGCAAGCCGCGAGCCGAACGAATCAACCTCAAGTAAGCGAGCCGGAATGCCGACCGTTAAAACGGCAGGACTCTTCATCCATTCAGATGAGAAGTCTAAAGGCGGGAATCCCCCGCGAAGGACAGGTGGCACCGCGAGCCTCCAGTACTTGCCCTGTCCGGATACTGAAAAATATATTGGAGGAAAAATTTTATGTGTTCGATCATGGGTTACACCGACTCGGGGCTGAGCTTCGGGGAATTCAAGAAGGGTTTTGACGCAACGATTTCGCGCGGACCAGATGACAGCCGGATTGTCGACACCGGCCGCGGAATCTTAGGCTTCCACCGTCTGGCGATCATGGGACTGACTCCCGAGGGAATGCAGCCGTTTGAGCTTGACGGAAGCTATGTCGTCTGCAACGGCGAAATCTACGGCTACGAAAAGCTGAAAGCCGAACTTGCGAAGAAATACACCTTCAGAAGCGGCTCCGACTGCGAAATCCTGCTCCCGCTCTGGCGCGAGTACGGCGAAAAGATGTTCAGAATGCTCGACGCCGAGTTCGCGCTGATCATCTACGACAAAAAGACCGACGAATATATCGCCGCGCGCGATCCGATCGGAATCCGCCCGCTCTATTACGGCTACGACAAAAAAGGTACGATCGTCTTCGCGAGCGAGCCGAAGAACCTTGTCCCGCTCTGCGGAAAGATTCTCCCCTTCCCGCCCGGACATTACTACAGAGGCGGAAAATTCATCTGCTACCGCGACATGACAAAGGTCGGGGCGGTATGCCACGACGATCTCGATACGGTCTGTAAAAAGATCCATGATAAGCTTGTCGCCGGAGTCGAAAAGCGGCTAGTCGCCGACGCGAAGGTCGGGTTCCTGCTCTCGGGCGGACTCGATTCGTCGCTTGTCTGCGCTATCGCGGCGAGAAAGAGCGATAAGCCGATAAAGACCTTCGCTATCGGCATGGAGGGCGACGCGATCGACCTCAAATACGCGAAGGAGGTCGCCGATTACATCGGAAGCGACCACACCGAGGTCATCATGACAAAGGACGAGGTTCTCTCGTCGCTCGACGGGCTTATAAAGCTCCTCGGAACCTACGACATCACGACAATCCGCGCCAGCATGGGAATGTACCTTCTCTGCAAGTGGATCCACGAGAACACCGACATCCGCGTCCTTCTGACCGGAGAAATCTCAGATGAGCTGTTCGGCTACAAGTACACAGACTTCGCGCCGTCGGCTGAGGAGTTCCAGAAGGAATCCGAAAAACGTATCCGCGAGCTTCATATGTACGACGTTCTACGCGCCGACAGATGTATTTCGGTGAACTCGCTTGAGGCGCGCGTTCCGTTCGGCGACCTTGATTTCGTCGAATACGTAATGTCGATCGACCCCGAAAAGAAGCTGAACAAGTATAACAAAGGCAAATATCTGCTCCGCCACGCGTTTGAGGGCGATTATCTGCCGCACGACATACTCTACCGTGAAAAAGCGGCCTTCTCGGACGCGGTCGGCCACTCGATGGTCGATTATCTGAAGGAATACGCCGCCGGAAAGTATACCGACGCCGAGTTCAAGGCCGGATGTGAAAAGTATTCGTCTCCCGCGCCCTTCACGAAGGAATCGCTCCTCTACCGCGAGATCTTCGAGAAGTACTATCCGGGACAGTCGCAGATGATCGTCGACTACTGGATGCCGAACAAATCTTGGAAGGGCTGCGACGTCAACGACCCGTCGGCGCGCGTTCTCTCAAACTACGGTGACAGCGGAAAATAACAGATATAAAAAGAGAGAGGGACCCGCCTTTTCAAAGGAGGGTTCCTCTCCCCACTTTTTTTCGCTCCGCTTCAAACAGTTCCCCTCTCTTCCCATGAAACTTTTATTCTCATGGGTTCGCTCCTGCCACGGAGTGAAGCGTGCGCTTATATGAAAGTCATTGATCCTCCCCGCGCCAATCGCTCGGCGGCATTCCGAACTTCATCGCGAATCTCCGGCAGAAATAGAGCGGATCGGCAAATCCGACCGACGCCGCGATTTCCGCGACCCGCAGGTCGGTCAGAGTCAGAAGCTCCGCCGCCTTGTCGAGTCTGAAATCCGACAGCCATTTCGTCGGTGAGACTCCGAGCCGCTTTCTGAAAATCCGCGCGAAATAGCTCTGTTCGAGCCCCAGATGACCCGCGATCTCGCGTGACGTGATCGGGTTTATGTAGTTATTCGACATATAGAAAACCGCTTCGTCGATGTAATCGCGCTTTTCGGGCTTGTCGTCAGGCGAAATAAGCCCCAGCAGGCGAAAAATCAGCGACGAACAGACGAACTTCGATTTCAGCGTCTCTTTCGGAATCTCGGAGAGCAGCGAATCGATCACCTCGCTCATCGCCTCGGGATCGCTTATCCGCAGAACCGGAAAATCCTCGGTGATCCCCGCCATCGCGAGATAATCCTCAAATCTCTCGGCCGAGACGCTGACCCAGCCGATCGACCAGACATTCCCCGGATCGGCTCTGTAAAAGATCCTCCGGTTCGGAAACGCGACGAAGAGATCGCCCGCCGAAAGTCTGAAGGTCTCCTCGCCGACCGTGTAGATTCCGCTTCCCTCTTTTAAGAAAATCAGCCAGAAATTGTCGCGCGCGGCCGGGCCGAACGAATGATCCTTAGCCCCGGTGCGCTTTCCGCAGTACCTGAGCTTCAGCTCGCCGGCCTCGCCGCCGTCTATGTCGGTGTGATAGAATTTTTCGATGAATTCCATATTATAACTCAAACCAGAAGGTCGAGCCTTCGCCTTCCTTACTCTCCACGCCGTACTTCGCGCCGTGCATATCGAGGATTCCCTTGACGATCGAAAGTCCGAGTCCCGAACCCATCTGCGCGCGCTTGTGCGTCTTGTCGACCTTGTAGTAGCGGTTCCAGATGTACGGGAGCTTGTCGGCCGGGATTCCCTCGCCGTGATCGGTCACCGAGATGCGCACCGATCTCTGCCCGTTGTCGGCCGTTTTCAGCGTCTGAGAGACGACGACCGTCTTGTCGCCGCCCGCGTGCGTGATCGCGTTGTTGATGAAGTTGTAGATGACCTGCAAAATCCGCGTCCGGTCGGCGTTGACCATCACGTCCTCGTCGGCGTGGAAGTCGATCACCCAGCCGTCCTGTCCGGTCAGCTTTGAAAATCTTCCGATAACCTCGCGGATCGTCTCGGTCAGATTGAAGTCCGAGAGCTCGAGCTTCTGCGTCCCCGACTGGAGCTTTGAAATGTCGAGAAGATCGCTGACAAGCGACGTCAGCCGCTTGGTCTCGTCGATTATGATCTGCACGTTCTCGGGCGTGTTTTCGCCGGGAATGTCGCGCATCACCTCGGCGTAGCCCTCGATCATCGTGAGCGGTGTTCGCAGATCGTGCGAAATGTTCGCGATAAGCTCGCGCTGAAGCGCCTCGGTCTTCGAAAGCTCCTCGGCCGCGTGGGAAAGTGTGTCCGAAAGCTCGGCGATCTCACGGTAGCCGGGATTTTTCAGCTCGACCTCGTATCTTCCCTCCGAAAGCCCCTTCGCGCCCTCGTTTATCTTCACGATCGGACGCGCGACCCGCCTTGCGAGCAGAAGCGACAAAACCAGCGCGGCGGCCGTCATCACAAGGCTTATAAGAAACAGTTCGCTCTGCAAAGTCCGCACGGTCGAGCCGACCGGGGAGATCGTCGCGTTGAGGATCATTATGACGTCGCGCTTTCTCGACGACGAGTGGCAGACCTTCGAAAAGAGCAGCACCTCGCCGAGCGAATCCGAGTCGGAGACCAGATTTCCCTGATATTCCTCGTTCGTGTAGTTGACCGGACGCGCGTCAAAAAGTCTCGCGCGGTTGAGCCATTCCCCGCCGTTCTTCTGCGCCAGAAAATAGAGATACCCGAGATTCACCGCGTCCATCCGGTGAATCGAGCAGTTCTGGACATAATGCTTCGAGACGAGAATATTCGCGTACTGATCGTAGATAAGGACGCAGACGTCGTTTCTCGACGCGACCCGCCCGGCGATGTTTCCGAGAGACGCGTTGTCAAGCTCGATGTTATCCGAAAGATTGTTCGCGGCGATCTTCACCTCGGCGACCTTGACCGCCTTGTAGATCCGCTCGAAGAAGACGACCTGAAAGCACCATAAAAGCCCCAGCAGAAGGAAAAGGAAAAGCATCATGTAGACGAAGAATTTCCAGCGGATGCCGAGCCTTTTCGCCTTTTTTTTACTTTGAGTCAAAGCGGTATCCCACCCCTCTGAGCGTCACGATGAGCCGCGAATAATCGCCCAGACTCTTTCTGAGAAGCTTTATGTGCGTGTCGAGCGTCCGGTCGTCGCCATAGAAATCGTAGCCCCAGACCTCGGTTATCAGCTTCTCACGCGAAAGCGCGATGTTGCGGTTTCTGAGCATATAGAAGAAGAGATCGTACTCCTTGGGCGACATATCGACGCGTTTTCCGTCGATCGTGACGGTGCGCGCGGTGAGATCGGCCTTGAGACCGTCGATCGTCACGACCTCGTGAGCGTCCTCGGCGGGCGCGGCGGCGGCCTTGGTGCGCTTCATAACGGCGTCGATTCTGAGCATCAGCTCCTTCGGCGAGAAGGGCTTGACGACATAATCGTCGATCCCCAGACTGAAGCCGTTGATCTTGTCGTATTCCTCGCCGCGCGCCGAGAGCATGATGATCGGCGTCTGGCAGGTCTTTCTGATTTCGCGGCAGGCCGAAAAGCCGTCAAGCTCGGGCATCATGATGTCCATGATTATGATATCAAACTTCTTCTCGCGGCAGAGATTGACGGCCTCCATGCCGTCGGCGGCCTCGGTGACCTCGTGTCCCTCGAATTCGGCGTATTTGCGGACGATCTGACGGATGCGTTCCTCGTCGTCGACAACTAAGATCTTGTACATGGTTTACCTCCGGTAGAATATTTCTACCTTAATTATACACCATTTTCGTGAAGACTTCAAGACCTTGTGACGTTTTTTAACACAAAATTCAGTTTCCCGAAAGGCCGAAGCTGACTCCGATCGCATCGTTGACCTTCCGCATGACGTTTTCGTCGAGATGTCCCATTTTTTCCTTGAGCCGCTGTTTGTCGATCGTGCGTATCTGCTCTAAAAGTATGACCGAGTCCTTCGAAAGCCCGAAGCGGTCGGCGGTCACGTCTATGTGAGTCGGAAGTCTCGTCTTGCTGATCTGACTTGTGATCGCGGCGGCGATTACGGTCGGGCTGTATTTGTTGCCGACGTCATTCTGAACGATAAGTACCGGACGGAGTCCGCCCTGCTCTGACCCGACAACCGGACTTAAGTCGGCGTAATAGATATCTCCTCGTTTTACAGTCATAAAAACATCACTCTCTTTCGTAGTTCGTAGACGTATTTTTGCCAAGGCGCGATTTTCTAAACAGCTTTGGCGAAGAAATTTTCGAAAAGTACTTGACAAATCCGGGAAAATGGTGTATAATAATAACATCGCCGCGGGCGTAATTTAATGGTAGAATCTCAGCTTCCCAAGCTGATCGCACGGGTTCGATTCCCGCCGCCCGCTCCATTTCGGGATCACGGTCTCTTCGTGATCCTCTTTTATTATGATATCACAAACTACCGTTTCGCGCGCGTCAGAAAGCGTCATCACGTGCCGTCAGATTTCACAGATTTCCACAGATTTGTGGATTTTTCTTTTCTATGCGGACAGCAGCCGCGAGATTTCAAAAAAATTCCGTTTTTTTGCGAAAACCCCTTGACAAACCCGATCGGTTGTGGTATAATATATAAGTCGTCAGGATGAATCACGCAGAAGCTTATTCCTCCGCCCGACAATGCGCCCTTAGCTCAGCGGATAGAGTGCCCGGCTACGAACCGGTAGGTCGAAGGTTCGAATCCTTTAGGGCGCGCCACGAAACCACCTGCTTTTCGCGGGTGGTTTTTTGTTTGAAAGGGTTGACAAACGCGGGTGTTTATGGTATAATAAGATAACGACAAACATGACCGCGGAGGACTCATTATGGAAATATCGGTTCGAAAATTAACGCCCGAACTGCTTGACGACTGGCTGGCCTATTTTGACAAGGACGCGTTTTCGGACAATAGCGAATGGTGCGGATGCTATTGTATGTGCTACCACTGGAATCGTGAGCTTCAAAAGAAACGCGCTTGGGACTGCGGCGGAGACTGCGCCGAATTCAACAGAGAGCAGGCAATCGGCTTCATTAAAAGCGGCCGTATGCGGGGATATCTGGCATACGCCGACGGAAAGGTCGTCGGATGGTGCAATTCGGACGACAAAAAATCGTACGATAACGTGAATTTCAATTTTGCCGAAGAAGTTCCCGATAACGGCGAGAAAATTAAATCCATCACCTGTTTTTCGGTTTCGCCCGGGTACCGCGGGCGCGGCGTCGCGACCGCTTTGCTTGACTATGTGTGTAAAGACGCGAAGGCGGACGGATTTGATCTAATCGAAGCCTATCCGTTTGAACACAACGAAAACCACAGCTATCACGGCCCGGTTTCGATGTACAAAAAAAGCGGATTCAACGCGTGTATGCGTATCGAGGGCTGCGTTGTCTACAGAAAAAACCTGTGATATTCCGGAGGAGAAGATGAAAAACGGAATCGCCATCGTCGGACTGAACGGAAGCGGAAAGTCCACCCTCGCGCACGCGCTGGCAAAGGAACTCGGATTCTTTGAAATCGACATCGAGGACTATTATTTCCCCGCGCAGAAAAGCTCGCGGCAAGCCGCGCTCGAAGAGGATTTCACCGAGAGCCGGAATCTTCCGGTCCTCCCCTTCTCGTCGCCGCGTTCAAAGGACGAGGTCGGGAGAGCGATGCTTGACGACATGAACTCTCACCCGGATTTCATCCTAAACGGCGTCGACCTGAACTGGGACGAAGAAATCCTTTCGAAGCTGAAAATCGTCTTCTGGCTGAAAACCCCGGCCGAGGAGCGGATGAAGCGCATCGAAGCCCGCGAAAAAAGCCGCTGGGGCTTGCGTGTCGCACCCGGCGGCGATATGTATGAAAATCAGTCCGAGTTCCGTGAAAGCGTCAGAAACCGCCCCGAATCGAAGGTCAGCGGCAGTCTTGAAAAGCTCGCCTGCCAAGTGACCGACCTCGACGGAACGCTCAGCGTCGCAGAAAACGTCGGAATCATCAAAAAATTTCTATGACACCAGAAAAGCCGCCCCGGAAATCCGGAGCGGCTTCTGTTACGCGATTATTTGAGGAAATAAGCGTTCGAATAGGCCTTGTAGCCGTCGTTGTCGACGACGACGAATCTGAACCAGACCTCGCCGTCAATAAGCCCGAAGTCGGCCGACGAAATAAGCTCGCCCGGATTCGGATACGCCGAACGGCTCGAACGGGTCGCGGTGATAAGATAGATCGACCTTGCCGGCGACGTCTCGATCGAAACCCGGCCGTCCTCCATGACGATCGACTTTATCTCGGGTCCGACGTGCGTGCTCGTTCCGCTCGACGCGTAGAAGCTTCCCTCTTCGAGAGCCTTTATCAGAGCCTCGTACGAAAGCTCGGGCGCGGCGATCATCGTGTACCCGCCGAAGGAATCGCAGCGCAGGCTGTCGTCGGGCTGATGATTGTGGTTGTCGTCGGTCGCGACAGCGTAGATCCGGTTTCCGAGATTCAGAAGGTCGTCGTAGCAGTGGCCGTTGTCGTCGTCCCAGCCCTCGACGATGCTCGCGTAGTTGACGATCTCCATCGCGTCCATGCCCGAGTATTTGCTGTAGTACGGGTAGTTCTCAAGCGACCAGACCGGATGATTGTAGGTGACGAAAAAGCCCTTCTCGCGGCCCTTTTTCATGAAGTCCGAGATGAATTCCGGATCGTAAACGCGCGGGATTCCGGGTTCGGTGAGATCGTTGTCGATGCGATCGAGCCACGGCTTCAGCTTCTCCACCGAATACGGCGCGGCGCGGAAGAAGGGATCGGTGCGGTTCTGCTTGTCCTTCGCGACCATGCAGACGTGGCAGACCTTTTTTGTCGGGCCCCAGCCGTCCTGATTGACCGAATACTCGACGCCGTTCAGCGCGACGAAAGTGTCGTCGGTCAGGTCGTTGTGCGGAATGAAGGTCTCGTGGTCGGTGTAGGCGATCGCCGAGTAGCCGTGCGATCTGTAGAATTCCTTCAGCTCGGCCGGGGATTTCTTTCCGTCTGAGATCGTAGAGTGGCAGTGGAGGTTCGCGCGGTAGAAGTTCAGCGAACCGTCGAGAAGTACCTTTTTCATTGTTTTTCCTCCAGAATGAATTTGTCGTCCTCGGTCAGTCCGAGGAGGTCGATAACCCGCTCGGCCTTGGCCTTTTCGGCGTCTAGCGTCGCCGGGTGATGCGCGTCGCTCGCGAAATAGAATCCGCATCCGGCCTTCTTCGCGATACGGTAGGGACGCATAATCGTCTCAAGATCGGCGTCGGGGTAATAAAGCTCCTTTTCGTCAAAGTTCAGCTCGATTCCGACTCCGGCCTTCGCCGCTCTCGCGAAGACGCGCTCCATCTCGGAATCTGGGATCAGCCGCAGAACCTCAAGATAGTTCCCGCGCGCCATCAGCGAGCAGGTGAGGTGCGCGATTCCGACCTTGTAAAACGGAAGCTCCATGTCGAGTACAGCGTCGAAGCGGTCGACCCAGAGCTTCGCGCGCTCAGCGGCGTCCTCGTCGCCCAGACAGGTGAAGCCGCCCATGTGAAGATGAGTCGTCGGGATTACGATGAACGAAAAGCGGTCGAAATGCTCCTTCGCGATTCCGAGTGTCAGATTCTTGTCGAGCTCGGTTTCGCATCCGAAGAGGAATCTGACTCCCTCGCGCGTCGGAAGCGGAAGCGCGGCCGCGATGTGGGCGTAGTTCTGGTCGCGGTAGAAGCCGAAATTCTCGGCTCCGGGCACGCTCTCGTCCCAGAAGTGATCAGTGAGGACGATTGTTTTAAGCTTATTTTTCACGGCGTAGTCAAGAATCGCCTCGTTCGTCTCCGCGGGATCGTTCGAACAGAGCGAAATGTGAGAATGTATGTGAAGATCGTTGTCAAATATGTAACGCATTTTGTTATCACCTCTTGAATCTTTCCATTATTATAACACTCATTTTGCACTTTGTCAACAGGAACTCGCTTTTTCATCACTATGCACAATATTTCCGTTCACAATTTGTCAGTATCTCACAAAATCGCATTGCGTTCATAAAAAACTGTTGCCTGAACGCGAAAAAAGTGGTATAATAATATGATTCAGAATAACAGAAAAGAGAAATCACAATGAACGGAATGCCGCCTCCGCCGCCCGGTCAGAACGAAAAGCACCGACTGACCCCGCCGCCGAAAAACATAAAGGAAGTACCCGATTACATAAAAAGACTCACGAAAAGCTTCTTAAGCCGGCTTTTTTACATCTACGGACTCGTCTGGGAGACCCGGCCGTGGATTCTCTTCTCGATGGTCTTCATGTCGGTATTCAACGGCGTCACGCCGATAATCGACGCTTATATCGCCAAGGAGCTTCTCAATCTCCTCTTCGAGGCCGTCAGCGGAAGGGTGAACGACTTCCGCGCCATCTCGGGACTTTTAGCCTTCCAGTTCGGCTATATGTTCGTAAAAAGGATCATAAATCAGCTCAATAATATGCTGATGAAGATCACCGGGGAACTCGTCTCAAATCACATCCGCCTGAAAATCATCGGCAAGGCGCGGACGATCGACACGGCAAGCTTCGACACGCCCGAATTCTATCAGAAGCTCGAAAACGCCAACCGCGAGGCCGGAAACCGCCCGATTCAGATTCTGAACTCGACGCTCGGAATCATGTCGACGCTCATCAGCACCTTCAGCTTTGTCACCGCGCTCGTCGCGATAAGCCCGGTCGCGCCGATAATCGTCGTGGCGATGTCGATCCCGTCGGCGATCGTCAACTTCGTCTACCGCCGCAAGAACGCCGACTACCTCTTCCGCCGCTCAAAGGAACGCCGTAAGCTCAACTACTTCTCGAACATCATGTGCAGCAAGGATCACGTCAAGGAGGTACGGATGTTCGGAATGTCGGATCTTCTGATCGGAAAGTACAAGGAGGTCTTCGCGAGCTACTTCGGCGGCTTGAAGAAGCTGATCGTCTCGGAGGGGGTCTGGCACATCGCCCTCTCGGTGCTGACGACAGCCGTCAACTGCGCCCTGTACATTCTCATCGCGTCAAAGGTCTTCTCGGGCGAGCTTGAACTCGGCGACTATTCCTTCTACACGCGCGCATTGTCGCAGATCGCGTCGGGCGTCGCGTCGCTCGTCTCAACGACGGCCTCGATCTATGAGGGCACGCTCTTCATCGACAACATGATCTCCTTCATGAACGAGGAGCAGCACATCGTCCCGCGCCTTTCCGAGCCGAAGCATATAAAGCGCGGCGGACACGTGATTGAGTTTCGTAACGTCTCGTTCAGCTATCCCGGAACCGATAAGAAGGTCATCGACAATGTCAGCTTCACGCTTAACCCACGCGAGTCGGTCGTTCTGGTCGGCCTCAACGGCGCGGGAAAGACGACTCTGCTTAAGCTCCTGACCCGCCTGTACGACCCGACCGGGGGCGAGATTCTGCTTGACGGCGTCGATCTCCGCGACTATGACGTCGCGGAACTCTACAAGATGTTCGGAATCATCTTTCAGGACTTCGGAAAATACGCCTTCACCGTCCGCGAGAATATCTCGTTCGGCGACCTGTCAAAGCCTATTGACGACGAACGCGTCGCCTATGCCGCCTCGCAGTCGGGCGCGAAGGACTTCATCGAGCGGATGCCCGAAAACTATAAGACACCGCTCATGCGCATCTTCGAGGAGGACGGACTCGAACTCTCGGGCGGACAGTGGCAGAAGCTCGCGATCGGCCGCGCCTTCTACAGCGACGCCGACGTCATGATCCTTGACGAGCCGACCGCCGCGCTCGACGCTATGGCCGAACAGGAAATCTACAACGAATTCGACGCCCTCTCAAAGAACAAAACGACGATCTTCGTCTCGCACCGCCTGTCGAGCGCGACAAAGGCCTCGAAAATCATCGTCCTCGAATACGGAAAGCTGATCGAGGAAGGAAATCACGCCGAACTCATGGCACTTCACGGCCGCTATTACGAGCTGTTCTCAACTCAGGCCAGCCGTTATCAGAGTTAATTTCACGGAGAAATCAAATGAGCGATAGAAAAAACTGTTATTACGACGTTCTGGGTCCGGCCGACCGGATCTACACCCAGCATTTCAGAAGCGACGGCTTCCGTCAGGACTGGCTTCATTTCCACTCGAAATACGAGCTGACCTTCGTCCCATCAGGGATAGTCGAGCTGAACGACGCCGGAGTCGTCTCGAAGGTCGCAAAGCCGCATATAAGGCTCCACAAGCCCTTCTGCTTCCACACGGCAAACGCCGACCCTGCGGCGGTTTACGAGTGCTTCGTCTTCTATTTCAGCGAGGAAAGCATCAAGAAGATCGGACTCACCTTCGACCTTCCGCGGCTCTTTTCGGATTCTCTGCGCGTGATCGAGCTTGACGAAAATCAGATTGAGTGCGCTAAGGCCTTCTCGTCGATGGTGCTTCTGAACGTCAGCGAAAAGCTCCTCGGACTCGGACTCGCCGGGCTGCTCACACTCGCCGATGAGGGCATGGTGAAGAGTCAGAAGGCGGGTTCCGGCCGCGCCGACGACACCGATTACATTTTAGGCGTCCTCTCCTACATAAACGCGAACATCTCGTCGAAGATCACGTCGGCCGAACTCGCGAAGCTCGCCTTTGTCAGCGAGCAGAAGCTCTGCGCCGATTTCAAGAAGCGCATGAACGAAACGCTCCACCATTACATCGTCTCGGCGAAGATTTCGAACACGGCGATGCTGATCGCCAAGGGCAAAACTCCGCTGGCGGCGTCGGTCGAATGCGGCTTCTCGGACGAGACGCATTTCGCGAAAACCTTCAAGAACCGTATGGGAATGACTCCCTATCAGTTCTCCAAAACGGTCGGCCGGAGCCTTGAGTATCCCGAGGATTTTGATTCAAAAGATACAAAGGTTAGTAATAACCCCCCCCCGATTTTGGTGAAATAGTGCAATCTGAATAAAAAAAAGAACTCATCCGCGTGGGTGAGTTCTTTCGTTTTCGCGGATTCAGATTGTCTCCCCCTCGACGATCTCAAACGGGAAGAGGGTTTCGGCCGGGCTGTCTACGCCGTTCTGAGTGAGGACGAATTTCGCGGCGGCTTTTCCGATGTCGGAGGTCGGATAAACTACTCCGGCGAGCTCGGGGATCAGCCGTCCGATCGTCTGGAGACGGTCGAAGCCCATGATTCCGAGTCGTTTTCCGACGAGCGGAAGGCAGGCGATCGTGTAAGCGTCGCTCGGGCAGATCAGCGCGGTTCTCTCGCCGTCCGGAAGTTCTCCGGCCTCAAGCGACGCGAGGAGCTTTTTGTAGGCCGGGCGATCCGAAATTATCTCGCGGCCGACTCCCTCCGACGCTTCGAGAAAGCCCTCGTAGCGGAGCGACTGCGCCGTGATATTCTCGCGTCCGGCCTTTTCGAGGAGCGGCGCCACATAGATGAGCCGGCGGTATCCGCGCGAGATGACGAACTCGGTTCCGCGCCGCATCGCGAGCCGGTCGTCGATTCCGATAAACGGGATCCCCCCGACGCGGTTCGCGACCGTGACGACCGGGATTCCCATATTTATTATTGATTTGTAGAATTCCGGATCGGATATCACCGGGAAGACGATCAACCCGGCGATGTCCATCGCGCGCATCCGCTCGACGCATTCGCGCTCGCGCTCGGGCGAGTAGTCGGAAAGCATTATAATTGTAGAAAATCCCCGTGCGGCGGCCTCCTCCTCGATCGCCGAGAGGAGCGTGGTGAGAAATTCGGTTTTGAGATTTGTCATGACGACGCCGAGGAGATTCGGACGTCCGCGGCTCAGTGAAATCGCGTTCTGATTCTTGACGAAGCCGTATTTTTTCGCGGCGTCGAGGATTTTTTCCTTGGTTTCGGGATTTATTCCGGCGCGGCCGTTTATCGCGCGGTCAACCGTGCCGATCGATACGCCGCAGATTCGGGCGAGGTCTTTGACTGTGATTCTGGTACTCATTTTCGACTCCATGTATACTTTATACAAATATGATACCACAATTTCGTCGTTTTGTCAATAAGAAAAGTGTACGTAAACGGTTGACAAATCGCAAAAAATGTGTTAAAATATTTTCACGGTGTACGTACACGAGCGAGGTTTGCGCGCGCCGTAATAAATTTTCAAGGAGACACAAATGAAAAAACGTCTTTTATCTGTACTGATTTTGGCGTCCCTCATTCTCACCGCGTCCTGCGGCGACACGAAGACGCCCGACCCGGCAGGCGAGACGACTCCCGCGGGCGAGACGACCGGATCCGACGAAGAATACAAGTACGAAAAGAACTTCGGCGGACGCGAGTTCAAGATCCTCTCGACGGCCGACGGCTACATGATGCACATGAAGTTTGACCGCGAGGAAATCAACGGCGAAACGGTCAACGACGCAATCTTCAACCGCAACCGCCTCGTCGAGACGAAGCTCGGAATCAAGATGAGCGAATACGCGATCGACCTCGGAAACGTAAATGAGAACGACAAGGAACTCGCGTCACAGATCAGAAAGTCGGTCGAAGCCGGGGATTACCTCTGCGATCTCGCGATGATCCCGCCGAAAACCTGCGCGCCGCTCTTCACTGAAAGCTACTTCTACAACATGAAGGACTATTCCGGCTTCCAGCTCGACCGCGAGTGGTACAACCAGAGCTATAACAACGACATGGAAATCAGCGGCAATCTCTACTTCGGCATGAGCGACGCCACGGTCGGACTGATGGACGGAATGTGGGTTCTCTTCTTCAACGAGGACAAGATGACCGATTACAGCCTCGACAAGCCGTATGACCTCGTCCGCTCTGGCAAATGGACCTACGACAAGATGAAGGAATACTGCGCGGCCGTCGCAAATCTTAACGGCGACGAATCCTTCGCGTGGAACAAGAACGGCAAATCCTTCTACGGACTCACGATGACCCCCTACATAAACTACCGCTTCATGAACTGCTTCGGCGAGAAGATCGTCGAAAACAAGGGCGGCAAGCTGACCTTCACGGCCGGAAGCGAACGCTTCATGAACGCGGTCGACAAGCTTTATTCGGCCAACGATGACTCGCTCGGACTGATCTACAAGGGCGTCAACAGCGACTATGACGCCGAAAACGGCGGATATGTCTATCCCTTCTCGGTCGAGCGCGCGCTCTTCCTCACCGCCGAGGTCTGCAAGACGCAGAAGTACCGCGAATTTGACTTCACCTACGGAATGGTTCCCTTCCCGAAGTACGATGAAGCTCAGGAAAACTACATCACAACGATCTATCAGGAAGCCCTCGCCTTCTCGATCCCGACGACCTGCAAGACTCCCGAGGACACCGCGATAATCTTCGACGCGCTCTCTTATGAGGGCAGAAAGTCGCTCGTCCCGGCCTACCGCGAGAACTCGGTCGAGCAGAAGGGGCTCAGAAACGAAGACTCGATCGAAATGCTCGGAATCATCGCCGACGGAGCTTACAACGACATCGGCAGTATGTACAACCTCACCGCGCAGTTCATCACCGACTTCAACAACGACGTAAAGACCCGCGGCGGCACGATGGCGTCGATCATCGCGACCTACAAGGAGTCGATCACAAAGGCGATCGAGGCTCTGGGCTGATAATTTCTTCTTGAGATCACGGTTATTTGCAAACTTAATGTTAATAAAAGCGAAATACTGTTGACCTTCAAGCGACTTGAAGGTTTATAATAAAGGAGAACCAGATGAAACGCACCGAATTCGAAGGACAGAACACAAACGAAATTTCCTTTCCGCTCGGCGGAATCGGCACCGGGTCTATAGGCCTTGCCGGAAACGGTCGCCTGATCGACTGGGAAATCTACGGAAAGGCAAACAAAGGCACGGTCAACGGCTGTACGCATTTCGCCGTCAAGGCCGCCAAGGCCGGAAAAACCACCGACGCGCGCGTCGTCTGCGGCGATGTTTACAAAGATCTCGCCGGGCAGACCGGAATGAACTTCGGACTCGGTCTCACAAACTGCTCGATGCAGGGCTTCCCGCATTTCAGAAGCTGCAAATTCACCGGGGAGTTTCCGATCGCGACGCTCGAATTTGACGATCCCGACTCGGCCATGAGCGTCAGGATGACGGCCTACAATCCCTTCATCCCGCATAACTCCAAGGATTCGAGTCTCCCCGCCGCCTTCTTCGAGCTTGAGATAACGAACAAAACTACCGAAACGCTCGATTTCTCGGCCGCCGCGTCGGTAAAGAATCCCGCGGACGACTCGGTGAACGAGTTCTCGGACGGAAAATTCAGCACGATCACCCTCGGAACGCCAGGAAAGAACGAGGGACTTTCGATCGCGACCGACACCGACGACGTTTCGTATCAGGAATACTGGTACCGCGGCGGTTGGTTTGATCATCTCGAAACCTTCTGGCGTAACTTCACCGAGACGCCGCGCTTCATAAACCGCCGCTACACCAAAGACGACGTCTCGTCGACTGTCGCGCGGCAGACAAAGAGCGATCACGCGACGCTCTGCGCGCACAAAACCCTCGCGCCCGGCGAGACGATGAACGTCCGCTTCGTTCTTTCGTGGTACTATCCGATAAAGCCCGACCAGTGGGCGCAGGGCGGCGAAAAGCCCGTCGAGGTCAGAAACTACTATTCCTACCTTTTCGACTCGGCAAGGTCAGCCGCCGATTACTGCCTTGAAAACCGCGATCGGCTCTATTCCGCGACAAAACTCTGGCACGACGAACTCTTCGCCTCGACTCTGCCCGAGGAGGTTATCGAAGCGGTCAGCGCGACCTCGTCGGTGCTGAAGACCGAAACCTCGCTCCGTATCGGCGAAAAGGGCGATTTCTACGGCTGGGAAGGCCTTTACGAACGCTACGGCTCCTGCCCCGGAACCTGCACGCATGTCTGGAACTACGCCTACGTGATGGCCTATCTCTTCCCCGACCTCGAACGCGGCCTCCGCGAGAACGATTATAAGTACAATCAGACCGAGGAGGGCGGAATGGTCTTCCGGACGCGCCTTCCGTTCGGCCGCGGAGGAAAGCCGACATCGGCTTGGTTCCGTCCCTGCGCCGACGGACAGTTCGGCGGAATAATCAAAGTTTACCGTGAATGGAAGCTTTCGGGCGACGACGAATGGATGAAAAAGCTCTGGCCGGGCGTCAAAAAGTCGCTTGAGTTCGCGTGGAGCGAAAAGAACGCCGACCGCTGGGACGCCGACTCTGACGGAGTGCTTGAAGGCCGTCAGCATCACACACTCGACATGGAGCTTTTCGGCCCGTCGGGCTGGCTTGAGGGATTCTACCTCGGCGCGCTCAGGGCGGCATATGAGATGGCGTCCTTCGTCGGCGATCCCGAAGCCGGAAAATATAAGGATCTCTTCGAAAAGGGCAGAAAATGGACGGCCGAAAATCTCTTTAACGGCAAGCATTTCATCCAGAAAATCGACCTTTCCGACAAATCGCTCGTCGAGAGCTTCGGCTCCGACGCGGTCGAAAAGTACTGGAACGACGAGGCTAAGGAGATCAAGTATCAGATCGGCGAGGGGAGCGAAATCGACCAGCTTCTCGCGCAGTGGCACGCCGACATCATCGGCCTTGGCGACCTCTTCGACAGGGATCAGGTGAAGACCGCGCTGTCCGGAATGTATAAGCTAAACTTCAAGGAGAATATGCGCGGACACTACAACACCTTCCGGCTCTTCGCGATAAACGACGAATCGGGCGCGGTGATCTGCGAGTGGGACGACGGCGCGAAAAAGCCCGCGATTCCGATCCCCTACGCGCAGGAGTCGATGCACGGCTTCGAATACGCCTTCGCGGGGCTTCTGATGAGCCGCGGATTCGTCGACGAGGGGCTTCGGGTCGTGAAAGGCGTGCGCGACCGCTACCGCGGCTTCAACCGTAATCCGTGGAACGAGATCGAGTGCGGCTCAAACTACGCGCGGTCGATGGCCTCCTTCGCGCTGATTCCGATCCTCTCGGGCATGAAGGCCGACCTATCAAAGGGTGAACTGTCCTTCGCGCCGATTCTCCGCGGCGAAAACGGCGATTTCCGCTCGGTTTTCTCGGTCGGCTCAGCCTTCGGACGCGTGACGCTCGGAAGCGAGAATTCGCTCACTCTCTTCTCGGGCAGTCTCACGTTACGAAAGCTTTCGCTCCCGGCCGGTAAGATCAGCGCGGTGAAGGCCGACGGGCGCGGGATCGGCTTCCACGTCGAAGACGGCGCGATAATCTTCGACGAACCTCTGACGATAAGCGAAAAGCTCGAAATCCTCGCGTAAAAAGAAAATCCCGGCGGAAAAGCTCCGCCGGGATGATTTTATTCCTCGTCCGTGACGTATTCGCCTGCCGCCATATATTCGAGCGGGTCGGCGTACTTTCCGCCGATCTTCATCTCAAGGTGGAGATGCGGCTCCTCGGCAAGCTCGGTGAGCGAACTTGTCCCGACCGAACCGATCGCCTGTCCCATCGCGACCTTCTCGCCGACCGAAACGAGGACTTCCTCGCCGAGATTCATATAGGTCGTGTAGATGTTGTCGCCGTGGTCGATCGTGACCGCGCGTCCCATCATCGGGTCGTCATAGACCTTGCAGACGATTCCGCTCGACGCCGCGAGAACCTCGCTTCCGACGCCCGCCGCGATATCGGTTCCGGGATGCGCGCGGTAGTCGCACATCGTCGCCGACCAGACCGGAATGTCGATCTCAAACGCCTTCGTGATGAAGCCGTTCACAGGCATGACGAAGTAATGATCGGCCGTCGAGAGCGGCTTTTCGTCGTCCTCGTTTGCCGGAAGTGCGCCGACCTCGACCGCGGGCTTCGTTTCGGGAGTCACCGACGCCGACTCTGCCGTCGACTCAGGCTTGCCGTCAGTTGTTTCGGGAGTCTTCGTGGTGTCAGTATCCTTGATGTTCCCCGATGGGGTTCCGGCGGGAGAGGTCGAATCGCTCGAAACGGCGGGATCGGGAGTCTTGTCCTCCCCGCGCCGCTTCGAGGCGACGGTGTAGACCGAGACGAATACCATCGCCGCGAGCATCGCCGCCAGCAGAAGGTAGATCACGGTATTGATTGATTTCTTTCCGAATTTGTTTTCCATGTATAATTACCAGCCTTTCATAGATCCGGGAGAACTCCGTTTTTCCCCGGCTTGTCAGTATTCTTGACAGAAATTCCGGTATTATACACGAAAGGATCCCATTCCGGGATCCTTTTTTAAGCTATTGAAGATTAACCGCCCTGCGCATTATGATGTCAGTGAAGAGCCACAGTACGGCCGCGAAGAGCGCGGTGAGGATAATCCAGACGATGAACGAAATCTGAACCTCAAAGCTTGTCATATTGTCGAGAACCTGTCCGGCGGCGAACATCCGCATGATTCCGGTCGCCTTGGCCGAAATCCCCATGATCAGCGAGTAGACCGTCACGACCGTCTTTGACGCGACGTTGACGCAGAGATAACCGAGTACCGAGCCGAGAAGCCTGTGTCCGGTGAAGAACTGTCCGATCGAGACCGACGCGTAGAATACGAGAATCGACTTTGCCAGCGCGACGAGGAGGTAGAGTATCGCCTCGGCGACCGCGGCTCCGATCGGAATTCCGGTGTAGTGGACAATCTGGTCTACGAAGATGAAGAAGTAGCCGAAGACCGCCTCGATCATGTCGAAGAACTCGGGCGCGAACTGAATCAGCACCGAGATTCCGAGAACCAGAAGCGTTCCGATCACCAGCACCGCGCCGCAGATCAGCTTTGTGGTGATGATTGAGCCGCGCTTTACCGGGAGAGTCAGCGTGAGATAGCCCTCATCGCCGTAGACATTCGTATAGAACCGACGGATGATGACGACGTAAACGATCACGACCGACGCGACCGCAAGAAGTCCGAAAAAGGTCGTCGTCACGGCCATCGGCAGGACGAAGATGTCAAGCGAGTCGCAAAGGAAACGGAAAAGCGTCGAAAGCCCCGAAAATACGACCAGTCCGAGCCATACGAGCAGGACGAGGGGCGACGTCGCGCGGAATTCGTGTTTTAGTAATTTGAGAAACATATGAAAATCCTCCGTCAGGTTCGTCAGGTTCTGTAAAGCTCGCGGAAAAGCTCATCGACCGTCTTGCCGTGCTTTTCGCGGATCGATCTTACCGACGCGCAGAGCGCGGCCTTGCCCTCCGAGAGGAAGATCACGTCGTCAAGCACGCGTTCGACATCTGAAATAAGATGCGTCGAGATCAGGATCGAGCCGTTGTCGCTGTAGCTTGTGAGGATCGTTTCGAGTATGTAATCGCGCGCGGCGGGGTCGACTCCGCCGATCGGCTCGTCAAGGACGTAAAGCTCGGCGGCGCGGCTCATCGTGAGAATCAGCTGAACCTTTTCGCGGTTTCCCTTCGAGAGCGTCCGGAGACGCGCCTTCGGGTCGAGCTTCAGTCTTCCGATCATCTCGTTTGCCTTCAGGCGGTCAAAATCGCGGTAGAAGTCGTTAAAGAAGTCGACGACATCGGTCACGCGGCTCGCGAGCGGAAGCGAATTGCGCTCGGGGAGATACGACACAACGGCGGCGGTTTCGGGCGACGGCCGCTCTCCGTTTATCAGGACCTCGCCGGACGAGGGGGTCAAAAGGCCGTTTATAAGCTTTATAATCGTCGTCTTGCCGCTTCCGTTGGGACCAAGGAGTCCGATGATTCCTCCGCGTCCGAGCGTGAATGAGAGTCCGTCGAGAACCTTCTTCGAGCCGTAACGCTTTGAAACCTCGCGAAATTCGAGAAGCGGCGGCTCGGCGTCAGCGTCGGCAAAGGCGTCAGAATCGCCGGAAGCGTCGCGTGGAGGAGCCGGAATTTCGGGCTGAGACGTCGCCTCGGTCACGGTCTCTTCTGTAGCGGCTTCCCGCGCGGGCGGAGTCTGGGTTCCGGTCTGGGCTTCAGGAGCCGCGATACCGTTCTGAGAATCTTCCGGCGGAAGGGATTCCGGAGTCAGATTGTCGTTCATAAGCATTCCTTTCGTAAAAACGCGGGAGCGAAAACGCCCCCGCGGGATTTCTTTTATTATGAGATGGCAGCCAGCTTTACAAGGCTCACCGGCTTTCCGATGTAACCGTTCAGCGTCGCGAAAAACTGCGGTGAGATGAGGGTTATCCGGTACTTTCCGTTTTTCATGCGGTCGACTCCCTCGACGTTGTAGCGTACGCCGCCGCAGAGGATCTGGACGTATGTAGACTTGTTGAACATACTCTTGCTCGCGCGGAGCTTTCGTATGAGTGCTTCATCGAGAACAATGTTATCGATGTCAATGACTTCTGAATTGATCTTGTTCGGTCGTTTTGTCATTTCCGAGATGGTCAGGACGTTATGCGGAACAGTAGTTTTCATACACCGTGCCATACCTTTCACAGTTGTGATACACACCGGGCAGAATATGCGATTGTCAAAACAAAAATCAGAGTCCGGCGGATATCGGGTTCGGACACCGCGCGTAAAGTCATACGCGGCACAGACAATACAAACGTATTCTCATATGCAAGATAATTATACCACAATGAGCCTCGTTTGTCAATAGAAATAACGCGATTTTACAAAACATCGCAAATCAGTTCAATTTTGGCAAGAGAAAAGCTCCGTTAAAAACGGAGCTTTGGTTCAGCTGTTTATTGCCGTCTGGCAAAAGCTTACGACGGTCTGGGTCGCGCCGTCAAAGGTCGCGTCGTAGGTGAATTCCGAAACAAGCGTGCGGACAACGCCCTCGGCGTCAACATAATAGTTGTACTTGACCGACTTGCACTTCTTCGCGACGCCGTCAGAATCCGAGTCGAACTTCGACGCGTAATCCTTTGTCATCGTGAAGGTGTACAGAATCTGCTCGCCGCCGTTTATCGCCTCGACGCTGTCGACGTCGGCGACCTCATAGTCGACGACAAAGGCCGCGAAAATGTCGGGAGCCTCGGACTCGTCGACGACAACGCCGTCGCGTGTGACGATCGTCCTGCCGTCCTCGTGGTTGGCGTCAAACGACTTAGTCTCGCCGGACGACGCGAAGGTTTCGGTCTCGGTGAAGTCATATTCGAGTTCGTCGCCGCGGATGAACTTCGCGTAGGACTCGGTGACGCTGCTTATTAAATTTTCGCCCGCTTCCTTTTCGGTCTTGAAGGTGGCGTAAACCAGAATCTCTCCAGACGCGAGCGAACGCGCCTTTTCGACTCCGGCCTTCGCGGCCTCAAGATTTTCGGCAATTTTCGCCTCGCTGCGGCAGCCGAACAAAGTCGCCGGGATGAGACAGAGAGCCAGTCCGAGCGCGGCGATTTTACTCTTCATTTTCATATGTTCTCCAAATCGTAAATGTATTTTTGTCATACCGCGGGCAGTGAAAGCCGCCGCGGAGCCGATGCTGTCAGCCCTGCGTCTTTTCGAGTTCGCGGGAACGGCTCGCCTTTTCGGCGAAGAGATTTCCGCTGGTCGGCGGCGTGTAGGTAATCGCGTTTGCCCCGGCCTCGATCGTCTCGTTTATCGTCCGGTCTGTGGGACCTCCGGTCGCGATTATCGGGACGTAAGGGTATTCCGAGCGGATCATTCTGATGATCGCGGGGGTTTTGTCCGCGCCCGAGACGTTGAGGATCGACGCTCCCGCCTCAAGACGCGCCTTGAAGTCGGTGTTTTCCGAGATGACGGTCAGGATGACCGGAATGTCGATCGCCGTGGCGATCTCGTGAACGGCCTCGTTCGAGATGTTCGCGCTGACGACGACGCCCTGCGCGCCCTGATACTCGGCGTGCTTGGCCAGATTGACGACGCGCTTGATTCCGCCCGCGCCGACTCCCGATCCGATTCCGCAGAACACCGGCACATCGGCGACCGAGATGACCGCCTGCGTGATTATCGGCTGCGGCAGGAAGGGATAGACCGCGATGACCGCGTCGGCGTTGTTGTTGCGGATCGCGGCGACGTCGGTCGTGAAGATGAAGGATTTCAGAACGCGTCCGTTGATTCTGACTCCGCTCGCCCCGCCGATCGCGTCGGGAAGCTGGATTATCGATTTTTTAAGGTGTCCCCGCACTTCGGGGATATAGATCTCTCCGCTCAAGCGAAGTCTCCTTTCATAGCGTCAGGGTATGAAAACGCCAAAACCATACCGAAAACGACAAGGGCGTTTCCGGCAGGGCATGGATTTGCTTTTATGTAGTGCTGTCCGAAATCAGAGATAACGCTTGATGACCTCGGTGGCCTTCTCGACGGGGAGCGAGGCGGTCATCGTGCATTTGATCTCATACTTCTCGGTGAGTTCGTCGATTTCGGCGGCGAACTTGTCGAAGCTTACGATATCGTTCTCGCAGATCTTGAGAGCCGAGTCGACGAAGATATCTGTGACGTCGTGGTTGCTTGCGATGATACCGGCGATGAAGCCGAAGAGCGACTGAGCGTCGCAGATAGCGTACTGATCGGTGTCGATGAGACGCGCGGTGTGCTTTATGTCATAGGTGAGCTTGGTACCCTTCTCGATGCAGACGACCGAGCCTTTGGACTGAGCCGCGGTGGTGTTGACGAGTTCGATGAGCTGCTTGGTTTTGCCGGTTCCCTTCACGCCGATGATGAGCTTTAACATATTTGTTATCCTCCTGAAAAATAATGGGGTTTTGCCTGTACTTATATTTTACACTAAATCGCGGAAAATTTCAAGGGGTTTTCTGAACATTTCTCATGATTTCGAAAAGTTTTTACAACTTGTACAAAACCGTTCGTTTATTTAGTGTACTTTGCCTATTCCGCGGCGGGGTGAATTCCGCCGCGGCGGGGGATGTATCGTCAGCGGGACATTCTCTCTTCGAGAGCGGCCTTTTCAGCCTCGTAGCCGGGCTTTCCGAGGAGCGCGTACATATTCTTCTTGTACGCCTCGACGCCGGGCTGGTTGAAGGGATTGACTCCGAGCGTGTAGCCCGAAACCGCGCAGGCGAGCTCGAAGAAGTAGACGAGATATCCGAAGGAATGCTCGCTTCTGTCGGCGAGGTCGAGGACGACGTTCGGAACGCCGCCGTCGACGTGAGCCATCAGGGTAGCGTTCTTGGCGGCCTGATTGACCGAGTGAAGCTCCTTGCCCGAGAGGAAGTTGAGTCCGTCGATGTTGTGCGGGTCGTTCGGGATGATGACAGTGTCGTTAGACTTCTCGATGTTGACGACCGTCTCGAAGAGGTCGCGTCTGCCCTCCTGAATGAACTGGCCGAGCGAGTGAAGATCGGTCGAGAAGACAACTGACGCCGGGAAGATGCCCATGTTGTCCTTGCCCTCGGACTCGCCGAAGAGCTGCTTCCACCACTCGTTCATCATGAGCATAGCGTGCTCGTAGGAGACGAGGATCTCGGTGGTCTTGCCCTTTCTGTACATAAGGTTTCTGAGAGCGGCGTACTTTGCGGCGTCGTTCTCGTTCATGTCGTCGGAGGTGTAAGCGGCACGCGCATCAGCGGCGCCCTTCATCATAGCGTCGATATCGCAGCCTGAAGCGGCGATCGGAAGCAGACCGACAGCGGTGAGAACGGAATAGCGTCCTCCGACGTCGTCCGGAACGACGAATGTCTCGTAGCCCTTGTCGGTCGCGAACTTCTTGAGAGTTCCTTTTGCCTTGTCGGTGGTAACGAAGATGCGCTCGCGCGCGCCCTCCTCGCCGTACTTCTTCTCGAGGAGCTCGCGGAAGATGCGGAAAGCGACAGCCGGCTCGGTCGTGGTTCCCGACTTCGAGATGACGTTGACGCAGATGTCCTTGCCCTCGCAGACCTGGAGCAGCTCAGC
>CAKSVM010000033.1 GCA_934503195.1 uncultured Eubacteriales bacterium
TCATCGCACTGGCAGCACTGGCAGCAGTGGCAGGTCACGGGGTCGACGACGCGCACGCCGAGGACGACGGGGTCGACTGTCTCCACGACGGCTACGGGAAGATTCGTCGTCATCTCGCCCTGACACGGAGCCGAGCAGAAGCTGTCGCTCGCCGCGTTCGAACGGAAAACGCGCACCTCGCCCTCTCCGCCGTAAAGCACCGATTCCTTCTCGGTGACGGCGATTCCGGTGAAGCTCTGCGGACGTCCGGGGCAGACGCAGGCCTCGCACTCAAGGCGGACGTACGAACGTACGTTCACGCGGTAGAATCCGCGCGAAAGCTGTACCGGGTCGACGCTGATCGAAGCCGAGCAGATCTCGGCGGTTCTGACCCGCACCTGTCCGGTATGCTCGATGAGGCTCTGCCCGAGCTCGTCGAGGAAGACTCTGGTGTCCTCGAAGCAGTCGCGGTCGCGACAGCTGTCAAACACCTGATAGGTGTCGATAAGCACATTCCCCGCGCCCGACTGGAATCCGCCGGAGCCGGAGAGCGACTGACCGCGGCATCCGGTTCTGTTTATCTCTGACATGAACGGTACCATGCCTTTCATCTGAATTTTCAGCCGCCAAGGGAAATACCTTTGGAATGGCTGTACCACATCATATGCCGCGGTCTGTCAGAGTGTCACAGCGGTGGAAACGTAAACTAAAAGCATCTTCCGGCACGCTTCTTGCGGCATTCGCCGAGTTTGGCGCAGCGGTAGCAGATCTCGTTTTCGAGCGGCTTTCCGTCAAAGAAGCTGCGGATGTTGAAAAGCGTCGTGTCGGCGATGTTCGACAATGCCTCGCGCGTGAGGAAGGCCTGATGCGACGTCACGATCACGTTCGGCATCGAAAGGAGTCTAGCCAGAATATCGTCGCGCAGGATGTGTCCCGAGCGGTCGTCGAAGAAGATATCCGACTCCTCCTCGTAGACGTCAAGGCAGGCCGCGCCGATTTTCTTCGACATGAGTCCGTCGAGCAGAGCCTCCGAGTCGATCAGCGCGCCGCGCGAGGTGTTGAGGATGAAGACTCCGTCCTTCATCTTCGCGATGTTTCCGGCGTTTATGAGATGGAAATTCTCGTCGGTCAGCGGGCAGTGGAGCGAAATGACGTCGCTTTCGGCGAAGATCTCGTCGAGCGTCACGAACTCGGCCGGGACTCCCTCGGACGGGAATTTATCGTACGCGAGGACGCGCATTCCGAATCCCGCGCAGATGTTTATGAAGGCTCTGCCGATCTTACCCGCGCCGATGACGCCGACCGTCTTTCCGTGGAGATCGAAGCCGGTGAGTCCGTTGAGGCTGAAATTATATTCTCTCGTGCGGTTGTAAGCCTTGTGGATTCTCCGGAGCGAGGTTAAGAGCAGAGCCATCGTGTGTTCGGCGACGGCGTAGGGCGAATAGGCCGGGACGCGGAGAATGTGGATTTTTTCAAACGCCGCCTTCACGTCGACGTTATTGAATCCGGCGCAGCGGAGCGCGATCAGCTTCACCCCGCGCGAATAAAGCTCGTCTATGACCTTATCGTTCACCTCGTCGTTTACAAAGATCACGACTGCGTCCGAGTCGTGCGCGAGTTCGGCGGTGTCGGGAGTGAGCTTGGTTTCGTAGTATTTCATCGAGATATCGTCCGCCCCGGAAAGCGCGGCGTCGAAGGACTCGCGGTCGTAGGGCTTGGTATCGAACATGGTTACTTTTATCATGATTCTTCTCCTTTTCTTTGCTTAGATTATTATCGACAGCGGGAGGGAAAAAATACGCCGGATTCTTTTCTCACGCGTTTTTATTGACCTTTTCGCGGTACGCGCCCGGAGTCGTGCCGAGTTCCTTTCTGAACGCCCGGTAAAACTGCTTCGTATTTGAAAATCCCGCCGTCACCGAGATCTCTCCGATCGGCATATCGGTCTCGGAGAGAAGCTTTTTCGCCGCCTCGATACGCGCCGCGAAAAGGATCTGAAGAAAGGTTCGTCCGGTCTTTTTCATCAGCATCCGGCAGAAATAATTCTTCGAATATCCCATCCGGCGCGAGAGCGAATCGAGCGTCACCGTCGCGCGGTTGTCGTTTATGTATTTTATCGCCGTTCCGATATCGCGGAAGCCGAAATCGCCCTCGGCCTCGTCATGTATGTCCGACATATGGTCGCGCGAAAGGCGGCAGAATATCTCGGTCAGAATGCACTCCTCAATGATTCCGCTGTATTCGTCGCGGCTGAGATCCTCCGCGTAGAGCGAGATCACCCTCTGACGGAGCGCGTCGTCCTCACCCGAGTGGAAAATCAGGCAGTTTCCGGTCATGTTCCCGTAGATCGCGCGCCGGAACAGCTCGGAAAGGAGATTGTTCTCGCCGATCCACTTGCAGAAGGTCCGCTCAAAGGTACTCGATCTTATGTAGATCTTGATCACCATGCAGTCGTCGCACCAGACGCGCAGATTCTGCTTGGTGCGCGGGGTCAGCAGGATAAAATCGCCCTTCGTGAATTTCACCTCGCGCGGCTCGTTCGTATAGATGAAGAGTGACGCGCTTCCCGAGTAGACATAGAAAAGCTGAAAATAGTCGAACATATGCGGTTGGTGAATGTCGTACCTGAAATGTCGGAAAACACGTATGTTTACATTATCGGGAAATCTTTCGGTCTCTTCGCTTCTGACATTCCAGAGTGATTCGCGGCAACTGAGACTGAATCTTTCCTTGAGGAATTTCTCGGTCGGAAGCGTTTCGCAAAGGAACCTGACCACATCGTCGTCAGTCACATGACTCATATTTTCGCATCGACTGCCATATTCGTCCATCAGCCTTTCAAACTCGTCAGAATAGCGGACGAATGAATCTTCAATGCTCATATCTGTCCTCCTTTTTGATTTTTGGATAATATCTGTCCATCAGAACATACAAAATGGGATTTACATCCGCGCGCGAAAAGAGTATAATTTTATCGTAAGCTTACAAAAAACGCTGATCAGGGAAACGCTGATTAAGGTTGTTTTCAAACAAAAAAACATCAGGAGAGTGAAACTCAATGAAGAAACTAATCGCGAGCGTCTGCGCTCTTTTAACCCTTTCCACGCTTTTTTCCGCGTCGGCATCCGCCGCTGACACAAAGGATTTCGAGATAAAGAGCACCGCCAAGGCTCCCGTGGCCGACGGTAACATCTCAAAGGTCGAGTACGGAAACAACGATCCGATCGTCTTCGACGGAAGCGGAAAGAACACCGAATCCGGCTGGAACAGCAACACAAACTGGGCCGGACACACGATAAAGCTCTACTACACATGGGACAAGAGCAATCTCTATGTCGGAATCACCGTTGAGGGCGAGAAAACCGCGTCTCAAAACGACACCGCCCCTGCCGACAAGGATTGTATCTGGGGAACAAACGACCTCATTCAGCTCGGCTTCAATCCCGGGCTGATCATACAGGACGTTCAGCCGCTCTACTACTGCGTCGGCTTTACCGCTGACAAGCAGCCGCTCGTTCACGGCGACGCGTATCAGTCAGATAAGGACGGAAGTCAGACGAAATACGTTATGTCCGAGATCAAAGGCTATTCGAAGAAGTACAGCGAATCCGGCATAAACTATGCCTGCGAGATCGCGATCCCGTGGGAAAAGATCTTCGTCAAGGGCGTCTGCCGCTCGGGCGAGGGCGCGAAGCTCTTCGACATGAGCGGCGAGATGAAGAAGCTCGGCGACGGCTACGTGCTTCCGGTCTTCATGCTCTACCGCGACAAGGACGCGAATGTCGTCGTCCGTTCGGCGGGAAAGGATTTTGATTACACTTGGAAGGGTCAGGATATGTTCCCGCTGAGACTCGTTCTCAAAGAGACGAAAAAGGCCGTCGATACCAGCGCGCAGACCGCGGATATCTCTTCGCTTCTCATCTGCGCTTCGCTCGCATCCGCGCTCGGAGCGGCAGTTGTCTTAAGAAGAAAGCACTGACGGACCGAATCCTTCCGACGCGCCGGAACTGGTTTCTTGTTCTCCCGAAACGGAGCGTCGGAAGCGGACAGTAATCCGTCCGCTCATCCACCAAAACAGCAGGATCAGAAAACGATCCTGCTGTCTTTTTTTCGCGGATTACTTCGCTATCGCCTTGTGGAAAATCTTCTTTCCCTTTCTGATCTTGACGCCCTCGGCGAGCTTCTCCTTCGGCACGACGAGATCAAATCCCTCGACCTTTTCGCCGTCGAGCGCGACTCCTCCCTGTCCGATGAGACGCTTGATCTCACCCTTGCTCGATCCGAGTCCGCAGGCGAGCATGATGTCGACGATGTTCATTCCCTCGTCCGGAACGTCAAGCTCGGTCGTCGGCATATTCGAGTCGTCTCCGCCGCCAGCGAAGAGAGCCTTTGACGCCTCGACCGCCTTCTTTGCCTCTTCCTCGCCGTGAACGAGCGCGGTGAGCTCGTAAGCGAGTCTTTCCTTCTTCTCGTTGATTCGGGAAGCGTCCCACTTGTCGATCTCCTCGATCTCCTCAAGCGGAATGAAGGTAAGCATTCTGATGCACTTCATGACATCCGCGTCGTCGACGTTGCGCCAGTACTGGAAGAACTGGAAGGGCGAAGTCTTGTTCGGGTCGAGCCAGACCGCGTTTCCGGCCGTCTTGCCCATCTTCTTGCCCTGCGAGTCGGTCAGGAGTGTGATTGTCATCGCGTGAGCGTCCTTGCCAAGCTTGCGTCTTATCAGCTCGGTTCCGCCGAGCATATTCGACCACTGGTCGTCGCCGCCGAACTGCATATTGCAGCCGACTTCCTTGAAGAGATGATAGAAGTCGTACGACTGCATGATCATGTAGTTGAACTCGAGGAAAGAGAGTCCCTTTTCCATTCTCTGTTTGTAGCACTCGGCGCGGAGCATATTGTTGACCGAGAAGCAGGCTCCGACCTCGCGGAGAAGGTCGACGTAGTTAAGGTTTAAGAGCCAGTCGGCGTTGTTCATCATTCTCGCCTTGCCCTCGCCGAACTCGATGAAGCGTTCCATCTGTCTGCGGAAGCACTCGGCGTTGTGTTCGATATCCTCACGGGTGAGCATCTTTCTCATGTCGGTGCGTCCGGACGGGTCGCCGATCATAGTCGTGCCGCCGCCGATAAGCGCGATCGGCTTGTTTCCGGCCATCTGGAGACGCTTCATCAGCGTCAGCGCCATGAAATGTCCGGCGGTGAGACTGTCCGCCGTGCAGTCAAAGCCGATGTAGAAGGTTGCCTTTCCGGCGTTGACCATCTCTCTGATCTCTTCTTCGTTGGTTACCTGCGCGATGAGTCCGCGCGCTTTGAGTTCTTCGTAAATCTGCATTTTCGTTCTCCTTTTTGAAAATAAAATAAGTCTCCGGCTATACAGCCGGAGACGATGATTATCGTGTTACCACTCCGATTCGGAAAATCCTCGCGGATCTTCCCTCACGCAAAGACCATCATCTTTGCCGCGCTTTAACGGGCGCACACGTCTTTCCCTACGCAGAAGATGATTCCTTCGGAAAAGCGGCTCAGAAGGGTATTCGGAACACTGCTTCCTCCATGCGCTCGCACCATCCGCGCACTCTCTGAAGTCGGTCACAGGCCTACTTAGCTTCATCAATGCCATTTCTATGCCAATAGTCTACCACGGATTGCGGACTTTGTCAAGCGGTTTTTCGAATATTTCAAAAATATTTATATTTCGGCCGCATTTTAATAATAAAGAACAGCGTTACGCAGACCGAAAAGGCCTCGGCCGCGACGACCGACCACCACACGCCCTCAAGCTTGAAGATCATCGGAAGGATCATGACCATCGAGATCTGGAAAAGCAGCGTGCGGAGGAAGGAAATCAGCGCGGAGACGAGTCCGTTGCTGAGAGCTGTGAACATCGACGAGCCGAAGATCGAGATTCCGCAGATGAGGAAGGCAATTGAGTAGATCCGGAATCCATGCACGGTCATCGCGTGAAGCGCGGGATCGTACGAGACGAAGATTCCGGCGAGAAAATCCGAAAGCGCGATCGCCGCCGCGGTCAGAACGACTCCGCTTCCGAGATTCAGCTTTATGCTCTTCTTAAATATATTCTGAAGCTCGGCGTGATTCTCCGCGCCGTAGTTGAAGCCGATGATCGGCGCGGAACCGATCGCGTAGCCGATGAAGATAGCGACGAAAATGAAGTTCACGTACATTATGACTCCGTACGCCGCTACGCCGTCCTCGCCGGCGTATTTCAACAGCTGCATATTGTAGAGCATATTGACTACCGACATCGAGATGTTGCTCATAAGCTCGGACGAGCCGTTCGTGCAAGTGTGGAGAAGGACTTTCCAGTCGATACCGGCCTTTGTAAGCCTCAGTAGACTCGAATTCGGCCTTGTGAAGTAGAAAAGCGGGATGAGTCCGCCGACAAGCTGCGAAAGCGCGGTCGCCAGCGCGGCTCCCTCGACTCCAAGACGTAAAACCGCGACGAGAAGCCCGTCGCCGATCATGTTCGCCACTCCGGACGCGACCGTGACATAGAGTCCGAGCTTCGGCTTTTCGGCCGTGACGAGAAAGCTCTGGAAGACGTTCTGGAGCATGAAGGCCGTCAGCGCGAGGATTATTATCCGTCCGTACTTGACGCAGTATTCGATGACCTCGCCCTCGGCTCCGAGCGCGATCGCGATCGGACGCAGGAACACGATTCCGATCACGGTCAGAATCACGCCGACCGCGATCGAGACGTAGACGATCATTGAGAATATCCGGTTCGCGCGCTCACGGTCGCCCATTCCTAGCGTACGCGAGACAATCGCGCTTCCTCCGGTACCGATCATGAAGCCGATTCCGCCGAAGATCATCAGAAACGGCATGATAAGGTTTACCGCCGTGAACTGGGTCTTTCCGACGACATTCGAGACGAAGAAACCGTCGACCACGCCGTAGATCGACGTGAAGATCATCATTATTATCGACGGGATAACGAATCGGATCAGTCTTCCATAGGTGAAGTGATCCGAAAGCTGGATTTTGTTTTTCTGTGCCATAATTAAACTGAAATTCGCGAGATTCTTTCTGCCGGATCAGATCGTAAATCCGACAGACGCGAAGAGCCTCCTTATATTTCCGGCGAAAACCGCCTGTTTTTCGTGATAAGTGAGCGTCGGGTCAAACATCACGCCGCCGACAAAAACGCCGGGATTGCAGGTCGGATAATCCGAGCCGTAGATTATCTTTGAGAGTCCGGCCTCATCGACCGCGTGTCGGAGCATTCCGTGGCGGAATATTCCGGTTCCCGAGAGGTCGAGATAGCAGTTTTCGCTCATTCTGAGCCGCTTCATGTGGCGCGAGAACTCATTGAACTCGCCGGGATGCGCGAAGATGATCTTCGCGTCTGGATGTCTTTCGACCATTTTATCCATCGCGTCGTCGCCCATCGAGTGGATGCTTATCAGCATTCCCTTTTCGGTCGCGTAGTCGATGAGCTTTGAGAATCCGTCACAGGAATAATCGCCCCAGCCCTGCATATACGGGACAAGCTCGCCGATGAGCCGACATCCCTTTTCATAGTAGAAGTCGATCTCGGCCTTTGATTCCTCGATAAAAGCCGGGTGAACCATGATTCCGGGGACATAGTAGCCGCCAAGATCGCCGGCGATCTCAAACGCCGCCCTGTTCGAAGCCTTTATCGCGTCAAGCTCGGTGGCGCCCTCTCCGAGATCCGAACGCCGGACGAGCGCGGAGCCGCAGATTCTCGACGTTCCGAAGGCCTTCATGTTGCGGATTATATTTTCCTCGGACATATCGACATAGGTCTTGTGCGAGCAGATATTGACCGCTCCGTGTCCGAACGGATGCGTGTGGAAATCGATTATCTCAAAGTTCTCCATGCTGATTCTCCTTACATTTCCTCGGCCTGCTTTATATACATATGGCCGTAGTCGGTGATATAACGCTTTCTAGCGTCGAGATTGTCGCCAAGCAGCGTGTCGAAGATCCGCGCAGTCTCCTCGGCGTCGGTCGCGGTGACCTTGATGAGCCGTCTTGTCTCGGGGTTCATCGTCGTCTCCCACATCATGCCCGGTTCGTTTTCACCGAGTCCCTTCGAACGCTGGAGCGTGTATTTCGCGTTTCCGAGCTTCTTTATGATCTCCTGCTTTTCCTTTTCGTTGAAGGCGAAGTAGGTCTTGTCCTTTGACGTGATCTCAAAGAGCGGCGACTCGGCGATGTAGATCTTCCCTTCCTTGATGAGCGTCGGGAGGAGGCGATAGAACATCGTCAGGATAAGCGTTCTGATCTGATATCCGTCCTCGTCGGCATCTGTGCAGATGATGATCTTCGACCAGCGCAGCGCGTTCAGGTCGAACTTCACCATGTCGGATTTCGACTTCGTCTTTATCTCAACGCCGCAGCCGATGACCTTCAAGAGATTGACGATGACCTCGCTCTTGAAGATCTTGTCGTAACCCGATTTCAGACAGTTGAGCGTCTTTCCGCGCACCGCGAAGATCGCCTGAAACTCGGCCGCGCGTCCGAGCTTACACGACGTCAGAGCCGAGTCTCCCTCGACTATATAGACCTCGCGCCGCTCGACGTCCTTTGTGCGGCAGTTGACGAACTTCTCGATGCGGTTGGTCATGTCGATGCTGCCCGAGAGCTTTTTCTTGAGGTTGAGCCTCGTCGACTCTGCCGTCTCGCGCGAACGCTTGTTGACCAGCACCTGAGAGGCGATCTTGTCGGCCTCGCCGGGATTTTCGAGGAAATAGATTTCGAGCTGATCGCGGAGGAAGCTGTTCAGCGCATCGGCGATGAAGGTATTGTTGATCGCCTTTTTCGTCTGGTTTTCGTATGAAGTCTGGGTCGAGAGCGAGTTAATGACGAGGACAAGGCAGTCCTCGATGTCGTTCCAGCTGATCTTTGACTCGTTCTTGTTGTACTTTCCCTTGGCCTTCAGATAGTGGTCGATCTGGTAGACAAACGAGAGTCTGACCGCCTTTTCGGGCGAGCCGCCGTGTTCTAGGAAGCTCGAGTTGTGGTAGTACTCGATCCGGCTCATCGTGTTCGAGAAGCAGAACGCGATGTCGGCCTTCAGGCGGTAATCGTCCTTGTCCTCGCGGTCGCGTCCCATCGTCTCAAGGTGCCACGAGACCGGGGAAGTCAGCGACTCGCCGCCCGTGATCTCGTTCACGTAGTCGACGATTCCGTTTTCGTAGTAGTATTCCGAATGCTCGAATTCACCATCGGCGTTCTGCCAGTCGAGCGCGAAGCGGATCTTCGGATTGACGACCGCCTGCTTCTTCATCGTGTCCTCGAAGAACTCGCGCGGGATGTTTATATCGGTGAAGACGTCGAGATCGGGAAGCCAGCGGACGACCGTTCCGGTCCGCTTGTCCCCACGCTTAAGGGGCGTCGTGACGAGATCGGTGACGGCGAAGCCCTTCTTGAAGCTTATTTTGCTTACCGAGCTTCCGTTATACGACGCGACCTCCATATAGTCCGAGCTGTACTGGGTAGCGCAGGCGCCGAGTCCGTTGATCCCGAGCGAGAACTCATACGCGGCGTTTGCCGAGTTGTTGTTGTACTTGCCGCCCGCGTACATTTCGCAGTAGATAAGCTCCCAGTTGTATTTCTGTTCCTTTTCGTTCCAGCCGAGCGGAACTCCGCGGCCGTGATCCTCGACCTCTATCGAATGATCGTTGAAGGCTCTGACCGAGATGACGTTTCCGTAGCCCTCCTTGGCCTCGTCGACGGCGTTTGACAGGATCTCGAAAAACGAATGCTCGCATCCCTCAAGTCCGTCCGAGCCGAAGATAACAGCCGGACGCTTTCTGACGCGGTCGGGACCTTTCAGGACGGTTATCGACTGGTCGCCGTAATTGTTTTCATTCTTTACAGGCATATTAAACTTCCTTACACATTATTACTCAGTATATATTATACCACCAATTTTCGGATTTGTAAAGAGTTTTTCCGAATTTACTTGAAATTCGGCTTCTTATCTGATATAATATAATCAAGTAAAATTTATTCTGAGGAGAAGCGCATGACACATTTCATCTTCGGCCGGGCGGGTTCGGGAAAATCGACGCGGATTTTCGATCTCGCGGCAAAGAGTCTCATTTCGGGGCGGCACACCTTCCTGATCGTCCCCGAACAGCAGGCCGTGAGCGCGGAGCAGCACATGGCAGATCTTCTGTCCGACTATTCCGGCGAGGAGGATTCGCCCGAGCTTTCGCTCGAAATCCTGAATTTCAAACGCCTTACGAACCGCGTCTTCCGCGAGTACGGAGGACTTTCATACAACTACATAAGCGACGCCGGAAAGTCTCTTTTAATGTGGCGCGCGCTGTCCGAGCTTTCGGACGAGCTTTCGGAATACGGCGGCAAAACCGACCGTTCGCGTGTAGATCTGATGCTCTCGACGGTCAGCGAGTTCAAGGCCTACCGCGTCACGCCCGCGGGAATCGAACGCACGCTTGAGGGACTCGACGACTCGCCGCTTAAAACCAAGCTCTCGGACATTTCGCTGATCTACTCGGATTATCTCAGTCTCATTTCGCTTCTCGACGACGCCGACGACGATCTCACGAAGGCCGCGAAAAAGCTTGAAACCCACAACTTCTTTTCGGGGTGCGACGTCTATTTCGACTCGTTCAACGGCTTCACGCCGCAGGAATTCGAGATAATCCGCGTCGCCGCGAGAAGCGCGAAGAGTCTCACGATCTCGCTCACCCTCGGCGAAGGGACGCCGTTTGAGAATCTCGCCGACACGGCCGCGAAATTAAAGCGGATCGCCGGAGATTTCACCGAGGAATTCCTCGATTCGGATCTCAGGCACAAAACCGCCGGACTTAAGCTTCTCGAAAGCTCGCTCTGGGATCCGACGGCGAAATCCGATCTGGTACCCGACGAGATAAAGGTGATCGAATGTCCGAATCAGTTTGCCGAGTGCGAGGCCGTCGCGGTCGAAATCCTGAAAAAGGTCCGCGCCGGGGCGTCATACCGCGACTTTGCCGTCACGACGCGCGGAGCCGACCGATACGACGGGATGATCGACCTGATCCTCGAAAAATACGGAATCCCCTGCTTTTTCTCAAAGCGTTCGGATCTCACAGAAAAGCCGCTCATACGGCTGATTCTCTCGGCTTATTCGATCTATGTCGGCGGATACGCGGCGAGCGACGTCATCACCTTTATGAAGACCGGACTCACCGATCTCTCGACCGACGAGGCGTCGGATCTCACGCGCTACGCCGAACGCTGGCGGATCCGCGGAAAGAAGCTCTGGAGCCGCGATTTTATTCTGAATCCGAACGGCTGGACGGCCGAGCCGACCGAGGAATCGGCCGCCGAGCTTGAAGTCCTCAATGAGTCGCGGAAGAAGCTGATGGCACCGCTTTCAAAGTTCCACGAAAAGCTTTCGGCGGCGCGGAACGTCCGCGAGCACTCGACGGCTTTATATGATTTTCTTGTGGATCTACAGATTCCCGGAAAGCTCGAGCTGCGAAAAAACGCCGCCGAACCCGAGGAAGCGTCCGAGCTTTCGCAGCTCTGGGCCGCGGTTATAGATTCGCTCGACGAGCTGGTCTCGGTCGTCCCCGAGCTTGAGGCCGACGCCGAAACCTACACAAAGCTTCTCGGAATCGTCTTCGGAAACGTCGATATCGGCTCGATTCCGGCGGCGGTCGACGCGGTTGTCGTCGGCGACGCCTCGCTTCTCCGCGCGAACGCGAAGCATATCTACGTGATCGGCGCGAACGAGGGGGTCTTCCCCGCCGCGCCCGACTCAGGCGGACTCTTCACCGATTCCGACCGCGAGACGCTGGCAAAGCTCGGAGTCGAGCTCGCCGGAGGTGGGGAATACCGGACGAACGACGAAAGATTCACCTTCTACCGCGCGCTCACCGCCGCCTCGGAGAGTCTGACGCTCTGCTACGCGTCGGCCGATCTCTCGGGCCGCTCGATGCGTCCGTCCTTCGGCGCGATACGAATAATGAAGCTCTTCCCTTCGCTGAAGGTGGTGAAATACGACGAGCTTCCGCTTGAATACCGTCTTGAGGGCCGTCCGAAGCTCCTCGAATACGCCGCCGAGGCCGCCGGAACTCCGCTCGGCGACGCGCTCTCGGAATATCTCGAAGGCTCCGAAAAGCTTGAAAAGCTGAGTCTGCCGCTGACCGAGGACGAGGCGATTCTCTCGGAGGACACCGCGAAGCTGATCGCCGAAGCCGATCTCACACTGACTCAGTCGCGGCTTGACAGCTACGTTCTCTGCAAATTCTCGTATTTCTGCAAATTCGTGCTGAAGCTCGAGGAATCGAAGCCGATCGACTTCGACTCGGCCGATATCGGAATCTTCATCCACAAGATACTCGAAATCTTCGTCTCGAACGACAAGCTTTCGGCCGAGGAGGTCGATCCGCTCGTGGACGAAATCGTCGACGACTATATAAAAAGGCTCGCCGTGACCGACGAGCCGCGTCTTTCGCACCTCTTCGTCAAGCTCCGGAAGACCTCAAAGCTTCTCTGCCGCAATATCGCTGGCGAATTCGGTCAGAGCGAGTTCAAGCCGACCTTCTTTGAACTGCCGATCACCTTCCCCGACGGCGCGGCCGACAAATTCGTCCCGCCGCTCGAAATTGAGCTTTTCGACGGCACAAAGGCCTGCATCTGCGGAATCGCCGACCGGGTCGACACCTTCCGCCACGACGGAAAGCTCTATGTCCGCGTCGTCGACTACAAGACCGGAACCAAGGAATTCTCGATGGACGACATCGCGCTCGGACTCAATCTCCAGATGCTGCTTTACCTCTTCTCGATCTGGAAAAACGGCGCGAAAAAGGGCGGAGCCTTTCAGACGACCGACGAGATCATCCCGGCCGGGGTTCTCTATTTCGGTGCGAACGTGCCGACGCTGACACTCGACGCCGAGCTTCCGCCAACCGAAGTCGAAAGGCTCGTCTCGGACAAGCTCTCGCGCCGCGGAATCCTTCTCGACGACCGCGAGGTGCTTGAGGCGATGGAACGCGAGCTTCACGGAAAATATCTGCCGCTCAAGACGAAAAAGGACGGCTCGTTCACAAATTCCGACGCGCTGAAGACTCTTGAGGACTTCGGCTCGCTCCTCGGGAGCATCGAGTCGACAATCCGGAAGATCGGAAGCGAGATGAAGCGCGGAAACGTCAGCGCGCGGCCGATGAAGACGAAAAAGCACGACGCCTGCCGCTTCTGCCCGATGAAGCCGGTCTGCCGGAAGACCGAATAATAACGAAAGGATTATTATGCCAAGAAACTGGACACCCTCTCAGCTCGACGCGATCGAATCGCGCGGGAGCGATCTGCTCGTCTCGGCCGGAGCCGGATCGGGAAAGACCGCCGTTCTCACCGAGCGGATCATCCGCCGCCTTGTGAACGACCCCGACGCCGACGTAAGACGGATGCTGATCGTCACCTTCACAAAAGCCGCCGCTGGGGAGCTTCGCGAGCGGATCTCCTCTGCCCTGTCCGACGCCATCGCCGCCGACCCGGCAAACAAGCGTCTGAACCGGCAGCTGATACGCCTCGATCAGGCGAAAATCTGCACGATTCACAGCTTCTGCCTCGACACTTTACGCGAAAACTTCACCGCCGCCGGACTTTCGGCCGACTTCCGCGTCGCCGACGACGCCGAGATAAGGCTTCTCCGGCGGAGTCTCGCCGCCGAGCTTATCGAGGACGCCTACAGCGGAAAGATCGAGAACTTCGAGCGGCTTTCCGACGCGCTGACCGGAACGAAGGGCGACGACTCGCTCGAAGACACCTTCCTTTCGCTCTACGAGGATCTCTCGTCCTGCCGCGAAGGGATCGGGTTCATAAAAGCCTTCGCCGACGAGCTTATCGGGGATTCTGGGAAGGATTTCGGAAAAAGCCGCTGCGGAGCCGAGATAACGCGGCTTGTCTGTGAGCAGACCTCGGTTTATCTCGACGGGCTTCTCGACATTCTCCCGTGGCTTGAAGGCGACGAAAAAATGCGCAAGGCCTATCTCCCAGCCTTTGAGTACGAGATCGGGTTCATACGCAGGCTCACCGAACTCTGCGGATCGGGCGACTACGCGGCGATAAAGCTCGCGTTTGACTCATACTCCTCGCCGAGACTCGGAGTAATCCGCGGCGAAAAGGACGACGACGTCGAGGCCGCCAAAAAGACCCGCGCGGAACTGCGTAAAAAGATCGACGAGCTTTCGACGAAATTCTTCTCGCTCCCGTCCGAAAAAATAAAGGAGAATCAGATCGCGACAGCTCGGCTTTTAATGAAGCTTTATGAGATTCTGAAGCTCTTTGACGACCGCTTCACGGCCGAAAAACGCCGCCGCGGGATCGTCGACTTCGCCGATCTCGAACGCCTGACGCTCTCGCTCCTCGAAAAGGACGGACAGCCTACCGACGCCGCTTTGACCGCCGCCGGGCATTTCGACGAGATCTTCATCGACGAGTATCAGGACGTGAACTCGCTTCAGGACGCGATATTCTCGACGATCGCCGCCGCGGGACACGGACTCTGCCGCTTCATGGTCGGCGACGTCAAGCAGTCGATCTACGGCTTTCGCGGAGCCGAGCCGGCGATTTTCGAGTCCTACCGCGAAAAATTCAAGTATTCTGACGCCGGGAAGACGATCTTCCTCTCGAACAATTTCCGCTGCGACAAGAAAATAATCGACTTCGCGAACCTCGTGTCGTCGACGATCTTCACGAACGCGACCGGAGCCTTGCCGTACTACCCCGAGGACGATCTCGTTCACTCAAAGGTCGGCGGGGAGCAGGGACACAAGGTGAAAATCGCACTTCTCAAAAAGCCCGGCGAGGAATCTGACGAAGACGATTCCGACGTCTCGGCCGAAGCGGAGTACGTCGCCGCCGAGATAAAGCGTCTCATCCGCGACGGCGTGAAGAACGACGGAAGCAGGATCAAATACTCCGACATCGCGATTCTGATGCGGAGCGCGGCGGCAAGCTCGGACGAGTTCCGGAAAGTCTTTGAGGAAAACGGGATTCCGCTCTACAACAACGCCGGGGGCGATTTCTTCGAGAACGCCGAAGTGCTTCTCGCGCTCTGCCTTCTCAACACGATCGACGATCCGCACCGCGACGTATATCTCGCCGGGACGCTCAAAAGCCCGCTCTTCGGCTTCACGCTCGACGAACTCGCGAAAATCCGCCGCGCCTCGAAGGACGGAAGTCTCTTCGACGCGCTTAAAATCTACACGTCGGAGACCGACTTTGAGAAAGGGCGGAAATTTCTAGAAACTCTCCGGAAATACCAGCGTAAGGCCGAGGAGCTTCCGGTCGACAAGCTCATCTGGTATCTCTATTCCGACACCGATCTCCCCGCGCTAGTATTCGGCGAAAGGTCCGACGACGCGTCAAACGGCGACCTCAGGCGCGCGAATCTGACGCTCCTCTACGAATACGCCAGACGCTTTGAAGGCTCGTCGTTCAAGGGGCTTTACAATTTCATCCGCTACATAAACGATATTCTTGAGGACAAAGCGAAGCTCGAACCCGCGAAAATCTTCTCTGAGGCGAGTGAAACGGTAAAGCTGATGACGATTCACCAGTCGAAGGGACTTGAGTTCCCGGTCGTTTTCCTCTGCGGCTGCGGAAAGAAGTTCAACGAGAGCGATCTGAGGGCAAACATCGTCTCGATAAAGAGCCTCGGAATCGCGCTCAAGCTCCCGGACGAGACGGGATTCGCGAAATTCGACACGCCCGTGCGTCAGGCGATCGTGAAAAAGCTCTCGGATTCGCAGATAGAGGAGGAAATGCGCGTCCTTTACGTCGCGATGACCCGCGCGCGCGAAAGACTCTACGTCACGGCCGAGGTCAAGGAACCCGGGGAGCTTGTCGAAAAGTGCTGTTCCGACGCGAAACGGCTCTCGCGGAATATCATCATGCAGAGCGGCGGTTATATAAAATGGATACTGACCTCGATCGGCGCGAACAATCCGACCTCCGAAAAAGCTCCGTTCGAGGTGATCTTCCCCGAGGCCGAAAACTTCGAAAACGCCGCCGAAGCCGCCGCGAAATCCGGAATTCCCGTGTCGGAGGACTTCACGCCGCTTGTCCGTGAGCGGTTCGATTTTGTCTACCCGAACGAATTTCTGACGAAGCTTCCGGCAAAGCTGTCGGTTTCAAAGCTTTATCCGACGATTCTTGACGCCGACGCCGCGGAGCTTGAACCCGACGAAATTCCCGAAATCACGGCGAAGGTTCCGCTTTTCATGCAGGACACTCCGACCGACAAGGCGACCGCGTCCGAGCGCGGAACGGCTACTCACCTCTTCATGCAGTTCTGCGATTTTGAGAGATTCAAGGCCTTCCTGAAAGAAAAAAAGCCCGGAGACGGGCTTGACAGGCTGATTTCCGACGAGCGCGAAAGGCTTGGCCGCGAGAGCTTTCTCTCGCCCCGCGCCGCGTCGATCGTGAACGAGGATCAGCTTTACGGATTCTTCGCTGGTGAAATTTTCGCCGGAATCTGCGCGTCGCCGAAGGTTTTCAGAGAGCACCGCTTCAACGTCAAGCTCCCGGCGGAAATCTTCACGGCCGACGAAAAGCTTAAGGCAACCCTCTCGGGCGAGACGGTGCTCGTTCAGGGAGTCATCGACTGCTTCTTTGAAAATCCCGACAAGACCTTCACGCTCCTTGACTACAAGACCGACCACATTCCGCGCGGGATGAGCCGCGAGGAAGCGCGGAGAACGCTTATAAACCGTCACAGGCTCCAGCTCGGCTATTACAAAATGGCTCTTGAGCTCATCACGAAAAAGCCGATCTCAAAGACATATATCTACTCCTTCGCGCTCGGGGAGACGATTGAAATCGGCGTGTGACGCCGGATCAGACGCCGTTCCCGCCGCGCGCCGCCTTGCGGTAGGCCGTCGGATAGACTCCGTACTTCTTTTTGAAGGCCGTAGAGAAGAAGCTCTGATCCGAATACCCGAGAACCGACGCGATCTCGTTTATCGGGAACCCGGTCTCGGTCAGATATCTCACGGCCGCGACAAGTCTTATGTCGCTGTGATACGCACCGGGGGTTGTGCCGAATTTCTCCTTGAAGATCCTCAGCATATGCCTTTTTGACACATGAAAGCGCGCCGCGACGTCGTCAAGCGAGATCCGCTCGGTCAGTCTGTCCTCGATGTACTGTCTGACGCTCTCGGCAAGCTCCTCGCGCTCGCTCAGAGTCTGATGACTGACCTCCGGAAGCTTCGCGGCAGTCAGAATCAGCTCGAAAATCACCATCATAATCCGACGCTCGTCGTATCCGCTCGACGCTATGAGACTCTTCAGCTTCAGAAACGGCTCGACCGGGCAGGCGTGGCGGATTATCAGCCGCTCCTTCCCGATATAGCAGTCGATCAGCGAGTCGATCGCCGGGCCGTCCATTCCGAGCCAGAGCTTTTCGTACGGCTCCGAATCGTCGGTTCCGTATGACAAAACGGTTCCCTTGCGGACGTAGACAAGATCGCCCGCTGAAACCTCCCGACGCTCGCCGTCAAACTCAACGTAGCCCTTTCCCGAGACAATATAGTCGATAAAATACCGCCCGACGAAGCGGCTCCGATGCTCGTAGCCCGGTCTCGGGCAGACCCTTCCGAACTGCGTAAGATATCCCGGCCTGTCACTATTGTAAATGTTCATGTAGAAGCTCTCGTTGAATTTATCGGACGCGTACGCCATTTTACTCACCTCTATGTTATGATACCACATTTTCCGCCGTTTGTCAAGTGTCTTCAAAAATGTCACTTTAACAAAAATTCCAGTCCACAAATACTATTGCAAAATTCACCGGCGTGTAGTATAATTGTCTTACCGAACACGAAAGGAATGGTGTGAACCATGAAAAAAATCGTCATAATCGGAGCCGGAAGCTTCAATTTCTCGCGCGCGATCTCGCGTGACATCTTCACCTTCCCCGCTCTGGCCGACTCGAAGATCGTCCTCGTCGACATTCCCGCGGGCGAAAAATATATGCTCGCCGCCGAAAAGTACATAAAGCGGGTCATCGAAAAAGGAAATTATCCCGCGACCGTCGAGTCGACCTTCGACCGCCGCGCCGCGCTGAAGGACGCTGACGCCGTCCTCATCACCTTCAGAAACGACGTCGAGATCCCGACTTGGGAGCGCGATCTCTCGATCCCGAAAAAGTACGGTGTCGACGTCGTCATCGGCGACACGCGCGGACCGTCCGGAATCTTCAGATTCCTCAGAAGCGCGCCGGTGCTGAAGGAATTCGCGAAGGATATCCTCGAACTCTGCCCCGAGGCTCTCGTCCTCAACTACACGAACCCGATGTGCATGATCACGAGCTACATGGAGCACTGCGGAGTCAAGCTCACCGGACTCTGCCACAGCGTTCAGGGAACCGCCGCGATGCTGGCGAAGTGGATCGGCGCGGACATGAAGGACGTCACCTACAAGTGCGCAGGAGTAAACCATCAGGCCTTCTACTATGAGTTCAAGGTAAACGGAAAGGACGCTTACCCCGAGATTTTCAAGGCGGCCGAAAAGCCCGAGATCTACAAATCCGAGGCCGTCCGCATCGAGATGATGAAGGGACTCGGCTATTTCGTCACCGAGTCGAGCGGACACAACTCCGAGTATAACGCGTGGTTCAGAAAGCGTCAGGATCTCATCGACAAGTACATTCCCGATTCCTACGCGAACTCGGTCAAGATCATCACAAAGCGCAACGCGACGCGCGACGCCGACATGGCCAAGGCTCTTGCCGAGGACAACGTGAGCCTTTCGCGCGGACAGGAATTCGCGGCGTATATCATCAACGCGATAATGGGCGACGGTGAGATGTTCGAGTTCGCCGGAAACATCCGCAACAACGGACTCATCGACAATCTGCCAAATGACGTCATCGTCGAGGTTCCGATCGTCGCGTCAAAGCGCGGACTCCAGCCGATCAAGGTCGGAAAGCTTCCGCGTCAGATCGCCGCGCTGAACACGGTCACGGCTCAGGGCGAGGAGCTCGCCGTCGAAGGCTGCATCGCCGGGGACAAGGAAATGATTTACCACGCCTGCGTCAACGATCCGCTGACCGCCGCCGTCTGCTCGCTTGAGGAGATAAGACGCATGGTCGACGAGATGTTCGAGGCGAACAAGGAACTGTTACCTCAGTTCAAGTTCTGATTATAAAAAACTGACGTCGCTGACGTCAGTTTTTTCTTTACCATGCGCGTTTATCATTCCCTCATCGTATAAGGAACCCCTCCGGCCGGCGGACGCCGACCGGAGGGGTATTTCACGCGTTTTTAATTGCAGGCTCTTTAGAGGAAGGTGACGATCTGCGCGCGTGTGCAGGTGTCGTCGGGGCTGAAGGTGTCGGGTCCGGTTCCGTTCGTGACGCCGTTTTCGACCGCCCAGATCACCGCGTCGTAGTAATAGCTTCCCTCGGAAACGTCGTCGAAGAGATCGACGACCTCGTTTTTCTTCTCAAATACCGTCTCAATCTCAGCTCCGCCCTCAGGCATTCTGAAAGCGTACTTTCCGCCGCCAAAATCGATGACCTCAACGCGCTCGCCGTTCTTATCGGTCACGATAACGTCGACGGTCTCATAGCCATCGTCGGGTTCGACCGTGATCGTCACGATCTCGCCGGGTCTCACCTTGTCGGAATCGGAAGTCACACTGCCGTTTTCGGTTTCGGGGAGGTAGATGAAGCTTCCGCCGAATTCCGCCCTGAAGGTATAGTTCGTCGAGCGGTTCGGAAGCTCGGCCGTGAAGATATCGCCGTTTGCGGCAAGCGGAATCACATTGCCCTTTTCGTCGGTTCCGGTGACGGTTACCGCGGCGTCGGCCGGGAGATTTCCGCGGTCGAGCGTCAATGTGAGCTTTCCGCCGCCGACAACGCGGTAGCTGTCGGGAGTGAGCTTTATTTCGGGCGCGATGCGCTCGACGCCCTCGACGTTAATCGTGAGTAAAATGTCCTCAAAGTTCGTCGTCGAGGCGGTGATCCTGATCTCGCCGACCTTGCCGATGACCGCGCCGTTTTCGGCGTTAATTCCGAATCCGAGTCTGCCGTATTCGCGTCCCTCGCTAAGCTCGGTAAGAACCGGGAGCGCGGTTTCATAGTCGACCGTGACGCCGCTGACTGCGATCGTCTTCGGGGTTATCTCAAACGTGATCGTCTTTTCCTCAAAGGTATAACGTTTTCCGTCGACCGGGCTTATTTTGACCGCCGCGGTTCCGGCTCTCAGATTGTCGGTGTACGAGGTCGTGTAGTAGATTCCGTAAACAAGCGTTTCGCCGCCGTATTTCACCGCCATGTCGGGAGTTATCGCGCTTCCGGTGCAGGTCGTTTTCTCAATCGTCCCGGCGGTGAGATGATCCGTGATGTCAAGCGGGTTCACCACATATACGGTGACCGCCTTTTCATACGTGTATCCGCTCTGGGTGAGCTTGCATATGACGGTGTAGTTTTCGGGAGAACCGCCGTTCACAAGTGTGCCGTCAAAAACCTTTCCGTCCCTTGGCCACTCAACCTTCACGGCTTCGGACGTTTCGTCGGTGGTGTAGCTTACAGTGAAGGCGAGCTTCTGCTTTATGTAGGAGGTGAATTTATCCGGCGAAGTGCCGTTAATCTTCACGGCGATATCCTTTATCGGCGCGTCGACGACCGAGAAGCTCTCATAAACGCCGTCGGCTTCCGGAGTGAACCATCCACCGTTATTGTATCTGTAGGCGTATCCGTCCGAAATATGGACATTCTCTCCGATTATCAGTCTCGCGAAGGAGCCGCCCGAGAGATTCATAGCGCAGTCGGAGCCGGAGAGTCTGAAATCAGCGTCGAAATATCCGCTCTGTATATTGATCGTTCCCGACTCGGCGGCGATCATGGATTTATCGGCCGTGACGAGCTTTCCGCCGCCGACGCTGTCACGGAAGCTGAGGAACCCGGCAATTAAGGTCATTCCGCTTTCGGTCGAACCGTCGCCGATCGTGAACGTGTTTCCGTTGAGGTCAAACGTGTGACGCATTCTGATTTCCTTGGTTCCGGTGAAAACGCAGTCCTCAAACAGCGTCATCATCGCGTTTTCGCGCATGACTTCGAGAGCCTCGCTCATCGTCTTATGGAAGCTCATCACAAGGCCGTTCTGCAAAGTGACCTTTATGGCCGCTTTGTCACCGCAGGCGCATTTTCCGTCCGCCGGGTCATAATCATGCTGGTGGTCGACGATCTTAAAATCACTCAGGACATTGTTTCCGTTTCCATCAGAGACGCTTGTCTCGTCCGGATTCACGACCTCGCCGTTTATCTCGGCCGCGTATGTGTATCCGCAGGCGCAGACTCCGCTTGTGAGATCGTGCGTGTGGGGCTTTACATAGACCGGAACCCTGTCTGTCATATTTTCGCTGTAAATGTTGTCAATTGTCGTCCCGTCTTCGTCCGAATACGAGAAAGTGTACCCTTCGGCGAGTATTTCACCGAGCGCGTGATCGAGCGCGTATACAACGTAAATATGAATTCCGTTCATGAACTCTCCGCCCGAAATCAGAACGCTGTCCGTCTCCTTGCCGACAAAGAATGAATACTCATACTGCCTATCGCTGGTGCTTGTGAATTTTCCACCGGTCACCACGACGTTTCCGCCGTGAAGATTGACGCCCATCCAACCTCCGGTGAATTCTCCGCCGGATATGGTGATTTCGACAGGGGTGTAAGAACCGGAACTGTAGCTGCTTTCGACAAAGAGTCCGCATCCGTCAGCGGTGAAGACTCCGCTTTCAAATGTCACCTTCACGGCGTCGCATCTGACATAGACTGCATGTTCGTTTCTGCTATTCGACGCGCTGTCCATCGTGATGTTCACGTTTCTGAAGACCGCTGACACGTTTGAAGAGACGAGAACGGTATTCGAGTCGTCATTTATCAGCGTACCGTTTTCGATCACGACATCCGTGGCAGGAAGACCCGACCGTTTATTGAGGGTCAGCAGAATGCCGCTGTCCCCGGTTCCCGTGATCGTGTGTCCGCCAAGGTCAAGGCGGAAGGCTCCGCCCCAGACATTCAGCTTCTCGCCGCTTCCCTCAAGCACGAGATCCTTGTAGACAAGAACAGTGGTCGCGGGATCGGTCGATTTCTGAACGCTGTCAAGTGCTTTCTGTATCGAGTCGAAGTAGCTCACATTGTCCCGGATTTCACGCCCGCGGGATAGCTGAGGCCGCATTCGCATTCCCCGGTCTCAGGATTCACCGCGTGGACATGATCCGCGCCGTCGTCGGCCGCCGATATGCTGAGCGGCAGCATCACCACGCATAGAATCAGCGTGATGATGAAGATGATTGATCGTTTTTTCATTTTTCCTCCTTTTAGTTCCCCCTTTTCGTACGGCGCGCTGATGACATGGAACTATATTTGTGATAGTATATCACATTATGTCGATATTTGTCAAGTAAAAAATAACATACATTTGAGAAATGGCGGATTGTACAAATGTAGTTGGACAGAAAGGCGAAACTTGGTGATTAGATGTGGACGCAGGGTGAAATAATTCCGGAAAAATTTGATTTTACTATTGACATTCGAAATATAATATGCTATACTATATACAGAATAAATCACGGGAGATAAAAATGGAAACCAAATACTCAGCACCCGCCGTAGAAAAAATGCTCGCGATAATCGAGCTTCTCGCCGGGGAAAACACGGGATATTCAATTAACGAAATCGCCAGACTCACCGAAAGCCCGGTAAACACGGTCTACAGAATCTGCTCGGTCATGCGCGACAACGGATATCTGGTAAACGATCCCGAAAGCAGCCACTTCGTCCTCGGGAGTAAATTCTACTTCATCGGAAAGGCCGCTGAACGCCATATGACGCTCAATAACGTAGCAAAGCCGATCCTCGGCCGCCTTACCGCCGAGACCGGGGAATCGACTCAGCTCATCACGATGCGTGACGATCGCGCGGTAATCCAGCTTCAGTGCGAGACGACGAATCCGATCCGCATCCACGCCGAAACCTGCTCGCTGATCCTGCCGCACTGCTCGGCCGCCGGAAAAGCGATCCTCGCCTTCACCGACGCCGAAATGTCAGAAAAAATCCTCGCCTCACCGCTCGAAAAGCTCACTCCGGCTACCCTGTCGGATCCCGGAACCCTCCGCGCCGAGCTTGACAGAATCCGTGAAAGCGGAATCGCCGTTGACCGCGAGGAATACATGACCGGACTGCGCTGTGTCGGCGCGCCCGTGTTTGACGGCGAGGGCAGCTGCGTCGCCGGAATCGACGTCATGTTCCCGGTCTACCGAATTTCAAAGGAGACAGAGGAGAGCTTTGTCCCACTCGTCAGAAAAGCCGCCGCGGAGATCTCGCGCGGACTAGGATATAATTGACCTGTTCGATAACCCTCCAGATGTGTTAATCAAATTGCCGACTTTCGTCGCCGATTTGATACGCTGAAGCCGGGTTATCGGGCAAGTCTGAAACATAAGGAGGAAAAAATGCACTACGAACCACTTCGCCCGAACCGTATGTACGGTTCGCCGGAACCCTATGAATTCACGCACGGAAACGGAAGTGTCTGCGTCTACGACAAAAGGACGCTCGACTTTGTAAAGGAAATAAAGGTCGGCACGAAACCCGACTGCCACGCCGTCTCGGGAGACGGAAAGTATCTCTTCATCGCCTGCCTTGAAGGTCTTTACTGTATCAGCGTCGAAAAGCTCCGTGTAGAAAAAACAGTTGATACCGGAAAGATCTACGCCACGAACGTTCTCCCCGACGGAAACACTCTGCTCGTTCACGACCTTGAGGGCGGCGTTCAGGTGATTGAAAACATTAGCGATATGGAAAGGATCCGCGTCAGGGTCAGAACTCAGGTGCTTCCCGAGCGGAAATTCCGCTCCGAGATCGGCGGCAAGGGAAATTTCATCGACAGGGACAGATACTATCTCTGTGCCGGATGGCGTTCGGCAAAGCTTTACCTGCTCGACGCGTATCGGAATTTCGAGCCGTCAATCTTCATCGACTACGACGAAAGGCTTTCGGGAAGCGATGATCTCGTTCTCTCGCGCGACCGCAAAAAGGCCTACACCGCCTGCCACAGGGGTAACGACACAAAAGCGCACGTCGCCGTGATCGACGTTGAGAAACGCGAAATCGTAAAGCTCATACCGACCGGAACCGGAAGCTGCGGGCTTACGATGACAAACGACGAGAGATATGTCATCGTCTCAAACGATCAGGACGACTCGATCTCGGTCATCGACACGTCAGCCGACGAGGTCGTGAACACCCCCTCGGCGCGCGAAGGCTTCGAAAAGCTCGGAATCACGGGATACATTCAGGGCATCAGCTGCGACACCGACGACTCGGTCTTTGTCTACGGCTGCTCCGGAAACGGCGCGATCGTGAGATTCTCCGACATTGTGAACTCGGAAAAATTCGAAATCAGCTTCCCCGGCGGAAAATACGCCAATAATTAACAAAGGAGATAAAATAATGAAAACAGTACTCATCACCGGAGCCACCAGCGGCTACGGACTCGAAACCGCGAAGGTCTTCAAGAGGAACGGCTACGTTACCCTCATCGCGTCAAGAAACCCCGAAAAGATCGAAAAATGCGTGAAGGAATTCGGCTTTGACAAGGGCTACACGCTCGATGTCACCGATTTTGACGGCTGGGTCAGGCTTAAGGACGAGATCATGAAGGATTACGGACGCCTCGACGTCCTTGTCAACAACGCCGGAGCCGGAATCAGCATCGTCGACACGGTCGATCAGACAAAGGAGAATATCGACGCGATCATCGCGCTCAACCTCACAAGCTCAATCTACGGCTCAAAGGTCATGGCACCGATAATGATCGGTCAGAAGGACGGCGTCATCGTGAATATCTCCTCGATCTGCGCGCGTCATCAGTGGGCGGCGTGGACAGTCTACGGCTGTGCCAAGGCCGGACTCCTCAGCTTTTCAAAGGGACTCTACGCCGAACTCAGACCGCACGGAATCCGGGTCTCCTGCGTAATGCCGGGTCAGGCCAGCACGGGCTTCCAGAAGGGCTCGGGAATCGGCGAGGTCGTCGAGTCGCTGACCGCTGAGGACATCGCGAACGCGGTCTGGTACTGCGCCTCGCAGCCGAAGACGGTCGTCATCGAGGAGGTCACCGTCTGGGGAACCTCTCAGGCCGTTCAGCCGCTCTGATCGGAGGCAGATCATGAATATTCGTGAACTCGAACCCTTCGCGGTCGGTTTTCTCGAAGCCGATCGCGGGGACATCGGATACCGCATAGCGTGTGGTCTGCGCGAGATGGCGCAATATCTGCCGCTCGGAATCGGAAAATTCGTCTCACCCGCGCAGTATCCGTTCGGCGTGAATTACGGATGTAAAACCGGAATCTCGGTAAACCACGCAAAGCTCGAGTCCGAGGCGAAGGACTGTCCCGGAGTCGCTGATCTTATAGAAAAAATCGCGGCCTCTGACACAGGAAGCCTCGTCGACAAGGCTCTCTCAGACTCCGACCGCAAGCTCGCCGGAAGGCTCCCGATCGGCGGGCGATATATCCGCACATGCTGGGGTGGAACATGGATCGGTCACTCGAATCCCGACTACAGAATGCTTTTAAGGCTCGGCACGAGCGGACTCCGCGAGCGCGTTGAGATCGGGCGGAGGATGAACCCCGGCCGGGATAATTTCTACGACTCGCTTATGATAACCCTTGACGCGATAGACATCCTCGGAAAACGCTCGCTTGAACTGGCGAAAGAAAAGGGCGAAGCCCGGCTCGCGGAGGCGTTTGAGAATATCCCGGAAAACAGGCCGCGCGACTTTTTCGAGGCCTGCCAGTTCTTCTGGCTCGTCTTCGCGTTTGACGGAATCGACTCTCCCGGTCGCTTCGATCTCTTCATGGACGATTTTGTCGGACTCTCGGACGAAAAAGAACGCGATGAATGCCTGCGCGCGCTGTGGAAATTATTCTACGAAACAAGAACGTGGAATCTCTGCATAGGCGGAAGCGACGAGAACGGGAATTATTTTTCGAACGCGCTGACATATGACATCCTGAGAATTGCGCGTGAATATAAGTACAACACGCCGAACCTCACGATGCGGATGAGTGAAAATACCCCCGACGACCTCTGGAAGGAGGCCGCGAAGACAATCGGCTCGGGCATCGGAATGCCGGCTTTGTACAACGACGACTGCGTCTGCCCCGCGCTGGAGGATCTCGGAATCACTCCGCCCGATTCCCACAACTACTGCATGAACGGATGCAATCAGATCGATATCTTCGGGAAGTCGCACATGGGACTCGAGGACGGCGAGGTCTGTCTGGCCAAGTGCCTCGAACTGGCTCTTCACAACGGAAAATGCGGACTGACCGGAGAAAAGCTCGGGATTGAAACCGGAACCGCCGACAAGCTTGACGGCTTCGAAAAGCTTCTCGCGGCCTACAAAAAGCAGGTCGAGTACATAACCGACCGCGCGATTGATATGTCAGAGCGCGCACAGAGAGTCTACGCCAAGTACGCGCCGAACCCGCTCAGGTCGATTTTGATTCAGGGCTGTGTCGAAAACGGGCGCGACTACAAGAACGGAGGCCCGGTCTACAATCATGGTCAGATTCTGGCCGAGGGAATCGCCGACACGGCCGACTCGCTCGCGTCGCTGAGACACTTTGTCTATGACACAAAGAAATACACGCTCCAAGAGGTCGTCGACGCGCTCGACCGTGATTTCGAAGGCTGTGACGGGATGCTTGAGGATTTCCGCTCTTATCCGAAGTACGGAAACGACGTCCCGGAGGTCGACGGGATCTGCGCGGATATAGTCGGGCATTTCTACCGCTATCTTTTGACGAAGCGCACCTTCCGCGGCGGAATATATGGCGGAGGATGCAGCACCTTCAACCGTTCGGCGGTCTACGGCGGCAGTATCGGCGCGCTTCCGAACGGAAAGCGCAGGAATTCCGATCTTCTGGCCGACAGCATCGGAGCGGTTCCGGGAAACGATAAAAACGGTCCGACCGCGCTGATGAGATCGGTACTCTGCCAGCCGCAGAGACTCGCCAAGAGCGGAAACGTACTGAATCTGAAATTCACGAAGGAGCTTTTCACCGGAGACGCCGGGGAAGAGGCGTTCATCGCGCTCGCGAAGACCTATTTCCGGAAGGGCGGACAGCAGCTCTCGGTCTCGGTCGTGTCGGCCGACGAGCTCAGAAAGGCGCGGGAATGCCCCGAACGGTACGAAAATCTGATCGTCCGCGTCGGCGGCTACAGCGACTATTTCACACGGCTCTCGCGCGGACTTCAGGACAATATCATCGCGCGCACCGAGATCGGTTTATGACCGGAACGATATTCAGCGTCCAGAGATACTCGATCCATGACGGACCCGGAATCCGGACGACGGCGTTTTTCAAGGGATGCGATCTTCGGTGTCTCTGGTGCCATAATCCCGAGTCGCAGAGAATGTCGCCCGAGCTGATGCTTTACCGTGACAAGTGCGTCGGATGCGGAAAATGCCGTGACTTCTGTAAAAAGGCCTTCACCGACGGCTGCGAAAGATGCGGAAAATGTGCGACGGTCTGCAAATCAGGCGCGAGAGAACTCTGCGGCTATGATATCACAGCAAAGGAGCTTGCCGGAAAGCTCTCATCCGACGCCGACTTTTACGAAACCTCGGGCGGAGGAATAACCTTAAGCGGGGGCGAACCGCTTTTGCAATCGGATTTTGCGAAGGAAGTGCTGATTCTCTGCAAGGAACGCGGCATTCACACCGCGGTCGAGACGGCCGGGAATCTGCCGTTTACGGTTTTCGAAAAGGTCATGCCATACGTTGAGCTTTTCCTCTATGATATAAAAGCAATCGACCCCGAGCTTCACAAAAGGCTCACCGGAGTCTCAAACGAAAGGATTCTCGAAAATGCTGAGAAGCTTACAGGATCGGCAAATGACGTGATTTTTCGTATGCCTGTCGTCCCGGGATACAACGATAATGAAATCGGAAAGGTTTCCGGGTTCGCGAAGAGTCTCGGCGCGAAGCTCGAACTTCTGCCCTATCACAATATGTGTTCGGTGAAATACGCCGCGCTCGGTAGAGATTTCAAAACCGCTGAAGCGAGAGTGCCGACAAAGGATGAGATCAGAATTCTTTCTGGCGGCAGACCGAAGAGCCGATCATGACAATCGCGGGAATGGTAAAAGTTCCGGGATCGGAAGAATCGCATGAAACAAACGGAACGTCGGGTTATATAATGATCGAAAACAGCCCCATCGGCAAAGTCGGTGGGGCTGTTCGGCGTTTTGTAAGTCTCGATCCGCGGTCTGGTCTCATTGTCGGCATGCTCCGGGAAAGCGTCATTGAAAGCGGACAGGGCTTCACGAGCGCGCTTTTTTTATTTTTAAGGCAGATATTCAAACGGCGTGTAATGAAGTAACACCATTCATTACACGCCGTAAAGTGCGAAAATATTCATTATAATATATCAAAACCATGATACAATATTATTATACTACACCAGATCGGATTTGTCAACAGTTTATTTCCGTTTTTCTTATGTTTTTGGCAAAGAATTACTGTTAGCAGAGCCGATTTATTTTATGGAATCACGGAATCGGTCTTTATGAGCAGTCAATTCTGTGGTCAGAATCGGAGGATTTATTCATGTCAAGACGTGGTGAGAATATTTTCAAACGCAAGGACGGTCGCTGGGAGGCGCGCGTTCCGGAGTACAAAATTAGCGGTGAGAAAGTCTATCGCTCGATTTATGGGAAGAGCTATACGGAAGTTAAGCTGAAAAAGGAGGAATACTACAGTTCGGCGAGTCACGAAAAGCTATCAAAACCGTTGAGGTTGACAACGTTTGCGGATATTGCGGACTGTTGGTTAGGCTCAATCAGGGGGACGGTCAAAGAATCTTCATTTACGCGCTATCATCGCAATGTTCATAGCTATCTGAATCCTGCGATAGGAGACCTAACACTTCCAGCGATAAACAGCAATGCCATTTGTAAGCTCAAAGACGAGCTTCTCGAAAATGGCGGCAAGCGCGGCGATGGGCTTTCCGAGAAAACCGTTTCGGACTTGCTGTCAACGCTGAAAATGATTCTGATGTACGCTGAGGAGCAGGGCTATCCGGTCATGAACGCCGAACTCATACGGAATCCGAAAAAGAAAAAGCGCGAGGTCAACGTGATTCCCGGCGGCGTAATTTCGCGGCTTGAAGAGATTTTGCTAAGCTCTGGCGACCGGATAAGTCTCGGGATTCTGCTCACACTTCATACCGGAATCCGTAACGGCGAGCTTTGCGGGCTTCGGTGGGGAGATTGCGATTTCAGCTCTGGAACGATAAGAATTTGCCGCACGGTTGAGAGGATCAAGGATTTGTCGCCGCTTGCAGAGAATAAAACCAAAGTGATTATCACTGAGCCCAAGACCGAATCGTCAAAGCGCGAGATCCCGCTTCCGAAGACGCTTTGCCTGTATCTGAGGTCACATTGTGGCGCGGCTGACGCCTATCTTCTGACCGGAACGGACAAACCCTCCGAGCCGCATACGCTTTATATCCGCTACGAACGATTTCTGCGGCGCAATGGTTTTGAGAGCTACACGTTTCATGCGATTCGGCATACTTTCGCGACGAGAGGAATTGCCTCGGGATTTGACGCGAAATCGCTTTCGGAGATACTCGGGCACTCGGATGTCACGACGACACTCAGGTGCTATGTTCATCCGTCGATGGAGGAGAAGCGGAATCAGATGGAAACGCTCTTTAACGAGAAAAATCGTGGTCAGAAATATGGTACGTGAAATCCGGGGATACATGATTATATGCGTGGTTTTGGACTGGAGGAAATGAATGGTGTTACTTCATTACATACCCATTTATGGAGAAACAAATGAATCAGCCCCCTACCTACAGCGGAGCAATCACAGCGGAACAGTTCCTCTTCCACGAAATCCGCGTCGCGGCGAAGTATTACCTCGACGGAATCTCCGCTTGTGACGCTATCGAAGAAATCAAAAAGAACAATCTGTTTCAATACCCGACCGAGCGGCAGGTCGCGCGCATGACGCGGTGCTGTTACAAGCGGCTCGACGCTTTGGACGATGAACAGCTCCGGCAGGAACTGTCCGCCGCTCCGACCGCGGTCGCAAAGCAGATCAATCTCTATGCCATTATGCGCTATAACCGCGTTGTCCGGGACTTCATGGTCGGCGTGATCGGAGAAAAGTTCCGGAGTCAGGACTTCGGGTTTTCGCGCAAGGATCTGAATGTTTTCTTCTCACATTTGCAGGAGCAGAACGACGACATTGCCGGATGGAGTGAGTCGACCGTCAATAAAATCAAGCAGGTGCTGACGAAGATTTTAGTCGAGGTTGAGATTCTCGACTCAGTCAGGTCGGAGCGGCTTAATCCGGTGCTTATCTGCGAGGAGTTAGAGAACGGCATCCGCAGAAACAGCGATTTTGAGGCGCTCGCGGCGTTCAATTGTTTCAGGTGAGGAGGCTTTGGCATGAGCAGCATAAAACAGGATCTTGACAGAATCCGGGAGCGGATATCCGACCCGGATTTTCTTGGCAATAAGGGACTCAGCAACGAGGTCGGCATTCACGTGTTCTGCTACGACCCCGCGGACGAGCTGATCGTCAGAGACTTCGTTTCCCGGCTGAAAGCTGAGAACGGAACGCCGTACCGTGTCATTGAATGCGACCTATACGAGATTTTCTTGAAGCTCCTCGAGGACAAGCGCGTTCTGAAATCGGTTGACGCGCTCGAGGAAAAGCGCGGGAAGGATTATCTTTTAGCGCAGCTCCAGAAAATCGCGACGCCCGAGGCGTTTCTTGAATACATGAAGTATTCGCCGCACAAAACCGGCGATGTTCTCTTCCTGACCGGCGTCGGGAAGGTCTTTCCGTTCATGCGCTCACACAAGATGCTCGACTGTATGCAGGTGGATTTCGATGATATTCCGGTCGTCATGCTTTACCCGGGGTCGTTCAACGGACAGGATCTCGGGCTGTTCGGAAAGTTCCTTGATGGGCATTATTACCGGGCATTCAACCTTTTGTAATTTGGAGGAAGGCACTATGAAGATACAAAGTATGTTCAAACAGGACATCGACCGTCCGATCAACGGTGTTGTCAAGGTCATGCAGGATGACCGGCAGAGTCTGAAGCAGGAACTCAGCGAGTACATAATCACGAAAGAACTGCGGCGTCACTTCGCCACGTTCTTTGATAACTACGTCAAAGCCATCGACAATCCGACCGACAAAATCGGCGTCTGGATTTCCGGCTTCTTTGGGAGTGGTAAATCTCACTTCCTGAAAATGCTCTCCTACCTTCTCTCAAATAAAGAGGTGGACGGCAGACACGCCTTTGAATACTTTGCGGACAAGTTTGACGATCCGATGATGTATGCGACGGTGCAGAAATGCGTCCGCATCCCTACGGAGTCTATCCTGTTCAACATCGACATCGAAGGACCGATCAACAAGGACAAGACCGCCGTGCTGCGCGTCTTTGCAAAGGTGTTCTACAACCACTGCGGCTTCTATGGCGAAGACCTCAAGGTGGCGAAGCTGGAACGCTTCATTGATAAGCAGAGCAAGACGGACGCTTTCCGCGCTGCCTTCAAGGAAGTCAACGGGGACGAGTGGGTTAACGCCCGCGATTCTGCCGCCTTCTTCGAGGACGATGTGGTGGAGGTCTTGCAGTCTGTTCTCGGTATGAGCGA
>CAKSVM010000034.1 GCA_934503195.1 uncultured Eubacteriales bacterium
ATCCGGCCGCGCCGTCAAGGAAGATCAGGTTCGCGAGACGGAGATTTCCGACGGCGGTCAGCGTGTAGTGCATCTTTATCTCGTCGGAGATTTCGCCCAGAACGAAGGTGCGCGTGATGTCGGTCGTGCCCTCGAGATAATGTCCGCCCGAGTCGACAAGGAGCATCGGGACGCCGTTCTTTCCGGTCTTGTCGATCTTCGCCGCGGTTTCGGGATCAGCCGAGTAGTGCATCATCGCGGCGTTCGCGCCGAAAGCGGCAATCGTCCCAAAGGACTTTCCGGTGATCGTCACGCCGAGCTTGTCGGCGCATTCCTCGCGGAGGCTCCAGAGAAGATCGTCGGCGGTGACCTCGTCAAATTCGCGGTCGCCGTACTTAAGCTCAATCATCAGCTTCGTGACGGCGAGTCCGTCGGCGATGTGGCATTTTCTGGTGTTTTCAAGCTCGGTTTCGTTCTTGACAGCCTTCATTAGGAGCGTCGGATTCTGCTTATCGACGATCTCGGCGGCCGAAAGTCCCGAGATGATCGCGCTGTTGACGGCCGATTTGTCGACCATCACGCGTCCGGTGAGCTTCGGAAGATAATCGTAGAACTCGCCGTAGGGGCGCAGCTCGACCTTTTCGGCGGCGAGCGTCGGAGCGACCTCGGACGCGGCCTTTTCGTCCGTAAAGAGATAATCGTGTTCTGGCGTTACGATCGAGTAGGCGAGGAAGACCGGCGTGTCCTCGACGTCATTTCCGCGAAGATTGTAGAACCACGCGATATCGCAGAGCGACGACATGACGAGCGAACCGCATTTTTCTTCGTCAAGCTTCTTTCTGACGTCGGCGAGCTTGTCGGCGTGGGATTTTCCGACGTATTTGAGTCCGAGCGGCCAGATTTCTGACGACGGGAGCGCGGGACGGTCAGGCCAGATTTCGGCGGGATAGTCCTTGTCGGTCTTGAGCTTCACGCCCTCGGGGAGCTTTTCCTTCAGCTTATCGACGAACTTCGCGCTGACGCACTTTCCGTCGAAGGCGAGCGTTTCGCCCGATTTCACGAGCTTTCCGAGATATTCGTCGACCGACGGCACACCCTCGGATCCCCAGCGCATGAGGTCGATTCCGCTTCCGGCGATCTGACGCTCGGCCTGAATGTAATAGCGGCCGTCGGCGAAGAGCTTTGCCGAGTCCATCGAGATCACGAGCGTTCCGGCCGAACCTGTGAAGCCCGAAATGTACGCGCGCGACTTGAAGAAGTCGCCGACGTATTCAGACTGGTGATAGTCGTCCGAGACGACGAGCAGATGGTCGACCACGTCGGCCTCCATGAGCTTTCTGAGAGCCGCGAGCTTTTCGGCCGCGGTGAGTTCCTTGTTTTCCATTTGAATTCCTCTTTTCTTATGCGAAACGGAGATTTTGCCCCGTTAATTTTCCTTGTTCTTGTTGATATACGCCGGATTCTTGGCGAGGGAGAAGGTCAGATCGGACGCCTCGGAGAAGGTTTTCTCGTCAATCCAGCGGTCGGTCTCGTAGACCGTGAAGACGGCGTAAAGCTTGGATTCGTCATTCACATCCTCGCCGTAGTAGACGTGGAGATAGAGATTTTCCGTGGTTGAGAAATCAACCCCGTCGAAGATCACGCGGCGGAATTCCGATAGCGGCTTTTCCTTCGCGGCGAAGCGGTAGGACGTGTATTCGTTGCCGTCGTCGTCGGTCAGGATGTAGATAAACGTCTCGCCCGTCGGACGCTCGGTGAGGTTATATTTTTCCATGAGCGCGTTTATCGTGCTGCGGCTGTTGTAGCGCACGGTGAGCTGGATTTCGCCGAGGTCGCGCGCGAAGGAGACGTCCGAGATGTGATAATATCCGTTCTTGTCGAACTCGGTGTAAGGCTCCTGATAGCCGACAGTAAGGCTTCCATTTTCGGAAAGCGCGACCTTCGCCTCGTCGGTCCACGCGAAGGATCTGAATTCCTTCGGGGTTTTCCAGAGCTGTAGGCGGATGAAGATGATCGCGAAGATCGCGACGATTATGAGTATCCCGATCGTTTTCAGAATCCCTATGATGATTTTTGCCGGAAGAGAGCGTTCTTTGGGGGTGTCTGAGTCGAACGGGTCGGTGTACATATCCATAATTTTTGCGTTTTCCTTTCGATTTAACAAAAACTTAAAGCATCGTACAAAAAGTATAGCACACTTTTCGCCGGAATTCAAGTATAATAAATAAGAAAGTTTGAAATAAACTATTAAATCTCCCGCCGCGTATTCTTTTGACGTCAGGCGGAAACAATATGGAAGGCGAAAAAATGGAATACAGAATCTCCGATAAAATGAAAAATCTCAAGCCTTCGGCGATCCGCGAGATCTTCAAAGCTCTTCAGGATCCGTCGATCATCTCCTTTGCTGGCGGAAATCCCGCGCCCGAGTCCTTCCCGGTCGCCGAGCTTTCGAGAATCTCGGCCGAAATCTTCAGGGACTCCCCGGTCGCCGCGCTCCAGTACAGCGTGACAGAGGGTTATCCCGCGCTCCGCGAGGACGTGAAGGCGAGAATAAAATCGCGTTTTTCGATCGGTAAGGACTTCGATATGACAATCATCACCTCGGGCGGCCAACAGGGAATCGAGCTTCTCACAAAGGTCATGTGCGACGAGGGCGACGTCGTGATCGTCGAGGAGCCGAGCTTCATCGGCGCGCTCAACGCGTTCCGCTCAAACGGCGCGAAGCTCGTCGGAATCCCGATGGAGGACGACGGAATCAACATGGAGGCTCTCGAGGACGCGCTGAAGAAGAATCCGAACGCCAAGATCCTCTACCTCATCCCGACCTTCCAGAACCCGTCGGGAACCTGTATGTCGCTCGAAAAGCGCAAAACCGCCTACGCGCTCGCCAAGAAGTACGGCGTCATCATCCTCGAGGACAACCCCTACGGCGAACTCCGCTTTGCCGGCGAGGACATCCCGACGATCAAGTCGATGGACGAGGACGGAATCGTCGTCTACTCCGGCTCCTACTCGAAGGTGCTTTCGGCCGGAATGCGCATCGGCTTCATCTGCGGACCCGAGCCGGTCGTCCAGAAGATGGTCGTCGCGAAGCAGGTCGAGGACGTCCACACCAACATCTTCTTCCAGATCCTCTGCCACCGCTACATAGCCGAGTGCGACATGGACGCGCATATCGCCGAAATTCAGAAGCTCTACAGACACAAATGCGGCCTGATGCTCTCTGAGCTTGACAAAAATATGCCGTCCTGCGTGAAATACACGCGTCCCGAGGGCGGACTCTTCATCTGGTGTACCCTCCCCGACAACATTCCTCAGCCCGAGTTCATCGCGCTGGCCAAGGAAAAGAAGGTCGCCGTCGTCCCCGGACAGGCCTTCGCCAGCGATCAGGACGCGAAGAGCCAGTGCTTCCGCCTCAACTATTCCACCCCGTCTGACGAGCAGATTGTCCGCGGTGTCGGCTATCTCTGCGACGCGGTAAAGAGTTTTCTTTGAAATTGCTGAAAAATTCTGAGTTCTTTCGGAAAAAAGGGAACTTTTCCGCTCCGTCTCTCGTCTAACAGGGTAAATCCCAAAAGGAACGGTAATGAAAATTATGCAGATAAATGAACTTATATATATCATCGTGGCGCTTGTCCTCGCCGGACTGATAGCCTTCACGACAACCCCGGCCGTCTCGGTACTCGCTTACCGCATCGGCGCGATTGACGTCCCGCGTGACAATCGTCGTATGCACAAAAAACCGACGCCGCGCATCGGCGGACTCGCGATTTTCGCGGGATTCGTCATCTCGTCGCTCGTATTCTGCGATCTTCGCCCTGAGCTTGTCGCGATCTATCTCGGCGGACTCGTGATCGTCGCGGTCGGCGTCATTGACGACATTTTCCGCATCAACGCGTGGATAAAGCTTGTGGCGCAGATCGGCGTCGCGCTGATCGCGGTCTCGCAGGGAGTCGTCGTCGAGTTCGTGAACTTCTTCGGAACCTACATCAGCTTCGGCGCGTTCTCGGTGCCGATCACGGTACTCTGGATCGTAGGCCTTACGAACGCGATCAACCTCATCGACGGCCTTGACGGCCTTGCCTGCGGAGTTTCGGCGATCTGCTCAACCTCGCTTCTCTTCGTCATGATCATGAAGGGCGAATTCTATGTCGCGATACTGACCGCGATCGTCGTCGGCTCCTGCATCGGCTTCCTGCCCTTCAACTCGAACCCGGCAAGGATTTTCATGGGCGACACGGGTGCGCTTTTCCTCGGCTACACGATGGCCGTGATCTCGGTCAGCGGAGTCTTCAAGCTCCACACGGTCATTTCGTTCATGATTCCGCTCTCGATTTTCGGACTTCCGATCTTCGACACGGCGTTTGCCTTCCTCCGCCGGATTCTGCACGGAAAATCGCCCTTCACGGCTGACCGCGGGCATCTGCATCACCGTCTCATCGACATGGGCTTCAACCAGAAGCAGTCGGTGCGGATTCTCTACGCGATCTGCGGAATTCTCGGCGCGTCCGCGCTGCTTGTCACCGAGGAGCATTTCTACCGCGCGGCCGTCGTGATCGTCGCCGGATTCGCGATCTTCCTCATCAATTTCCTCATCGTCAGACGCTCGGACGAACGCTGCAAGATGGGACTTGAATTTGACAAAAAGGACGACGAAATCGCGGACAAGCCGATCGAAATTGTGAAGACCGCCGAAAAATCGCCCGAAATCCGCAATGAGAACTCCTGAGGATCGGAGCCGCGTCGTCGGCACGGTGCTGATACTGTGCGTGCTTTTCGTGGTTTTCGCGGGCGTGCTTTTCTGGATGTATTCGGTGCGGTTGCTCGAAATTCCGCGTCCGCTCGCCGGGCTTCTCGGCATCGGAACCGGCGACGGCGATCCCGAAAACGGGCTTGACACCTCGCTTTCCGGCGTTGTCCGGAACGGCCGCCCGGACGATGTCGAGGGCGTCGGATTTGAGTTCAACTACGAAAATCTCCGCGGCGCGCTCCTCTCCGAGCCGGAGCCGCGGGGCTTCCGTCAGACCGTCCGGATAAGCTACGGCGGCGATGATTCGAAGGTCGTGATCTGCCGCTATGGCGACAAATACCGCGTCGAAAAATACAGGAATTACGATGGGAACATGACCGAACTGGCGATATTCGACGAATTTTCGGTCTATCATCTCGACGTTAAGAGCGGAGAATCGCGCAGTGTGCCGCGGAATGATTCGGTCACTCCGGAAAGCGAGGCCGGGCTCCCGTCGGTCTCTGTGCTGACTTCGATAATCCGCGAATTCGACACCGACGAAACTATCGGAACGGCACCCGAAACCTCCTCCGATCAGCCGCTTGAGGGCCTCACGGAGAGCGAGGCGGCGTCGGATTGGAAGTCTGATGAACCCGCGGCGGCGGCCGACTTCGGCGACATTCTTTCGCGATACGCGGATGTCGGAATCGAGATGATCCGTTCCGACGCCGGAAACGTCTATTTCGTCGCGTATTCGGACACGATTCTCGGCACGCGTGAGGAATATTACGTCTCACTTGTTCACAACCTCATAATAAGTCAGACGGTGAAGTATGGCGGAAATTTGCTATACTCATGCGAAACGGTTGATTTTTCAACCGATATTTCGGATTTTGGCGAAGAAGAGCTGTACGAACCCTGATAAAAATCGGCGGATGAAACAAAAATCTCATCCGCCGACACGGTTTATTTTCCGAATCCCATAAAAAACAGCAGTCCGAGGATCAGAAGCAGATCGTCGGAATTTTCGCAGTCATCGCCGCGGCCGTTCGCGAGCAGGAAAATCAGCCCGAGGAGCAGAATGTCGTCGAGTTCGATTCCGCCGAGCTTTCCGAAAAGTCCGCCGAGCAGGCCTTTGCTTTCGGGCGGTTTCGGAGGTTTCGGCGGCTCGCAGGGCGGTCCGGGCGGCCTTTCGCACTGGTCGGGCGGACACGGCGCGGGCGGGCATTGATCGAATTGGCACTGATCTGGCGGACGCTGATCTGGCGGACAATTTTCATCCCGCGGCGGCGGAAACTGGCAGTTTGTCGGACAATTCTGCCCTTGAAACTGCCCATCCGGCGGTTGATTCTGGCTATTCGGCTGCCCGATGAAGGTTCCGGAATAGTTTTCGGGCGGAAGGCGTGTGTACATTTTTGCCTCCTAACGATGTCTTGCGAGCTTTGAAATCTGAAGAACGCGGATCATCATATCGACTTTGTCCGATCTGGACTCGCGAAGGAAGGGCTTGAGAGCCGTCAATAGCTCGCAGCGATCGTCCTTCGGGAGCTTCATCTGCGGCTGATTTGTCGGTTTTGGAAGCGAGACGGGAAGTGGATTTTCGGAATTTTCCGGAAATCCGGACTGATTTCCGGGTGGGTTTCCGCCTGAAAACGCGCTTGGCGTCGCTTGAAAATCCGGCGTCGGATTCTGCGGCTGAAAACCTGGAAACCCGCCTGCCGCCTGACTATTCTGGTCGCCCATCAGCCCCTTTGCGAGGGTCATCACCTGCGACAGCGCGACCGGATCGGACAGGATCGCGTTCAGACGCGCGTTTATGTCGTCAGCCATTTTGTCTGCCGAGCATCGTCATGATCGCGTTCACGCGGTCGGGTCCGAGCATCGCGACCGCCTTCTGAATGTCGGCGTCGGTCGCGTTTCCAAGGCTCGCGCGGACCGAGCGCAGATCCGAAATCGCCGCGTTCGCGCTTCGCGGGTCGACCCCGGCGGCATTCGCGAGGAGTCCGATCGTCCGCGCGAGCGTCTGGTCGTCAAGGCTCAGGAGCTGGTCGAGAAGGGTTCTGTCAATTTGCGTAAAAATCATCCTTTCTGTGAATAACGACGAAAATATCCGGAAAAATAACGAAAATTTCTGGCATCCATACAAAGTTTACTTAAAATTTCGTCGACTGACACTATTTATATTCGTCAGCGCGGCGAAAAATTCGGAGGTTTTATGCGGTTTATAATTTTTTCCGATTCGCACGGGTCGGTTTCGAATATGCGCGAGGCGTTGCGGCGCAATCAGGGGACGAAGCTTGACGGGATTTTTTTCCTCGGCGACGGTCTGAAAAGCGCGGTTTCGCTGGCTAAGGAGGTCGGGCTTCCGCTCTACGCGGTCGCGGGAAACTGCGACACGGGAGTCGATCTGGCCGATTTTGATACCTTCGAGAAGAGCTTCGAATTCGAGGGAATCAAGATTCTGATTGTGCATGGCCACAAATTTATGGTGAAATCAACCGGAAATATTGTGAATAATCACGCAAGATCGGTCGGCGCGGACCTGCTTTTGTACGGTCACACGCACAGACGAACCGATTTATATCTCCCGGCTGAGGACGGAAAAAAACCGCTCCGGATCTTCAATCCCGGCAGCATCGCACTGCCGACGGACGGCGTGAATTCGTTCGGAATCCTTGAAATTACGAACGGAAACATTTACTTATCACACGGCGAAATTTAACAATCGGAGGCATAATATGACATATATCCCAAAGGAAAACGGGAAAGCACGTAAAATTTCATTTATAATCATGGTCTTCGCGGTGCTTTTATGGATGACGTCGGCCTTCGAATTCGCGTTCCGCGCGGTCGTTCAGATCGCCGCGATCGGGCTTATGGTCGTCGGGCTTCAGATTCTGATCCGCTACGGACTTTCGAAATTCCGCTACGTCCTCGAAGACGGCGACGACGGAACGACCGATCTGATGATTTTCAAGTCGCAGGGAAGCCGCGAGGCGAAGGTCTGCCACGTCGCTTTGACTAAAGTAGAAGCGATTTTTAAGCTGATTGACGAGCCTGAATTTCAGAAAAAATATGGAAAAACCGCCAACAGATTCAATTATTGCCAGAATATGGGCAAGGAAAACCAGTGGATCCTCCTCTTCCGCGACGGCGAAAACCTCATCGAGGTGCGATTCGAGCCGAACGACGCGATGGTTTCCGAAATAAACAAGCGGATTGGCACGACAGACGTCGACGGCCGCAGCTTCGCAATGTGAGCGCGGAAGACGTGAATCACAAAAAAAGTTAGAAAATTTGTAAAAAAGGCTTGACATTCCGAACAAAATGTGGTAGAATATTGTCAAGGGTGCCGCATGGCGGAAATTCCTGATTTTAACTTACCGCGAGGTGTTTGAAATGGATAAGATTCGTATCGGAATCATCGGTACGGGCGGAATCGCTCACGCGCATATGAGTGCGTACAAGAATCGTACTGATGTAGAATTTGTCGCGTTCTGCGATATCGTTCCCGGAAAAGCTGCCGCTTTCGCCAAGGAATTTGGCATTGAAGGCGCGAAAATATACGAAAATCACGAAGAAATGCTCGATAAGGAGCAGCTTGACGGCGTTTCGGTTTGTACATACAACCGTCAGCACGCCGCTCCGACGATTTACGCGCTGAAGAAAGGCGTGAATGTCCTTCTCGAAAAGCCGTTCTCGGTCACGCTCGACGAGGCCGTCGAGATGTGCCGCGCCGAAAAGGAGAGCGGAAAGATTCTCACCGTCGGATTCCAGCCCAGATTTGACAAAAATATGCAGCAGATCAAGCGGATCGTCGAGTCCGGCGAGCTTGGTCAGGTCTACTATATCCAGACCGGCGGCGGACGCCGCCGTGGAATCCCGGCTTCGGCTTCGAAGACGACCTTCATTCAGGACGACACGGCCGGCGTCGGCGCGCTCGGCGACATCGGATGCTACTCGCTCGACATGGTTCTGAACGCGATCGGCTACCCGACGCCCCTGACGGTCAGCGGTTTCAAGACCGATTTCTTCGGAAAGAACCCCGAAACCTACCGCTACAGACAGAGTGACCCCGAAAAAATCGCGGCGGCGTTCGGCGTCGACGACTTCGCGGGTGCGTTCATCCGTCTTGAAGGCGGAATCATGCTCGATTTCCGCATTTCGTGGGCGATGAACCTCAACACCCCCGGCGACACGATCATTCTCGGCACGAAGGCGGGACTCAGAATCCCCTCGACCGACTGCTGGAACGGCTCGGTCGGCGGCCCGATGACGATTTATAGCGAGTGCGCTGGCCAGAGCATTGAATATCAGGTGCCGATTCTCAGAGACGGTCCGCACGACGGTAGTCTGTGGGATCGCAAGGTCGGTTCGTTCATCGACGCGATCAGAAACGGCGGCAAGGCTCCGGTGCCGACCAGCCAGATCATCAAGAATCAGGCGATCATCGACGGAATCATGCGTTCGAGCGAGCTTGGACGCGAGGTCGCGATCAGTATTCCTGAGATATAATATTGTAGAATAATGCCGGATCAAGCCGGGTCAGCGATGATCCGGCTTTGTCGGTATATTTTCAGGTAGCAAATGTCTGTTTATTATATGTTCAACAAGCCGAAAAATTGCATCACAGCACGCCGAGATTCGGATAAAATGACGGTCATGGACTATTTTCCGGAGGAGTGGCGCGAGCTTTTGCATCCGGTTGGGCGGCTTGACATCGACACGGAAGGGCTTTTGATAATTACCGACGACGGGAAACTCGACAATCGTCTGATGCAGCCGAAGCGTCACGTCGAAAAGCGGTATTTTTTCCGCGCGCTTGGATTTATCGACGACGAGAAGGCGCGCGCGCTTGAAAACGGAATCGTGCTCTATCACAAGGATCACATTTCGGCTCCGGCGAAGTTTGAACTGGTCGGGCATTGCAAGGTTCGTGAAGCAAAGGAATTCATTCCGCCTCAGCATCGGGCAAAATGGCTGAAAAATCCGGAAGGGATGGTAACATCTGGATATCTGACGATAACCGAAGGCAAAAAACATCAGGTCAAGCTGATGATCAAGTCGGTTGGATGCCGCGTTTTCAATCTGAAACGCGTAAAACTCGGCGGTTTAGAGCTTGACGAGTCGCTCAAGCCCGGCGAATGGCGTGAATTGTCAACCGAGGAGCTTGAACTGCTATGTGGAGATCACCCTTAAATGAACAATGTGTAAAATATTCAGAAGGAAAATGTGAAATGAACAGAAACGAGCAATTATTTGATTTTATAAAATCGTCGCCGAGCTGCTTCCACGCGATTAAAAACGTCTCGGACACGCTCGAAAAATCGGGTGTGAAACGACTCTCTGAATTCCAAAAATGGAACGTAAACCGTGGTGAAACTTGTTTCGTCACGAGAAACGGATCGTCGCTCGTGGCGGTCAGAATTCCCGAGGAAATCGACGGCGGATTCATGGTCACGGCGTCGCATTCCGACTCGCCGACCTTCAAAATCAAGGACAATCCCGAGCTTGAGGGCGGAAGTTATGTGCGGATAAATACTGAGCGTTACGGCGGAATGATCCTCGATTCGTGGTTCGATCGTCCGCTATCGATCGCTGGAAGGCTGCTGATTCGCTCTGAAAAGGGCATTGAAACGAAACTTGTTTCGACAGAACCGCTTGTTTTAATCCCTCACGTGGCGATCCATATGCAGAATCCGAACAACGGACTTGCATACAACCCGGCGATCGACCTCGTGCCGCTCTATGGCGGGAAGGAGAAAAAGGGGCGTTTCCTTGCCGATGTCGCGAAGTCGGCGGGAGTTTCGGCCGATGAAATAATCGGCCACGACCTCTTCCTTGTCAATCGTCAGGAGCCGACAATCTGGGGCGCGGACGGAGAATTCATCTCGTCTCCGAAGCTCGACGATCTCCAGTGCGCGTTTTCGTCGACGCAGGCATTCCTCGAAGCCGATGCCGGAAAATCCATATCGGTGCTCTTCATCGCGGACAACGAAGAGGTCGGCAGTGCCACGAAACAAGGCGCGGCGTCGACTTTCCTGTATGACGTTTTATCACGGATTTCGCGTTCGCTCGGATTCTCGGAAGAGGAGTTCCACTGCATGGTCGCGCGGTCGATGATGCTTTCGGCCGACAACGCGCACGCGGTTCATCCGAATCATTCGGAGCTTGCCGATCCGACTCACCGTCCGGTGCTGAACTGCGGCGTCGTCATGAAATACAACGCGGCTCAGCTTTATACGACAGATGGCGTATCCGCCGCAATATTCAGAGAAATCTGCAAGTCGGTCGACGTTCCATTGCAAATCTTCTGCAACCGCTCGGATATGCGCGGCGGATCGACTCTTGGAAATATTTCCAATTCTCAGATCTCGATGAACGCGGTCGACATCGGAATCGCGCAGCTCGCGATGCACTCGTCATACGAAACGGCGGGCGCGGCTGACACCGATTTCATGATCCGCGCGATGAAGAAATTCTTCTCGGTTTCGCTCAATATTTCGGATGAAACTATTTCCATAAAGTGAAAAAAATAAACCCGATCCGATGATTTCCGGATCGGGTTTTGTTGATCGATAACGTGTTATTATTTCTTTTTCAGAATCGAGAGAAGACCGCGGCGGAGTAGGGAGCCACCGGTGCTGATCAGCTGCGTTTCGATTTTGTTTTTGCGGCGTTCGGCGGCTTTTTCCTTTGCGGCCTGCTTTTTAGCGGCTTCTTTTTCTGCCTTTTTCGCGGCGTCGGCGGCCGCTTTTTCTTTTTCCTTGGCGAATTTTTCCTTCTCGGCTTCGAGCTCGGCGCGCTGACGCTCAAGCTCGGCGCGCTCGGCGTCTTCTTTCGAACGCTTTTCGAGAACCTCGTACGCGCTCTCGTTGTCTATGTAATTTTCATACTTTCCGGCGACCGGAGACGTGCGCATAACGTGCTCCTTCGCGGCCGAAGATGCCGGTGCCATCAGGCTTTCCGGGCAAATCACCGCCGTTTTGCGGACGATCTGCGGTATGCCTTTTTCGTCTAGGAAGGACGTCAGAGCCTCGCCGGTTCCAAGTTCCATGATCACGCTTTCGGTCTTGAATGCCGGGTTCGTGCGGAAGGTCTGCGCGGCCGCCTTGACCGCTTTCTGCTCGGACGGCGTGTAAGCGCGGAGAGCGTGCTGAACGCGATTCGACAACTGTGCGAGAACGCTGTCGGGTATGTCGGACGGCGACTGCGTGACGAAATAGATGCCGACGCCCTTCGAGCGGATCAGCTTCACCGTCTGTTCGATCTTCGAAATGAGCGGTTTCGGCGCGTCTTTGAAGAGAAGATGCGCCTCGTCGAAGAAAAACACGAGCTTCGGCTTGTCGAGGTCGCCGACTTCGGGCAGTTCCTCGAAAAGCTCGGCCATCATCCAGAGAATAAACGTTGAATATAATTTGGGATATTTTATCACGTCGACACAGTGCAAAACGTTCACGAAACCGCGGCCGTCGGGAGCCGTCCGGATCCAATCTTTTATGTCAATCGCCGGCTCGCCGAAAAAAGTTTCACCGCCCTGTTCCTCAAGCGGGATCAGCGAACGGGTGATCGCGCCGATGCTCTGCGCGGCCATGTTTCCGTACTGAATCGTGTACTCGGAGCGGTGTTCGGCGACGAAATTGATCACGGCGCGGAGATCCTTCATGTCGATAATCTTCAGTCCCTTGTCGTCGGCGATGCGGAAAATCGTGTTGAGAACGCCCTCCTGAACCTCGGTCAGTCCGAGTATCTGCGAGAGCAGGGAGGGGCCGAGATCCGATACCGTCGTACGCACCGGATGGCCGCCTTTGCCGTAAATATCGTAGAAAACGGTAGGAAACGCGCGGTATTCGAAGCTTTCGCGGATTCCGAACTTGTCGATCCGCTTCTGCATCCCGGCGTTGTCGACGCCCGGCTCGCAGATTCCCGAGACGTCGCCCTTGACGTCGCAGAGGAAAACCGGAACTCCGGCCGCCGAAAATGACTCGGCCATGACCTTCATCGTGATCGTTTTTCCGGTTCCGCTCGCCCCGGCGATGAGTCCGTGACGGTTGGCTTGCGAGAGCTGCATATAGACTTTCTCGGGCGTGCTTTCTTCACTGTCTTTGGCGAGTCCCATGTAGATTTTTCCGTTTTCGAGCATTGTTTTTCTTCCTTTCAATAGCGTGCTGTGAAACTAGTTTCAGCGATATTTATGGTGTGTCTTTTTTGTACTTTTCGATTTCCGACGCCATGATTGTTTGCGATTTTGTCTCAATTTCAATCGGTTTTCCGGTGTCGGGATCGGTGAATTCGAAGTCGAAATCGTCGGCGTCTCCGCTGACGATAATCCACGCAGTCCAGCCCGATTCATTCGCGTCGACCCTGAATTCAAGCGAATTTCCGGTCGGTTCCATGCCGATTACCGTGATGTTTTCGGCGCGGCTTATCGTCAGCTTCGCGGCGGATTTGCCGCTTACCTCAATGAGAAGGCAGGTCGGGGTGGCGCATTCGTTCTGATCGCCGCTGATCATCCCGGTTTCGGTGACTCCGGTCGCTTCGGGCGAGGCACTGTCTGTCGCAAAACCCGCGCCGCCGAGAACGAAGCTCAGCAGATTTCCGACCGGAGTAAGGCAGACGACTATCGCGACGACCGCCGCGACCGCTCCGAATTTCAGAAACGGACGTAGGTTTATCTTCTTTTTGAATTTGTAATTTTCGGCAAAATCGACGATATCTGAATCGATTTCACCGAAAAGTTCATAAAATTTATCCGAAGTCATACAGAAAAGCCCTCGCTTTCAAGTTTTTCTTTGAGCTTTTTCCGGAGCTTAAGCATTCGCTGAGCCATTGCGTTTTCGGTTATGCCGACGAGCCTTGCGAGCTTTTTGACCTCGTCGCCCGAAAAATACCGGCGGACGAAGAGCGCGCGATCCTCGTCGGGCAGCGATCTGAGCCAATCGTTTATCGTGCGAACAAGCTGACGCTCGTCAAAATCGCCGTCGTGCGACGGTTCGGGGACGCATTCGCCGATTTCGGACAGAAGCACCGGGACGCCGCGCTTTCCGGCGTGATTTTTCCGGTATCGGCTGAGCGAAAGGTTCCGCGCGATCCGGCCGAGAAAGGCCTTCAAAGAGTCGGGACGGGTCGGCGGGATGCTGTTCCACGCCTTCAGATAGGTGTCGTTGACGCATTCCTCGGCGTCTTCGTCAAGTTCGAGGATATTTTTCGCGATCCGGCGGCAGAATTTGCCGTACGAACGATCGGTTTCGATCAGCGCGTTTTCGTTCCGCGCGAAATAAAGTTCTATAATTGTCTCGTCGTTCATGGCCGCTCCTTTCACAAAATAAAGACGCAAAATACGCCGGAATGTTTTCCTCTCCTTATATTATACCACATTTTTGAAAATTTGCAATAGTTTTCGCTTGATTTCTTCATGAAAAAATGATATAATATTTCAAAACGCGGCTCGCGAAAAATGTCGGATCCGCGAAAGGAAAGGAAAAGTTTGTCGGATGAAAATAAAGGAAATTATCGAGGGCGGGCGTCCGAGTCTCTCATTTGAGGTCTTTCCGCCGAAAACGAGCGACAATTTTGAGAGCGTGATGTCGGCGGCGGGCGCGATCGCCGCGCTGAAGCCGAGCTATATGAGCGTCACTTACGGCGCAGGCGGCGGAACCTCGGCGTTCACGGCCGATATCGCGTCGCGGATTCTTTCGCTCGGGGTGACGCCGCTGGCGCATCTTTCCTGCATTTCGTCGACTCATTCGACAATCCGCGAAAGGCTTTTCGACCTGAAATCGCGCGGGATCGAGAACATTCTTGCGCTCCGCGGCGATATTCCGAAGGATTTTGATATGACGAAGCTCGAATATCACTACGCGTCGGAGCTGGCGGACGAGATCCGCGAGTTCGGCGGGTTCTGCGTCGGCGGCGCGTGCTATCCCGAATCGCATCCGGACAGCCTGAACTCGGCGGCCGACATCGAGGCTCTGCGGATAAAAGTCGAGGCGGGATGCGAATTTCTGACGACGCAGATGTTTTTCGACAACAACATTCTCTACAATTTCCTCTGGCGGCTCAGGAAGGCCGGAGTTGACGTCCCGGTCGTGGCGGGAATCATGCCGGTGACGAACGCGAAGTCGATAAAACGCATCTGCGCGATCTCGGGAACGTCGCTTCCGCAGCGGTTCATCCGGATCGTCGAGCGTTACGGCGACAATCCGGCGGCGATGCTTCAGGCCGGAATCGCATACGCGACCGAGCAGATCATCGATCTTTTCGCGAACGGAATCAACGCAGTTCACATCTATTCGATGAACCGTCCCGAGGTCGCGGCGAAGATTCAGGAAAACGTTAAGGATATAATATAAAAAATCGCTCCGGGATTCCCGGAGCGATTTTTGCTTGACTCAGTGGGTGAGGAAGAGCATGAGGAAGAAGAGGATCGTGATGACCCAAGTGCCGATCTTGATTTCCTTGACCTTGCCGGTGAAGAGCTTGATCGCGACATACGAGATCAGGCCGAACGCGATGCCGTACGAAATGTTGTAGGAGAAGGGCATCATGGCCATGGTGAGGAAAGCGGGAACGGCGACGTCAGCCGAGTGCCAGTCGATCTCCTTGACGCAGGCCATCATGAGGACGCCGACGTAGATGAGAGCGGCCGCGGTAGCGCATCCGGGGATGAGCTGAGCGACAGGCGAGAGGAACATCGCGATGAAGAAGAAGAGCGCGGTGAACATCGACGAAAGTCCGGTGCGGCCGCCTTCAGCGACACCCGCGGAGGACTCGACGAAGGTGGTGACAGTGGAGGTTCCGCAGATCGCGCCGGTGGTGGTAGCGATAGCGTCGGCGAGCATTGCCTTGTCCATGTTCGGGACCTCACCCTTGTCGGTGAGCATATTTCCGCGCGCGCAGGCACCGTAGAGAGTACCGATGGTATCGAACATATCGACCATGCAGAACGCGAGAGCGGTGGTGAGGATCATGAGAACGAGGTTAGCGGAGCCGTGAGCCGCCGCGTAAGCCGAGAAGTCGAAGCCCTCGGTGAAGACCTTGAGGAAGGCCTGCGAGCCGAACTCACCGAAAGCGGTGAAGGGGCTGGTCATCGAGAAACCGAAGCTTGCATAGAAGCCGGGGACGGTGAGTCCGAGGAGGTAGTAGAGAGCCGCGCCGCCGAGGATGCCCCAGAGAACCGCGCCGCGGACGTTCTTGTGAGACATGACCGCGATAGCGATGACAGCCGCGAGGGTCACGAGCATCGGCATGACTTCGCCCCACGAGACTGCGAGGAGGTTGAACGAGCCGAGCGTGACGCCGGTCGAGGTGGACGGGATGACGATCTTCGCGTTCTGGAGACCGAGGAACGCGATGAAGAGGCCGATTCCGGCGGGGATGGTTTTACGGACCGCGTCAGGGATCGCGGTGAATATCTTCTTTCTGAGTCCGGTGACGGTGAGGATGATGAAGACCACGCCGTCAATGAGGACGAGAACGAGCGCGTTGGCGTAGGTGAGACCGAAGCCCACGCAGCAGGTGTAGACAAAGAACGCGTTGAGTCCCATTCCGCTTGCCTGAGCGAGAGGAAGGTTTGAGAGGAGACCGATGAGTACGGTTCCGATGACCGCGGAAATTGCGGTTGCGATGTAGATCGCGCCGTAGGACACGCCGAGAACGGGGGTTCCGTCGCCGAACGGGTTAGCGAACATATTCGCGTTGACCATAAGAATGTAGACCATCGCGAAGAAGGTGGTGAGTCCGGCCATGAGTTCTGTACGAACGTTTGTGCCGTGCTCCTTGAGCTTGAAAAATTTTTCCATGTTGGGAAACTCCTTTCGAAAAATAAAGATAATATGGAAAAGATTGATTGCTTTCTTATTATAGCACACCTTTCGCGAAAATGCAAGGGGTTTCGGCAAAAAAGTACATAAAAAATTTACCTAAATTTTCAAAAAACACTTTTCTTTTTTCGCCGGATGTGATATAATATAATTTGTCATTGATTTTTGTGATTGGAGACGATTTTGTTTATGAAGGAATTTTATACGATTGACGTTGCCGGCGTCAAGCGTGATCTGCCGCTCTGCCGGCTGACCGATGATCTTTACATCGGCGCGTTCGTGATTTTCGGCGACGTTGAGATGACCGAGGTATCGGCAAAGGCACTTCTCGACAAGGCACCGGATTTTGACATCATGGTGACGGCCGAGTCGAAGGGAATTCCGCTGGCGCACGAAATGGCGCGTCAGTCGGGCAAGAACACCTACATTCTCGCGCGCAAGGCTCCGAAGCTCTACATGAAGAACGTGATCAAGACCGAGGTCAAGTCGATCACGACAGCGAAGGTTCAGACGCTCTACATCGACCAGACCGACGTTGACCGTATGCGCGGCAAGCGTGTGCTTATCGTTGATGACGTCATTTCGACTGGCGAGTCGCTTCACGCGCTTGAGGCGCTTGTCGAGCAGTCGGGTGGTGAGATAGTCGGCCGCATGGCGATTCTTGCGGAGGGCGACGCGATCGACCGTCCGGACATAACCTACGTTCAGAAGCTCCCGCTTTTTGACAAAAATGGAGAACCTTTACAGTAAGCGGCGAGCCGCCGCTGGCAGACGTCAGGGTTAGTTTGTGCGGATTGGTTTGTTTCGGTTCTGTCAGGAGGGGTTCGGAGTCACCGCTATGCGGTTACTCCGAACCCCGTTCGGGCTGCCGCCCTCACCTAAAGGGAAAAAACGGCGTGAGGGCAGACACGATCTTTGCGGGGCTTGCCCCTCCCGCCCGTTTCACGAAACCTTTTTGAAAAATCGAATCCGGAAATCGGCTTTTTGGCCGGTTTCCGTTTTTTTGACGATTTTTAGGTTCATATTCTTAATGAAATGTTGCAATTTCCGAAAAAGTGTGTTATAATATCTAGACTTGCGAAAGCGAAGGAGCTGATTTGATTTTGACTGGCGTAAAAAGATTTATCTCAGGGAAAAAACGCGAGCTTGACATGACGACCGGAAGCATTGCCGGGAATCTTCTGAAATTCGCGCTTCCGCTGCTGGTGGGAAACCTTTTCCAGCAGTTATATAATATGGTAGACACATGGGTCATCGGGCAGACCGGAGAGACCGGGGCGTACGCCGCGGTCGGAAGCGTGGGGCCGATCATCAACATTCTGATCGGGTTCTTTTCGGGACTTGCGACCGGAGCGGGAGTCATAATCTCGCAGAATTTTGGCGCGAAGAACAGCGAGGGCGTCCGGAAGGCGGTTCACACGGCGATGGTGATGACGCTTGTGATGGGCGTGGTATTCACGATTGTCGGCGTGACGATGGCACCTTTGATGCTGAAGCTGATGCTGCGCGACACGTCGTCGGACATTTATCCGTTCGCAAGGCAGTATCTGACGATATATTTCTCGGGCGTTATCGGACTGATGCTCTACAATATGGGCGCGGGAATCTTACGTGCGGTGGGCGACTCACAGCGGCCGCTGTTATTCCTGATCGTCTCGGCGGTGACGAACACGGTGCTTGATCTTGTGTTTGTAATGGCGTTTGACTGGGGCGCGGCGGGAGTCGCGTGGGCGACGATAATCGCGCAGTGGCTTTCGGCGGCACTGACGATGTTTGTGCTGATAAGAAGCGATTCGTGGGTAAAGCTTTCGATGCGCGAGCTGAAATGTGATTTTGATATGCTGGGGAAGATCATCGCGATCGGCATTCCGTCGGCCTTACAGATGGCACTGACGGCCTTTGCGAACGTCTTCGTGCAGTCCTACATAGGCAACGTAAACGGCGATCAGGCGACGAATCTGGGCGGCTGGACGACCTATTCGAAGGTGGATATGTTCATCTTCCTGCCGGTGCAGTCGCTTTCGATGGCGGCGACGACCTTTGTCGGTCAGAACCTGGGACTCGGGAACATAAAGCGCGCGAAAGAGGGAACGAGGCTCGCGTGGCTTATGTCGACCTTAACGAGTCTTGCGATCATAATTTCGGTTGAGATTTTCGCGCGGCCGCTGGCGGCGGTATTCAATCCGGATCCGGGCGTTGTGGCGGAGGCGGTATCGCTTCTTCATCTCATCACGCCGTTCTATCTTTTCTGTTCGGTGAATCAGATTTTCTCGGCGTCGCTCCGCGGCGCGGGTAACACGCGCGCGCCGATGATCATCATGCTTTCGGCGTTCATCGGGGTGCGGCAGATCTATCTTTACGTGATGTCAACCTTTATTTCGAACGAGCTTCTTCCGGTCGGATTCGGTTATCCGGTCGGCTGGATGGTCTGCGCCTGCGCTATGTTCATTTACTACAAACGTTTCGACTTTTCGAAGGCGAAAATTGCCGTGAAGAATGTGAAAAATGTAGAAAAAATTGAGGACGAATCCGCGATTTTACCGGAAAGCGACGAATAATCAGAAAAAACGTAAATACCCTTGACATTTTCGCGGGTGTGTGATATAATATTAGTGTTGGAGGGACGAATTCCCATTCAACCTAAAAAAGCAACCGTTTCAGGCGGTCATCCAACCCCCTTTGGCAGCATCTGGCAACAGGTGCTGCTTTTTGCGGCGAGCCGCCGCGGGCAGACGTCAGAGCGGCGAGCCGCCGCGGGCAAACGTCAGGGTCAGTTGGTGCGGATATGTTTATCTCGGTTCTGTCAGGAGGGATTCAGGAGTTACCGCTACGCGGTTACTCCTTCACCCGTTCGCCTGCGGCTCACCTCACGGCAGGGCGCGGCCCTGCACTCTTACGTCAGGGTCAGTTGGTGCGAATGTGTTTATCTCGGTTCTGTCAGGAGGGATTCAGGAGTTACCGCTACGCGGTTACTCCTTCACCCGTTCGCCTGCGGCTCACCTCACGAAAAATGGACGGACGGCTTGATTTGTGCGACACTTGTAGACGATGGGCTTGCCCTCCCGATCGCCGCGCGCGAAAAAGAACGGACAGCCGGGAAGTTCACACACGATTTCCGCAATCTTTACAAAAACTTAAGCGCGGAGACTTGAATTTTTGCGCTTGATATGTTATACTCTTTACGGTCTTTGCGGACGGAGTTTATTCTCCGCTGATTTTAGACTTAAGGTATTAACTGACAGAATACCGGCAATACTACTTAAAAACCGAAAGGAAAATAGAAAAATGAAACTCAAGAAAATCACCGCGCTTCTCATCGCGGCCGCGCTGCTCGTCGGCGTCACGGCCTGTGGAAACAATTCCCAGAACCCCGACAATCCCTCCGACACCACGACGGATCAGGGAACGGCTTCTGAGGCCACCTCGGATCCGCTCAAATTCCTGAACGGAATCTGGGATTCCTACTCTGACGACGAAAAGTTCCCGGCATCGGGCGGAAACGGCGACGGAAATCTCGTTGACGACGCACCCGGCAAGTTCGAGTTCAACGCGTCGGAAATCGACCGTCTGCTCGGCTATCCCGAAGGTTCGGCCGACAAGATCGACAGTGTGGCTTCGCTCTTCCACATGATGAACCTCAACACCTTCTCGGCCGGCGCGTACCACCTCAAGGACGCTTCCGACGCGGCCGATATCGCCAAGGCGATCCGCGACGACATTCAGGCACGTCACTGGATGTGCGGATTCCCGGACAAGCTGATTGTTGTCAGTGTCGGCTCGATAGTCGTCTCGGCGTTCGGATTTGAGGAACTCATCGACACATTCCGCGACAAGATCGTCGCCGCTTATCCCGACGCGACAGTAAGCTTTGACGAAGCGATCCAGTAAAGATGGTCTTCTCGGGAATTCCGTTCCTGTATTATTTTCTCCCCGTAGTACTTTTACTCTACTATCTCTCGCCGAAGATTCTCAAGAACAGCGTTCTTTTGCTGGCGAGTCTCGTATTCTACGCCTGGGGAGAGCCGCGGCTGATCATTCTGATGATCATAACCGTCGCGCAGAGCTTTGCCGCGGGGATTCTCATTGAGAAATTCCCGAAGGCGGCAAAGGCGGTAATGGCGGTCTCGGTGACTTTGTCGTTCCTGTCGCTCGGCTACTTCAAGTACGCCGACTTCTTCATCGGCAGCGTAAACTCGCTGACCGGGCTTTCGATTCCGCTCACAAAGGCGGTTCTGCCGATCGGAATCAGCTTCTATACCTTCCAGATCGCCAGCTACGTCGTCGACGTCTGGCGCGGCGACACGAAGGCGCAGCGGAATTTCATCGATCTCGCGATGTATATCACGATGTTCCCGCAGCTTATCGCAGGGCCTATCGTGCGCTATTCCGACGTTGAGGCCGAGCTTCACGACCGCGTTCTGACGTCGGAAGGCCTCGCTTACGGCGCGCGGAGATTCGTCCTCGGACTTTCGAAAAAGCTTCTGATCGCCGACGTTCTCGGCGTGATCGTCGCGGACTTCAAGTCGGCCGACGAAAAGTCGCTGCTCTTCTGGTGGCTCTACGCGATAACCTGCACTTTACAGATCTACTTTGATTTCTCGGGCTACTCCGACATGGCGATCGGACTCGGAAAGCTCCTTGGGTTCAATTTCCCGGAGAATTTCGATCATCCGTTCATTTCGGGAAGCGTCACCGAGTTCTGGCGGAGATGGCACATGACGCTCGGCGGGTGGTTCAGGGATTACCTCTATATCCCGCTCGGCGGCAACCGCGTCTCAAAGCCGAGGTGGATCTTCAACATCGCGGTCGTCTGGATGGCGACCGGACTCTGGCACGGCGCGGCTTGGAATTTCGTGCTGTGGGGCGTCTTTTTCGCGGTTTTCCTGATGATCGAGAAGCTCTGGCTCTTAAAGTATCTGAAGAAGAGCCGCGTGCTTTCGCACGTTTACGTGATGCTTCTCGTGATCGTCAGCTTCGTGATTTTCGACGCCGAGAGCGTTTCGGCGGCGTTCGGCGCGATCGGCTCGATGTTCGGCGGCGCGGCGACGCTTTCGGATCCGATGGCTCTCTATCTTTTACGGAGCAATCTTTTCGTGCTGATAATTTCGGTCATCGGCTCGACCCCGCTTCCGGCGGCGGTTTTCAGAAAGCTTGACAAAACGAAGGCCGGCGCGAAGATCTTCTCTGTCGTCGAACCGCTCGGACTCGTCATCCTGCTCGCCGTCTGCACGGCGTATATGGTCGACGGATCCTACAGTCCGTTCCTCTATTTCCGCTTCTGAGGTGAAAAATGAAGATAAGAAACTTACTGACGCTCATTCTCACCGGAGCCTTTGTCGCGGGATTTTCGGGCGCGGCGTATCTCAAGAAGCCTGACGAGTCGTCGGTTTCGGAAAGACGGCTTTTGGCGCAGTTTCCGACCGTTTCGCCGCTTGACCCGGCTTTCTCGTCAAAATTCGACTCATACGCGACCGATCAGTTTCCGCTCCGCGATATTTTCCGCTCGATAAAGGCCTCGACGGCGATCGGCGTGCTTCGTCAGCTCGACAATCACAACGTCTACATCGTCGACGGATCGGCCTCCGAGATCGATTATCCGCTCTCTGAGAGCAAGGTCTCGTACGCGGCCGGACGCGTGAACTACGTGATTTCAAACTATGTCAAGGGAAATTCGAAGGCGTATTTCGCCGTGATTCCCGACAAGAACGCGTTTTTAGCGAAGGCGAACGGCTATCCGGCGTACGATTTCGATGATCTGAGGTCGCTTTTCGCGTCGGAGATTCAGGGCGCGCGGGAGATTGAGATCGCCGATTTACTCGACATTTCGGACTTCTACAAGACCGACACGCACTGGAGTCAGGAGAAAATTCTCCCGGTGGCAAAGAAAATCGCGTCGGCGATGGGCGTTGAGCTTTCGGCCGAATACCGCGAGGTTACGCTCGACACGCCGTTCTACGGAGTTTATCGCGGGCGTTCGGCTCTGAGTCTGAGTCCCGACAGGCTGACCTATCTGACGAACGATTTTCTTGAAAATCTGAAGGTTTCCGACGCCGAGACTGGGCGTGAGATCCCGGTCTACGAGCTTTCGCTTGCCGACGGGCGCGACCCTTACGAGATGTTCCTCTCGGGTTCGAAGTCGCTTCTGACGATCGGGAATCCGGACGCCGGGAACGACCGCTCGCTCGTGATCATCCGCGACTCGTTCGGAAGCAGTCTTTCGCCGCTTCTTTTCGAGGGCTGGAAGAAGGTCACGGTCGTCGACATCCGGTATCTGATGCCCGAAGTGCTCGGGAGATTCATCGATTTCGAGAACTCGGACGTGCTGTTCATCTACAGTGCGTCGGTGCTGAATAACAGCGAGACAATCAAATAATAAAAACGGCTGTCCGGATTCGCGGCGGCCGTTTTTTGAGGAGTAAGCCGACGGAGGAGGCGCGGACGCGGGGGATAAACTGAATTGCAGTGAAAACAAAACGCGCGATGTCTGCCCGCGGGGGCTCCCCGCAGTGCGTCGGTGCTGAATAACAGCGAGACAATCAAATAATCATGTCCGCCACCATCTTATGGGTGGCGGATTTTTTGCGTACTCCCCGCCGCAATGTAAGTTCTGTGTAAAATCCGGGTAATTTTCATTGACATTAAGCGGCTTATACGGTATAATATAATCGTGGAAGAATGAATTTTTGTAAAATCGGAGTAAGTAATGGATATTTTTGACCTGATAATCCTGTTCGGCGGACTGGGATTTTTCCTCTACGGAATGTCGCTCATGGGGTCCGGGCTCAAGAGCGCGGCCGGATCAAAGCTTGAGGCGATCCTCGAAAAGCTCGCCGGAACGCCGCTTAAGGGAATAATTCTCGGTACGGTCGTGACCGCGGTAATCCAGAGTTCGTCGGCGACAACCGTCATGGTCGTCGGCTTCGTCAACTCGGGAATCATGAAGCTGACTAACGCCGTCGGAATAATCATGGGCGCGAATATCGGCACGACGATGACCGGATGGGTGCTGTGTCTGGCCGATATCAGCGGCGACTCGCTCTTTTTCGAGTTCCTGAAGCCCTCAACCTTCGCTCCGGTTCTCGTCCTCGTCGGAACCGTGCTGGTCGTCTTCATAAAAGACACGAAAAAGCAGAATATCGGAAAGATTATCTTAGGCTTCGGAACGCTGATGGTCGGAATGTCGAATATGTCGCAGGCCGCCGAGCCGCTGGCCGAAATGCCCGAGTTCATAAGCTTCATCACGCTTTTCTCGAATCCCTTCCTCGGAATCCTCTTCGGAACGCTGATGACGACCGTCACGCAGTCGTCGTCGGCCTCGGTCGGTATCATGCAGGCTCTCGCGCTGTCGGGAATCATGCCCTATTCGGCGGTCGTTCCGCTGATTCTGGGAATCGGAATCGGTGCGAGCATGCCGGTCATGATCTCGTCGATCGGCGCGAACGCCGGAGGCAAACGGACAGCCTTCATTTATCTTTACTACAATATTTTACGCACGATAATAATCGTCCCGCTCTTCTACGGTCTTGACGCGATTTTCGGCTTTGACTTCATGGCTCAGAACGCGACGATGTTCGGAATCGCGACGATAAACACGCTCTTCAACGTCTCGGCGACGATCGTCCTGTTCCCCTTCACGAAGATGCTCGAACGGCTTACGATCTTTACCGTCCGCGACGACAAGAAGGAAGAGCACGGCGACAAAATGCTTGAACTCATCGATAAACGCTTCCTCGCGACTCCCGAATACGCGCTGAATCAGTGCCACACGGTCATTTCGCACATGGCAGAGATGGATCTCTACAACATCACGACCGCTATGAAGCTCCAGTCGAAATACGACGAGCGGCTCGGACGCAGGATCGAGGAGAACGAGAATCTCGCCGACGAATACGAGGACTCGCTCGGTTCGTATCTTGTCGAGATCAGCCGCCTGAATCTGCCCGAAAAGGAGAGCTACCGCGCGTCGATGTACATCCACTCGGTCGGAGACTTCGAGCGGATCTCGGATCACTCGATGAACCTCTGCGAGCTCGCCGAGAAGATCTCGCGGCAGTCGATCGTCTTTTCGGACGGCGCGAAGCAGGAGCTTGAGACGATAAACGCGGCGATCACCGAGATTCTCGAGCTCGCGGTGATTTCCTTCCGCGACAGCGACATGAAGTCGGCGATCCGGATCGAGCCGCTGGAGGAAGTGATCGACGTCCTCTGCGCCGAGCTGAAGGATCGTCACGTCAGAAGACTTCAGCAGGGGCTCTGCTCGATCGAGTCGGGACTCGTCTTCAACGATCTCGTGAACAACTACGAGAGAATCTCGGATCACTGCTCGAATCTGGCGATCTACGTCCTGCGGTCGAACGACAAGATCTTCGACCCGCACAAGTACCTGCTCGGAATCGAACACAAGGAGTATTTCGAGAGTATGTTCCGCGAGTACAGCGACAAATACTGCCGGAAGATCGGAATCAAGGTATAAAAAATCCCGCGGGATTATGCCCGCGGGAGATCTTTTTTATTTTGTCTTTGCCCAGACGACGAAATCGGTCTTGCGTCCGGCCGAAGCGTAGTCGGTGAAGTCGACGCCGCCGACGTTGAATCCGAAGTGATCCTTATCGCGGATCGGTTCGGCTGTCTTGTCGACCCTGATGTCGTCGAAGCTCTCGCCCCCGGAAGCGTTCGCGGCGAGGAGAAGCGGGCCGTAGGTGAGTCCGATCCGCCCGGTGCCGTCGATTGTCACGGGGCGTTTTTCGGGGGAGAGGTCGAAGATCACTTCAAGCTCGTGGTGTCCGTCCGCGCTGACCGAGAGGCGGATTTCGCCCGGCTCGTGCTTTGTTTCGAGTTCCTTGCCGTCAAGGAGAACACTCGCGCCCTTTGCCGACTCGGGGACGCGGAGGATCAGCGTCCGGTGAAGCCCGGATTCAAAATCGAGTCCGAAGGTGACTTTGCCGTTGTAGGGGTATTCCGAGCGTTCAGCAAGTCTGAACTCTCCGTCGTCGTAGTCGGCGTTCATATAGACCATGACGCGGATCGTGTCGCCGTCGGCCTTTACGGCCATGTCGGGGAGGTGGCTTGCGGCCGAGAAGCCGCGGTAACGGCAGCATTTGTACATCGATTCGCTCGTCTTGGTGACGCGGCGGCCGAAGTTCGGCTGATAGTAGGCGAAGTCGGTGCCTTCGTCATCGAGCGCGCCGAGGAGATGATTGTAGAGCGCGGCCTCGACGGCGTCGATATACTTCGGATCGTTCGTCTCAAAGTATAGCGCGAGGCTGAATTCGATCCAGCCGACCGCGACGCAGTTTTCGTCGGGGCGGACGTCGAGTCCGAGCATGGCGGGGGAATTCCCGTTTTCAGTCCAGACCTCAAAGCGGGTTCCGTTGCCGTTTTCGCGGATCTGGGTTCTCTTTAACTCATCCCAGTATTTTTCGCAGGCGGGAAGGGCTTCGGGATCCTCGTAGAGCTTTCCGTACTCTAAGATTCCGATGAGGATGACGAAATTTTCGATGCCCTTTTTCGAGCGGAGGTCGAGGATCGAGTCAAAGGAAAAGAAATTGTTGTCGGAGGCCTTGATCTTCGAGACGATGTAGTGCGCGAAGAGCTTTACGGTCTGGTTGTCGCTGATTTTCGCGAGTCTGACGAGCGGGAGGAGGATCGAGAGGTGCTGTGAGCCGTTATTTCCGCCGTCTGAGATGTCGTGTTTTCCGCTCATGAAGAGAAGCGCGTTGTACTCGGCGATCCGGACGGCGGCGTTTTTCGCGGCCTCGTCGCCTGTGAGTTCGGCGTAGGACACGAGTCCGAGCATCGTGAAGGCCTGATTCCAGACCGAGAAGGCGTTTGCCTCACCTCCGGCGGAAAGCCCGCCGATATAGCCGTCGTCGCGCTGGTTTAAGATTATCGAATTCACGACGGCCTTCGCGTGGTCGAGAGCCTTATCGCTTTCGGAGATCCGGCCGACGGCGCGGAGATATTTCGCGTAGTTTACGCAGGTGTCGAGGTATTTTCCGGCGAACTCGGTCTCGGCGAATCCGCCCGAATGCTCGCCGACGTAGGCATTTATATGTATCGCGGGGTCGATTTTATCGAGGAACGCGCGGGTCACGGTCTCGTACATTTCGCCGAGCCGTCCGCCGTGGAGGGTGAGTGTTGACATTTTGAGGATCCTTTCGTTTGATTGTGAAGTTTGCCGCGCGGCTGATTCCGCGTTTATTATAGCAGTTTTTCCGGAAAAAGTAAAGAAAAAACTTTGAATACAATGGCCGGATTTTTGGAAATGTCCGCGTGATCCGGCGGTCCGCGCGACGGAATTTTCAGAAAATGTTATCAGAAAAATTATATCATCTTTTCCCGCGTTTGTCAAGTACTTTCGTCAAAAAACGTCCGCCGGATTGCCTTCGGCGGACGTCTGGTCGGAATGACAGGATTCGAACCTGCGACATCCTGCTCCCAAAGCAGGCGCGCTACCAACTGCGCTACATCCCGTTCCTCCGAATATTATACCATATCCGGAGCAATTTGTCAAGTGTTTTTCCTGAATTCTCTTAAAATTCGTGACTCTGAGCGAAAATCATCCCGCCGCGAAAATCATCTCGCGTAGATCTCCGCGATCTTCACCACCAGCGCGACGCATTTCTCCATCTCCTCGACGCAGGCGAACTCGAAGCGGCCGTGATGATTGTGCGATCCCGTGCCGAGATTCGGGCAGGGAAGCCCCATGAACGAAAGCCGACTTCCGTCGGTTCCGCCGCGAACCGGACTCGATACCGGGAATCCGCCAAGCTCGCGCACCGCCTCATACGCGTTCTCGACAACCTGAAACTCGGGTTCGATCATCTCGCGCATATTCCGGTAGCTCTCCTTTATATTCACGCTGACCGTACCTTCGCCGTAGCGGCGGTTCAGCTCGTCCGCGGCGCGCTTTGCCATCTCCTGACGATATTCAAGCTTCTTCATGTCGTGGTCGCGGATTATGAACGACAGATCCGCTTCCTCGACGTTTCCGGCCATGTCGGTCAGGTGGAAGAAGCCCTCGTAGCCCGACGTCCGCTCGGGACGCTCAAGCGGCGGCAGAAGGCCGATATACTCGGCCGCCACGATCGACGCGTTGATCATCTTGTCCTTCGCGTCGCCCGGATGGATGCTCTTGCCCTTTATCTTCACCTTCAAAGCCGACGCGTTGAAGGTCTCGTAATCGACCTCGCCGAACGACGCGCCGTCGACCGTGTAGGCGTACTTCGCGCCGAATTTCTTCACGTCGAATAGATCCGCACCGCGGCCGATTTCCTCGTCGGGCGTGAAGCCGATCCGGAGCTTTCCGTGGCGGATCGACTTGTCGTTTATCATCCGCTCGGCCGCCGTGACGATCTCGGCCACTCCGGCCTTGTCGTCGGCTCCGAGAAGCGTCGTGCCGTCGGTCACAACGAGCGTCTTGCCGTGATATTTCGCGAGAACCGGGAAGTCGGACTCGCGCATCGTGATTCCGAGCTTTTCGTTCAGTAGGATATCGCCGCCGTTATATCCGACAATCCGCGGATTCACTCCGGTGTCCTCGACCTCGGGCGAGACGTCCATGTGCGCGATGAAGCCGATCGTCGGGATCTCTTCGAGTCCGTCCGTGGCCGGGATCGTCGCGAAGAGGTAGCAGTTTTCGTCGAGCGTCACGTCCTCGCAGCCGATCGATTCGAGTTCGGCCTTCAGTGCCTTCGCGAAGGTGAGCTGCTTTTCGGTCGACGGGCAGGACTCGTTCGATTCGTCGGACGCCGTCGGGAATTTTGCGTAGTTTATGAGTCTTTCGTATGCTTTCATTTTTCGTTATGATCCTTTCTTTTCGTGTGGCGCGGCTTAAATGTTTATCAGATTTAGGATTCCCTGCGCGTAGAGGCGCGCTAAGAAATCGGTCGGGTGGTTGATGTTGTTTCCGGTCATGTCATGGAAGGGCTTGCGGGTCATGAGCGTCCGGTGAAGCTCGGTCATGTTCAGGAACGCGCAGTTTTTCTCGTCCGCGAGCCTTTCGAGCGGCTTTTCGTAGTCGCTCTGGAAGCCGACGAATTTGCTTATCGGATTCGGAAGGGTCGTCGCGACTAAGATGAACTCGGCCTTCGGATTCGATTTTCTGATCGTATCAACGATCGAACCGATGTTTCCGATGAAGCTCTCAACCGGAATGCGTCCGGTGCCGTCGTTCATTCCGAACGCGATCACCGTGAGGTCGGGCGCGAAATCGTCGAAGTAATACGCCGCCGTGTCGCGTCCCCACGGCGAAGCCTTGCCGCCGATCGACGGATTGTAGTAGTCGATTTTATACCCCTTTTCGCGGAGTCCCTCGGCGACGAGAACCGGGTAGATCGGCATATAGGGCGGCACGCCCTCGCCGAGTCCGCTCATGTTGCAGCCGTATGTGATGCTGTCGCCGAAGAACGCGAGCTTCAGTTCGCCGCTTTCGAGAATCTTTCGCGAATTTTCGAGCCGGTCGGATTTTTCGGGGAAGTATTTCCCGTCGAAAAGATCGTCGGCCGGGACGTAGGTCACCGAATACTGGATTTTGTGGAAGCTGTTCCCCTCGCCGAAGAGCAGCTTTCCGCCGAGCGTGCAGTCGAAATTGCCCTCGGTCGGATTGTATTCGCTCCACGGCATGATCCGGATTCCCGAATCCTTCGGGATGACGAGTTCGCCGTCACTTACGAAGAAATCTTTGCCCTCGGTGAATTCGCGATCCTTTGTCGCGGTCGTGACGCTGACTATCCTCTCGATTCTGTCCATGAGCCTTACATGAAGGCCGCCGACAAGGCCTTCCTTCGGTTCGAGCGGCATGATTGACTCGTCGACGATCAGCTTCGCGCCCTTGTAGGGGGCGAGGATCGCCGAAAGGTCGCCTTTATAGAGTTTGTTTTCCATTTTCATTCTCCTTTTTGATTCGATATGTATTCGCTTTTCCGCGCTTTCCGGTCATTTCGAGCGCGCCGAGGGTGACGAGCGTCTGGATTATCCGCCCGCCGAAGTTATTCCGGAGCTTCGCGGCGGAGACGAATTCCTTGACCGTGAACTCGTCGGGAAGCGGCGGAAGCAGCGCGGCGAAGTCGTCGGGAGTTTCGAGCGTCGTGATTCCGATCAGCTTTGTCGGGACGCGCTCGGCGCGCTTCGCGCCGTACCTTTTCCGGTCGCGGCTTTTTCCGGTGAGAAGCTTGAATTCCTCCATCTCAAGGCTTACCATGTCAAACGAAAGCCCCTCGATCGGCAGAATCGGGCGGAGCTGCCAGAGCTCGGCGAGAAAATCCCAGACGTTTCCGCGCTTTGGTGAGCTTCGCGGCTCGCTGACCTCTCCGCTTCCGGGGTCGACCCAGCGGATTTTCTTCTTCACCGCGACCGGGAAAACAACCTTGACGGTGTTCGATTTCAGAAATTCGGGGAGCTTTTTCCGCAGATTCCGGAAGTCGCGTGTCTGGATCTCGACGATCTGATCGCCGCGCTTTATGTCGGCGACGAAGCTTCCGACCTTTACTTCCTGAAACTCCGGGTCGGGCTCGTAGAAGCGTTTCAGGATGACGTGGAGCGTGCGCTCGCCAAGAGTTCCGATGCCTTTTTTGGCGTGTTCGCCCATGAGGGTTTCGCGGCAGATTTTTTCGAAGAGCGCGGCCGAGATTTCGTCGGTTTCGGGGGTCATCACACCCGAGGTGGACAAAATCCGCGTCATTTTTTCCTCCGGTACTGTTCGGGCGAGATTCCGCGGTAGGCCTTGAAGAGACGCGAGAAATAATGCGCGTCTTCGTAGCCGACGGCGAGCGCGGCCTGCGCGACGGTAAGATCCGAACGGGAGAGAAGGTCGCAGGAATTGCGGATCCGAAGCTCAATTATATAGGAGCGCGGCGTCGCGCCGGTGCATTTTTTGAAAAGCTCAATATACTGCGAGACGCTGAGGTGTTCGATGCTGGCGAGAAGTTCGTTTGAGAGGGGCTTTTTGTAGTTCGCGTGGATATACCGGATCGACTCGAAGACGCGGCTTATCGAGCCGGGAACCTGATCGGCTCTGGAATTTATTCTTCTGCGCATCGTGATGAGAATTTCGGTGAGCTTCGCGGCGGTCGCCTCGATAAAATACCTGTCGCGCAGGATGAAATCCTCCATCAGCTGGAGGAACATTGACGTGATCGACTCGTCGATTCCGACGTCAAAGACGCCGCTGTGGCCGAATTCGAGTCTTTCGAGGAGTCCCGCGGCGTCGTAGCCAGAAAAATGCGCCCAGAGATACTGAATGTCGCTCGGACCCGTCTTTGAGTATTTATACTCCCTTTCGGGCGGGAAGATGACGGCGTTGCCGGGGAGGATTTTCGTCTCGGTTCCGTCGACTATGGCGTCGAGTTCGCCGCTTGTCATATACATGAGATAGAAATCGTGGCGTCCGGATTTCGCGTGAGTCGTGAATTTACACGGAAGGTCGACGCTGCCCGTGCAGTTGACGACGAGCGGCCTGTCGGTGACTTTTACGTTGCTCGCCTCCGCGTTCAGCTCGCGGTTATAGTATCCGACCGAATGAACGGTGCGGGGATCTTCAAAATTGTAAATTGTCTGTGTCGGAATTTTCTCCACCTACTTGCTTTTTTCGTGTATTGATTTTGACCCTACAATATTGTATAATATTTTACGTCAGAAGTCAAGAGGCTGATCGAAAAAAGTTGAAAAAAGTCACTTTTTCTGACGGAAGAAAAGAAAAAGAAAAGAAAAGAAAAGAAAGTTTGAAAGCGCAGAGACCTGACATTCTCTGCGCTTTCATACGTCAGGGTTAGGTTAGTGCCGATTTGTTTATTTCGGTTCTGTCAGGAGGGTTCGGAGTCACCACTACGTGGTTACTCCTCCACCCGTTCGCCTGCGGCTCACCTCACGTAAAAAATACGGCGAGCCGCCGCTCCCAAACGTCAGGGTTAGTTAGTGCGAATGTGTTTATTACGGTTCTGTCAGGAGGGTTCGGAGTCACCACTACGTCTGT
>CAKSVM010000035.1 GCA_934503195.1 uncultured Eubacteriales bacterium
TATTTTCTCAGCCTGTCATATACAAGCGACAGGTATCTCTCCGCGCAGCGTATAGTCCAGTTCGCGAGTGTTCCACGTTACATACTCAATTATACGATGTTCTTATTATGCCATGCCGCGAAGGATAATTCAACCGGATAGTGTGTATTTTCCCTTGCCATTCAATAAACTTTACTGACAACCTTACGTACAATTACAGACAGTGTTCCGGAACCACCTTGCGTATGCTCGGAGTAATTGATTGTCCTGACATAAGCCAGTCAAATTGTTCCTGTGTCATGTCCATGACCTCGTCCCTGGTTCTCGGCCATTGATACCTTCCGTCGAGCAGACGTTTGTATACGAGAACGAATCCGTCGCCTTCCCATTCAAGATACTTGATCTTGTCGGGCTTTCTGCCACAGAACATGAACAGCACGTTTTTCTGGAATGGGTCGATTTCCAGCGTCTGACGTATCGTTGCCGCCAGTCCGTCTATTCCCTGGCGCAGATCTGTGTAACCGCAGGCGATGTAGATTTTCTTATATCCGGAAGCGTTATTCAGCATCGAGCATTACCCGTAACAGACGTTCCAGCGTTTCGACAGACGCGTCGTTTATCTCGATTGTTCCTTTCGCGGTGACGACGCGGACATCATTTGATTTGCCGCTTTTGGTGACGATCGGGACTTCCGCGAATTCGGGAGCGTTATGTTCAATACTCCGACAGACCGATTTCCTTACACGCCGAAGACGGTAGTAGTACGCGTTAGTTGTCATTCCATGCTCCAGGCACCACTCGAGCACATTCTTTCCGCTCTGCTTCTGTTCCCGTATTATCTCGCTCCACTGACTCAGCCGGTATTCGGCTTTGTATTCCGTGACTTGCATTTCCATGCCTCCATTGGGGTTTTAATTGAAAAACTTGATTATCTTGAGTTCAAGTTTTTCAACTTATATTATAGCACTTTGGGGGGCGGTTGGGGAGGTACGCGTGGTTGCGCTGGTACGTTTTCGCGGCCGGCATTCGTGGTTCTATGAAAATGAGAAAGCGCGGCAGCCGAAGGCCGAAGGCGGCGCGAAGCGGCGTCGGCCTCGCCTTGCGAGGTCGATTGCGCGCGAAAGCGCGCAACCTTCACTCGCGTCCGGGCGGCGAAGCCGCCCGGACGCGAGCCGTTCCGGCGCGCCGGAACACGCGGAGCGCGGCGTTTGCCGCGCTCCGCGCCCCTCTGGCGATTCTGTCAGACTAAAAATCCATAAACCGAAGAAAATCCGCGTCCGTAAATTACTTCATCGGTACAACCGCGCCGTTGTAGTTGTCGGTGATGTACTTCGCGATCTCGTCGGAGGTCAGAACCTCAATGAGAGCCTTGATCTTCGGAAGATTCTCGTTGCCTTCCTTGACGACGAGGATGTTGACGTATTCCTGCTTGATAGCGACCGACTCGGAGTTCTCAACCGCGATCGCGTCAGCGACCTTCAGTCCGGCACCGAGCGCGTAGTTGCCGTTGATGACAGCGCACGCGACTTCGTCAAGAACCGACGGGAGAAGAGCGGCTTCCATTTCCTTGATATCGACGCCCTTCGGATTTTCGATGATATCCTTCTTGGTAGCGTTGATGCCGACGCCCTCGGTCAGCTTGATGACTCCGTTCTCAGCGAGGAGAAGGAGCGCGCGCGCTTCGTTGGTCGGGTCGTTCGGAACGGCGATCGAATCGCCGGACTTCAGATCGGAAAGCGACTTGCGGGTTCCGGCGTAGACTCCGAACGGCTCGTAGTGAACATTCGCGACGTTCACGAGATGAGTTTTGTTCTCGGCGTTGAAGTTGTTGAGGTAGTTGATGTGCTGGAAGTAGTTAGCGTCGACCTCGCCGTCCTCGGTAGCGGTGTTCGGCGTGATGTAGTCGTTCATGATCTTGACTTCAAGCTCATAGCCTTTTTCCTTGAGGAGAGGCTTGCACTGTTCGAGGATCTCGGCGTGCGGAGCGGGAGTAGCGGCGACGGTGATCTTCTTGTCGTCCGATTTGCCGCCGCAGGCGGTGATTCCGAGCGCGATAGCGGCCGTGAGAATGATGGATACTAACTTTTTCATGATAATTTATCTCCTTTTTGGATAATTATTTGTTTCTGATTCGTTTGTCGCATTTCTTAGCGACGAAATTGAGTGTTTCCTGCATGATCTGCACGAGAATTATTAGTAAGATCGACGAGATGTACATCGCCGGCTTATTGAAGCGGTAGAGACCGTACTGGATCGCCATCTGTCCGAGTCCGCCGCCCGCAATGAGGTAGGTCATCGGCGTGTAGCCGAGTATCGTGGTTATCGCGATCGCCGAGCCGACGATGAGCGAGGGCTTTGCCTCGGGGATCAGCACCTTCATGATGAGCTGAAGATTGTTCGAACCCATCGACTGCGCCGCCTCGATGACTCCGCGGTCAACCTCGCGGAAGGACGATTCGATCATCCGCGCCACGAAAGGAGCCGCCGCGATCACGAGATACACGATAAATGCGTTGTCGCCGATCTTCTTTCCGACGATGAGCTTTGCCACGGGCTGAGTCATGACAAGCAGAATGACGAAGGGAATCGAACGGATGATGTTGACCACTACTCCGACGGCCTTGTTGACCGGAGAGTTAGGGAAGATTCCCGACTTGTCAGTGCCGTAGAGAAGCACTCCGAGCGGGATTCCGATGAGATATGACAGAACGGTTGAAATAAGCGTTATCTTGAGCGTTACGAGTATCGCCTCTATATAATCTGCCGCCGTGATCATTCCGCCACCTCCTCATATTTGTAATTCTTTGAATTGAGATATTTAATTATGCGTTCGGACGCCGCGGCGTCCTCGGGAAGCTGCAAAAGCATCTGACCGAAGGCCTTTCCGCCTATGTCCTTTGTGTCCGCGCCCATGATGTTCACGGCCGCGCGGCATTCAAGGCAGATGTTGGCGACAACCGGCTCGAAGGACGACTGACCGTCAAAGACGAGTCTTATGATCCTTCCGCCAGTGAAGTTCTTCGCCGCTCCGCCCTTGGGGAGAATCAGATCGCGCGCGATATCTGACTTCGGCGAGAGGAAGACCTCCTTGACCGATCCGGTCTCGACGACGTTTCCATGGTCAAGCACCGCGACCTTGTTGCAGATCTGCTCGACAACCTTCATTTCGTGGGTTATGATTATCACCGTGACGCCGAGCTTTTCGTTGATCTCCTTGAGAAGCGCGAGGATTGAGCGCGTCGTGTTCGGGTCAAGAGCCGACGTGGCCTCGTCGCAGAGGAGAACCTCCGGGTCGGTCGCCAGCGCGCGGGCGATCGCGACTCTCTGCTTCTGTCCGCCCGAAAGCTGCGCCGGGTAGGCATTAAGCCTGTCCGAAAGACCGACGATTCCGAGAAGCTCCTTGGCCTTTTCGATCTGCTTTGCCTTAGGCACGCCCGAGATTTCCATCGGGTAGCAGACGTTCTTAAGTGCGGTGCGCTGGGAGAGAAGATTGAAGCTCTGGAAGATCATCGTGATCTTGCGGCGTTTTTCGCGAAGCTCCGCCGGGGAGAGCGCGCAGAGGTCGGTTCCGTCAAAGAGAACCTGTCCCTCGGTCGGACGTTCAAGAAGGTTTATACAGCGCACCAGTGTGGACTTTCCCGCGCCCGAGAGACCGATTATTCCGAATATGTCGCCCTTTTCTATTCTGAGTGAGACGCCGTTCACGGCCTCGACGGTGCCCGAGGTCGTCTCGAAATGCTTGCTCACGTTTACAAGTTCTATCAAAATGTTTCTCCTTTTCGGTGATAAGAAAAGTCCGGGACGCGATATTTTGCTCCCGGACAAAAGTACCTATGGAAATTCTGTCTGATCCGGCGTCAGATGGCGACGCCGAAAGAACTCCCGACTTTACTCGTCCGGGAGCGGAGCATTCGACCGCATCTGAAGTTGGCGCGAAGCAGATTTTCAAAATAGTTTGCCATCATCGAATTCCTCCTTACTTGGTATGTATATATTCTAGCACATAAACACGAATCTGTCAATAGTCAGACTGTACAAATTTATCATCTGAATTTGTACAATGTGCTGTCGCTTATTCTTTGCCGTCCCAGCAGTAGGTGCAGAGATTCTCAGCAGGGATGCCGACCGACGCCAGAAGATCGTCAAGACGGTGGAATCTGAGCGACGTGAAGTTCATTTCCTTTCGGATCTCCTCGACCATGTTCGCGTATTCCTTCGTGTCGGGGTTCGAGTAGAGATTGAGCTTCGCGTTCGCGGCCTCCTCGCTTCCCTCAAGCTTCAGAATGACGCGTCTTGCGATGAGATCCATCTCGCTCGTGCTGCGTGAGAAATTGAGATATCTGCATCCGTACATGATCGGCGGGCAGGCCGGACGGATGTGAACCTCTTTCGCGCCTGACTGGTAAAGGAATTCGGTCGTCTCACGAAGCTGCGTGCCGCGGACGATCGAGTCGTCGATGAGCAGAAGCTTTTTGCCACGGATCAGCGCGTCGATCGGGATGAGCTTCATTCTCGCAATGAGATTCCGCTTTGACTGAATCGTCGGCATGAAGGAGCGCGGCCAGGTCGGCGTGTATTTTATGAAGGGACGCGCGAAGGGGATTCCCGATTCGTTCGCGTAGCCGATCGCGTGAGCCGTTCCCGAATCGGGGACTCCGGCGACGATATCCGGCTTCACCTCGTCGGTATCGCGCTTCGCGAGCATCGCGCCGCAGTTGTAGCGCATCTGCTCGACGTTGACTCCCTCGTACGATGAGGTAGTGTAGCCGTAGTAAACCCACAGGAAGGTGCAGATCCGCATCTTTTCGGTGGGCGGAAGAACCGTCTCACATTTTTCGGCATTGAAGAAGACGACCTCGGAAGGCCCGAGCTCGCGGTAATCGGTGTAGCCGAGATTGAGATAAGCGAAGCTCTCGAACGACGCGCAGAAGGCGTCGGCCTTCTTTCCGATGACGATCGGAGTTCGTCCGAGACGGTCACGCGCGGCGTAGATTCCCTCGGCCGTGAGGACGAGCATCGTCATCGAGCCGTCGATAAGCGTCTGCGCGTATCTGATTCCCTCGGGGATCGAGTCCTTCTGGGTGATCAGCGAGGCGACGAGCTCGGTCGGGTTGACGTCGCCGCCGCTCATTTCGAGAAAGTGAGTGTAGCCCTTGTCAAAGCAGAGCTCGATGAGCTTATTGATATTGTTGATCCGCCCGACGGTGGTTATCGCGAAGTTTCCGAGGTGCGAGCGGACGATGAGCGGCTGGGGCTCGCTGTCCGAGATACAGCCGATGCCCGAGTGTCCGGTCATTTCGGTTATGTCGTTTTCGAATTTTGTGCGGAAGGGCGAGTTTTCGATGTTGTGAATCGAACGCTGAAAGCCCTTTTCGCGGTCATAAACCGCCATACCTCCGCGTCTTGTGCCGAGGTGCGAGTGGTAATCGGTACCGAAAAAGAGATCGAAGACGCAGTCGCCTTTCGATACCGCTCCGAATAATCCTCCCATAAATATGCCTGTCCTTTCATGTCAGCAATTTGTGTACCGTGATAGGATTATCACGGCAGCAATTATCAGGGTGTGAAGCGTGAGCGCGAGCGGAATTGTCACGACGAATTTCGTGTGAAGGGTCTTGTGCCTCAAAAGCTGCATTCCGAGAAGCGCGCCGAGCGAGCCTCCGAGAAAAGCGACGCCGATCAGTCTTGCCTCGGGTATCCGCCACGCGCCGCGCTTTGACTTTGCCTTGTCGACGGCGTAGAGAATGAAAGCGAGAAGATTCATAAAGGCGAGATAAATGAGAAAAGCGAGTCTGTATTTAACAATGAAGTCGATGACCGACACAAGAAATTCCGGCATAACATAACCTCCGTTAAGTCGCGCTTAAAATAATTATACCACAACTATCGCCCGAAATCAAGTGTGAAATATGAATTTATTTCCCGCTTGCCGCCCGAAGTGCCAGAGTCGTGATTTCTCCGGCTGACCGACTCGGAAAGCGCGGCATAGAATGGAATTGTACGAAAAAACTCTATGGAAGGTGCGGTTATGGAGAGAAAAAAATTCGCGGTCGTCGGAGGAGATCTCCGCATGATCGCCGCGGCGAGAAAATTATCCGAAGCGCATTCAGTCACGCTCTGCGGCTTTGAGCTTCAGGACGCGAGATTTCCTGGCGATCATCTCTGCTGTTCGGGCGGGACCTCCGAACGGCTCGGCTCGCTTGACGGGCTTACGCTTCTCCCCCCTGAGGAGGCGGTGAAGGGCGCGGACGCGGTAATTCTGCCGCTCCCGGCGACTCAGGACAATCTGAACGTCTCGACTCCGTTTTCGGACAATAGCGTATCATTTGACGCGTTACTCGGACTGATGAAAGAAAACGGCGTCGGAAGGCTCTTCGGCGGCATGCTCGGAGGAGCCTCACAGCGGTTTGAGGACGCCGGGATAAAGACGACCGATTACTATAAGCGCGAGGAATTCGCGGTGCTGAACGCCGTACCGACGGCCGAGGGCGCGATCGGGATCGCGCTTGACGAGCTCAGAATCACGCTTCACGGCTCAAAATCGCTTGTGATCGGAAACGGGCGGATCGGAAAGATTCTCGCGTCAAAGCTCGCCGCGCTCGGCTCGGACGTGACGGTCTCGGCGAGAAAGCCGCTCGACTTCGCGCTGATTTCGGCGGCAGGACTCCGCCATGCGCCGACCGACAGGCTCTATGAGATCGTCCGTGAGGGCTTTGACGTGATATTCAACACCGTCCCGCATACCGTTCTCGGCCGTCGCGAGCTTGAGAATCTGCCGCCCGAGACGCTTATAATCGACCTAGCGTCAAAGCCGGGCGGAGTCGATATCGCCTGCGCGGGCGCGCTCGGACGGAGGGTGATCTGGGCGTTGTCGCTCCCGGGAAAATGCGCCCCGGTGAGTGCCGGGAGAATTATTGCCGAGACGATTCTCGGCTGTGTGAGGGAGGATGAGGTATGCTGATAGGATACGCGATGTGCGGCTCGTTCTGCACGTTTGAGAGGAGTCTGAAGGCTCTTGAAAGGCTCTCGGCGGCGGGACATGAGATAATCCCGATAATGAGCAAGAACGCCTACGAGACCGACACGCGCTTCGGACGCGCGTCGATGATCCGCGAGCGGGTCAAGGCGGCGGGCGGCGAAATCATAAATACGATCGCGGCGGCCGAACCCTTCGGCGCGTCGGTAAAGCTCGACCTCCTCGTGATCTCGCCCTGCACCGGAAACACGCTCGCGAAACTGGCGAACGGAATCACCGACACCCCGGTCACGATGGCGGCAAAGGCGCAGTTAAGATCAGATCGTCCGGTTCTCATCGCTCTGGCGAGCAACGACGCGATGAGTGCGAATCTCTCGAACATCGGAACGCTTCTCTGCCGCAAGGGGATCTATTTCGTCCCGATGGTTCAGGACGATCCCGAAAAGAAGCCGCACTCGCTCGTGGCCGATTTTGAACGGCTTGACGAGGCAATCGGCGCGGCGATGGCCGGAAAGCAGTTAAGGCCGCTGTTTTTATAAAAATTTCCCGGCGGATATTCACCAGAAACGATGAATATCCGCCGGGAACGTATTTTCAGTGGCTTCGCGGAGGAAATCCGGTCAGAGCCTCTTTGAGCGGTCGTAGCCCGATGCCTTCGCGAGTTCGTCCTCGATCGTCGTTCCGAGATCGTACATCTGCTCGGTCGTAAGGTCGGCGGCGACTCTGCCGCGTTCAAGTATCACCGCGCGGTCGATGAAATTCCGCACCTCGTTTATGTCGTGCGTCGCGATTATCAGCGTCTCGCCCCCAAGAAGCCCCGCGATCGATTTCATGAAGTCGCTCTTCGCGAAGATATCCTTGCCTAAGAACGGCTCGTCAAGCAGGAGTATCTCCGCGCCCTTTGAAAAGCCGATCGCCGTCTCAAGCTTCGCTTTCTGTCCCTTTGACATTTCGCGGGCCTTTTTCCGCCCCGGAATCTCAAAGAACTCCACAAGCCTGTGATATCGTTCCGGGTTGAACGCGGGATAAAAATCGCGCATAAAATCCTCGTGCTCCTTTACCGAAAGCCCCGGGAAAAAGCTTCCGGCCTCGGTTATGTAGGCGATTTTTTCGCGCTGTCTTTTCGGCGAGAACTCAGCCCTCTCCGAATTTCTTCCGATCGAAACGTATCCGTGCGTCGGCTCGATCAGTCCGGCGACGAGCCGCAGAAAGGTCGATTTTCCCGCGCCGTTTATCCCGAAAAGCCCGACGACCTCGCCGTCGTTTATGGTCAGGTCAACCTTGCTGAGTCCGACCGACTCGCGGTAATATTTCACCAGTGAATAGCAAAAAATCATTTTCCCGCCCCCTTCTCGAAATACACACGGACGTGCGAAAAATCCCGCGACGGAGACGAAACCCTCATCGAGATCGGATGAAGATCCGACGCGATCACCTTTCCGTCCTCGATAACCTTCGCCGAGACAATATACCCGATAAAGCCGTTTCCGTATTTGTTCAGAAGCTTTACCGTGTCGTCATAGTTTCCACGCATTGAATCTGGCTCATACGACACGCTGTAATCGATGTTTTCAAGGAGATAAAGCCGCTTTCCGTCATAGTAGCTGTCAAATGAGTAGTAACGGTTATAACTCAGCTTCTCTACAGTCGGGCTCCACGCCGACCCGGTGAAGTTCGCGATGAGTTCCCCCTTCTCGTTTATCACATAATATTCGGTGTTATGCACGCCGTTTTTTTCGATATTGATCCGGAAAGTGGCGATTCCGTTTGACACGTCAGCCCTGCCATAGACCGAATCCGCGCCGCTTACGTCAAGCTTATACTCGCCATCGTTCACACGGAAGACAAGCTCATCCCCGTCCTGATACGCGCCCGCGAAGACCTTGTTCTCACCGCTCATGGCGATGAGTTCTTTACCGTCATTGTCATACGGATAGTCCGGTGAGTCGCCGAGATCGAAATCGCAGAGCTTTTCCGAGCTTTCAGAGCCGAAGCGAGAGTAATATACGGCTTTGGAAATCCGGTCGATGAGATAGATATTGAAGGTCTCGCCGTCCGGCTCAATGTGAGCTATTGACGGAGATTTGAATTCATCAGGAAAAATATCCCTGCTAAAGATCATGTTAAATCCAAGGTAGTAATCCTTTCCCGAAGTGCTGAATCTGGCGGTCGAACCGCTGTCAGATATCACCAAACCGTGCTTCGGAACTACGTTCACGCGGATTTTTCCGCTGGCTCTCCGTGTTTCTCCGAGCCACGAAAAGTTGGTCTTGTAATCCCACGAGGAAATGTAAAAACGGTAATCCAGCCTGTCGGTGTAAACGAACATATCATCATTTTCCCCCAGTATCGCGCGGCCGTCCTTGTCAAATATTACTTCTTCGTCGGAGATCACGGCGTCGTCCGGGAGCGTTTCCTGAATGTTGATGAACATTTCGCCATGACGCGGATCGCCAAAGACGTCGAAAATGCTGTAGTACTCTCTGTCAGAATCATCGGAACTATATTTTGATACCTTCGCCGGGACGGTCGCCCCCGCGCCGACGCTGAAGGTGTACGAGAGATCGTCGCTGCTGTTGTAAAATCCGCCCGCGATCCGTACCCCGGCGAAAAGTCCGTCGGTGTTCTCAAAGGTCACGTTGAACGGCTTATGTAACCCGGCCGAGATCATCGACGCCGCGACGAGCAAAACAAGCAGAATGAGTGCCGCTATCGGCATTATCGCTTTGAATACGCTTTTCATACAGTCTCCCCCTCATTGAGCATTTTTGACGACAGCACCGCCGACCCAACGGCCGCGGCAAGCGCGATCGCGATTCCTACAGGCGCGAAATCCGTATCCGACGCCGCAAGGATGATTCCGAGAATGAACCCGACCGCGATGAGCGCGGAACGCACTGGACGGCGCGCGAGGATTCCGAGCGTAAGCCCGGTCGTCGCGATCGGCGCGCCGAGAGTCATAATCACGTAACGGAACCACTCGATGACCTCCTCCGGCTTTATCCACGACAGGAAGCCGACGCGCTGAAAGGCGTACCAGACCGGGTTCGGCTCGTAGTAATATACCCGCCCTCCGGTGGTCGTCACCCTCTCGCTCTTGTAGATCTCATACATCAGCCTGACCGAGATATGCCCGGCGACCGTCAGCATCAGAAGCAGAAACACTCCGCAAACCGCCCAGCCGACAAGAAGCCATATCTTGCTCACCGGGAGCATCTGTAGGGTAATCTCCGACTTTGACCCGAACCAGCGCGAGGAAATCAGCGCGGCGAGAATCGCCATCGCCAAGACAACCGCCGCTGAATAGACGATCATGAATCCCGAGCTTCCGAGCTGCTCGGAGAAAAGAAGGCTTTTGTCGCGGTGCCTTGCCGCGAAGGCGACGACTCCGCAGAGTATCATCAGAATCGATAGCGCGATTCCGGGCAGAAACGCGCCGCGCGCGAGAAATCCGACGAGGATCATCGGACGCTTGATTTTTTTCATTTTCAGTCCTCCCTTGTAATCCGGATGTCTTTCGTATGTGATCATGGTCATTCCTCCCAGTTCTCCCCGGCGAATCGTACCGCCTCGTCAAGGCTGAAGCCGAGTTCCTTCATTCTCCGTGAAAAATCCTTCGCGGCCTCGCCGGCCTCTGAGCGTCTGAGCGCGGCTATAGCCTCCTCATCGGCCGAGATAACGCTGTGAGACGATCTCCCGGTCGAGAGCAGCCCATCGTCCTCAAGGAGCTTGTAGGCCTTCTGAACTGTGTTGGGGTTTATCTCAAGCGTCACGGCAAGCTCGCGGCGGCTCGGAAGCGCGTCGCCCGGCTTAAGCCTTCCCGATGCGATCCGCGCCTTTACCTGCCTTACAAGCTGAATATATACCGGCTCGTTTCCCTCCGGCTTTTCGAATTCGCACCCCATCGTCTCACCGTCCCTTCCTGTAAGTGTATTATATCAGTAATACACTCGCTTGTCAAGGGATTTGTTAATTTTTGTGTTGTAAACAATTTATGACTTGACAAACCGGCCTTTTTGAGTTATAATACTTAAAAACCCCCAAAGGAGAACAATTCGATGAACGAAAAATTCGTGTCAAACGTCCCGCTCGGAACCGGGACAAACTATATCCTCGAAGGAAAGCACCACGGTAAGTACCGCGTCTTTCTCCCGGTCGAGCTGCCCGGAGATTTCATGTGGCGGATCTCATACATAAACTCGGTCAACAGCACTTTCGCCGACGGTTCGGTCGCGTTCGCCAACCGCGAGGGCGGAAATTTCCGGATCGTATCGGCGAGAATCGCCGACGGCGGAGTCTATGGCGAACCCTCGCCCGGTTTTGAGCCCGAGTGGAAGGAGATCACCTTCGGCGGAAAATCCTCGTATGACGTAAAGCCGGGCGAAAGGCTTTCGGGCGATCCGGTGAGAGTGAACATCCCCGAGGGGCATTCGCTCGCGTTTGAGTGGGAGCTTGACGGCGAGAACATCCCCTGCACGCCCGACAGTCAGGCGTACGCCTATGAATTCACCGACTCGTGGAAGCCGGCCGGAAACTGCCCTCTCCCCGCTCTCTTCGCCTGCGACAGACCGTATAAGAAGCGGATCGCCTTCCTCGGCGACTCGATAACCCAAGGCTGCGGAACCTCGCGCGGTAAGGTCGAGATGTGGGCGGGAAGAATCGCGATGATGCTCCCTGAATATTCCACGTGGAATCTCGGACTCGGCTACGCGCGCGCTTCCGATTGCGCGACGTGCGGCGACTGGCTTTACAAGGCAAAGCAGAACGACGTCGTGATCGTCACGCTCGGAGTCAACGACTTCTATCACGGCGCGTTCAGAGCCGGACGGCCGTCGACGGCTGGTGAAACCGCGGCGTGGGTCGAGACGGTCATAAAGGAGCTTAAGAACTCCGGAGTCGAGGTCATCCTCTCGATGATCCCGCCGTTTGATTTCACCGCGCCGAAATTCGCCGAGTGGAGAGCCTTTGAACTCGCCACCCCGTCGCTCGCGAAGATGTACGGCTGCCGGATCTACGACATTGAGTCGTCGCTTGACGCCGATCCGAATCTCGGCGGAAAATACATCTACGGCGCGCATCCCGACGGACGCGGAGGACTCGCCGCCGCAGAAAAATTCCGCGAAACCTTCTATGACAAGAACAAAGGAGAATGGACGATATGAATTACAGAGATTTTCAGCCCCAAAAGACCTCGCGTATCCGCGAGGCGATCGAATGGTCGGTGACCTATTCTTTCAACGCGACCGACACAAAAACGCCGCGAGTGCTTCTCATCGGCGACTCGATCTGCAACGGATATCAGGGAAAGGTGCGCGAAAAGCTCGCCGACCGCGCGAACGTCACCTTCTGGGCAAGCTCGAAGTGCGTCACCGATCCCGATTATTTCCGCGAGCTTGATTTCATACTCGACTCGGGAAAATTCGATTTCATCAGCTTCAACAACGGACTCCACAGTCTTGTAACCGACATCGCCGAGTGGGACGCGGCGTATTCGTCGGCCGTCCGCTTCATCCTCGCGAAAAAGCCGGACGCGAAGCTGCTCCTCACGCTCTCGACCTCGCTCAACGATCCCGCTAAAACCGCGCGCTCCAAGGCTCTCAACGAGATCGTAAAGCGCGTCGCGGCCGAAAACAAGCTTGAGATAATCGACCTCTTCACGCCGACCGACTCGCTTGACAAGGACGCCGAAATGTCCGACGTATATCATTTCAAAGCTCCGGCGATCGACACTCAGGCCGCGATCATCGCGGATACGGTCGACCGTGTTCTCGGCCTTTCACACGGTGACAACGTGCAGAGGTCAACCGAAACCGGGGCTTCGGGAAGGCAGGACTGAACGCCTGACAACGCGTCAACCGACATTTTGATTTTTCCTCGCCGGAGAACCTTTATGGAGGGAAAAATTGAAACGCTTCACGAAAAAACTCATAACGACGCTGCTTCTGGCGTCGCTTCTCACAACTTACGCGAAGGCGATCGACTTTGACGGACTCGGCACGGCCGACCGGATTGTCCGCTCCGACATCGGCGGCGGACTCGTTTACACCGAGCTTGCGACCTCGGGCGACAGCGGCTCGCAGAAATCCTACATATTCGAGTACACGCCGGGCGAAGGAACGCTTCCGCTCGTCTCATATGAAAAGGTCTACGGCCGGAGCACGCTTTCCGAGCTTATAACCGACGACACGCTCGCCGCGATCAACGGCGATTTCTACAGTCTGCGCACCGGAGTCCCGATGGGAGTCATGATAAACGGCGGAAGGCTTGTATCAAGCGACGACGACCCGGAAAATCCCCGCGCGGCGATCGGATTCACGGCCGACGGCGGCGTCATCATCGGAAAGCCGGAGATAAAGCTCGCAATTACCCGGCTTTCGACCGGTGAAACCGTTCAGGTCGAGCATTTCAACAAATATCCGTCGATGTGGGGCGCGTATCTGCTCGACTCTGATTTCGGCGAAACAACGACCTCGACCGAGTCATCGACCGAGATAGTCATCCGGACGGATGGCTCGCTTTCGGTCGGAAAAAGCGTCGTCGGCGTAATCGAGGAAATCCGGACGCAGACTCAGAACGGCGAAATCCCAAAGGGCTGCATGGTGCTGACCGTGACAGAGACGAGCGCGGCGTTCGGACGCTTCGCGGATTTTTCGGTCGGAGACGAAATCGCGGTCTCGGTATCCGCGGCGGAAGGCTGGGAAAAGGTCGTGACGGCGATCGGCGGCGGCGATATAATTCTCAAAGACGGCGTGATGCCGGAGGGGATAATCGACGAGGATCACGAGAAATACTCGAATCCGCGCACGGCGGTCGGCGTCCGGAAGGACGGAACCGTGATTTTCTACGCGGTCGACGGACGCTCAAAATCGGGCAAGGGACTGACCGAGACCGGACTTTCGGCCGTCATGGCCGGACTCGGATGCGTTTCGGCGATAAATCTCGACGGCGGCGGCTCGACCTCGGTCATCGTAAAGAATTCATATTCCGGCGAGCAGGCTTACGTCAACACGCCGTCCGACGGGAAGCCGCGGACAATCGGAAACGCGCTTCTGCTCGTCCCCGAGAGCGAGAGCGACGGAATTCCGTACCGTCTCGTCTCGCCCGGAATCGGATCTGCGCTTCTCCGCGGAAGCAGTCTTGAGATCACCGCGTGGGAGGTTGACCGCGCGTTCAGGATGACCGGAGAGGCTGAGAATATCGAAATCGCGCTTCCAGAGGACGCGGGAAGCACGGATGGGAATGTCTTCACGGCCGGAATGAAGCCGGGGCTCTTCACGCTCGGAATTTCCTCTGGAAAGCTTTCGGGAAACGCCTATGTGACTGTCACCGACAAGCTCGACTCGCTCGGACTTTTCCCGATCTATTCCCGCGCGCTTAAGGATTCCGACGCGACGCTCTCGATCGAAGCGGAATACCGCGGCGAGAGTCCGATCGCCGACGTGAATTCCTTCTACTTCACGCTCGACGGAAAGCACATCGCCCCGAACCCGGAGGACTATCCCGACGCGATGATAATCTGCGAACTCGGATATCTAACAAAGGATCTCAGATTCGTCGCGTTTGACGGCGCGAAGGGCGAGGTTGAGGTCGGAATCTGGTTTGACGAACACGTGTCGTTTGTAAAAATCCGGGTCGGCGAAGGCGACGAGGAGATTCCGTTTGATCTGATAACCTCCGAAACCGTCTCGCTTTTCGAGACCTCGCCGGGCTATCGCTCGGATTCCGCGCTCGGGATCCTCTATACATACGACGAAGAAAAAACGCCATCGCTCCTTACTGACAAGAAGGCGGCGGTCGGCGCAAAGAGCATCAGTCTCTGGCTTGACAAAGTCCCCGGCTCGCCCTACTGCGTCGTCACCGGGAATGACGGGAAAAGTCAGAAGCTTTCATATAAGGTCACGAAGGACTATTCGCGTCAGCTCGGATATGTCGAGGTCACGGCGGAGATTCCGGAAAAGCTCGCGGCCGGAACGCTTACGATATCGACACTTCTCGGCTTTTCGTCCGACTCCGACGAGATCATTAAAATCGGCGGCGCGCGGATAAGCTACGGAGACAAGGAAATCCCGGCGATTTCGGGTCTTGACGGACATTTCGCGAAGGACGCGATCCTGCGTCTCTACGAAATGGGCGTGATCCAGAATTACGACTGCGTCGCAAAGGACGGTGAGATCTTCTACTCGCCCGACGAGAATCTGACGCGCGGTGAGTTCGCGAAGCTCCTCTCGCTCTGGCTCGGACTCGACGCCTACGATTATCTCGAAGGCGAGAGCTTTGAAGCCGGAACGCCCGAGGACAAGCTTCCCTACATCCGCGCGGTCATCGCGGCGGGATTCATGAGCGGTGTCGGAACCGAAAACGGCGTCACGGTTTTCAGAGCGAACGACACGATAACAAGGCAGGAGGTCTGCAAGGTCCTCGGCGGAATCATTTCCGCGACCGATTCCGGCGCGGATGACGGAAATTCCGCGAAAACCGCTTTCACCGACGAAAAGTCGATCGCCGACTGGGCGAAGGAAGGCGTTTCACGCTGCGCCGCGGCGGGAATAATCAGCGGCTACGAGGACAGGACTATCCGCCCCGGAAAGGCCGTCACGCGCGGTGAACTCGCGGTGATGCTTGAACGATCCGATAAATTCATGGAATCCCTCGGCAAATGACAAATATGGGGACGGCGTCCTTCGCCGTCCCCTTTGACACACCAAAAACGGAGCCGTCGCTTTCGCGACGGCTCCGTTAAATTTTATAAAAGCTCTCCGTTAACCTTCACGTAAATGCCCTTGACAATCGTCGCCAGCACCATGTACCCGACGACAATCGCGACAAGCCACGCGAAATAGATTTCCGGAAGCGGGGAAAGTCCGAGCGGGGAGGCGATCGGCGTGAACGGAATCACCGTCACAACCGCGATTCCGAGGAAGGTCAGAAGCATCACCGGAAGCGACGCGCGGCTTCTTACGAACGGAAGCTTCGGCGTTCTTATCATGTGAATGACCAGCGTCTGGCTCCACATTGACTCGACAAACCATCCCGTCTGGAACACCGCCGCGTAGAGATCCCTTGCCGCCGGATCGGTCAGCTTGTGATACAATGCCCCGCCCGTGAAGATCGGGCAGACCACGAAATACATCAGAAGATAGGTCGCGATATCGAACACCGAGCTTACCGGACCGATCGTAAGCATGAAGCGGCTGATGTTCGACGCGTCCCACTTGCGCGGAACCCTGAGGAATTCCGCGTCCACGTTGTCCCACGGAATCGCCGTGCAGGAGATGTCGTAGATCAGATTCAGAAGAATCAGATGAATCGACTCCATCGGCAGGAATGGCAGAAAAGCCGACGCCGACAGCACCGACAGCATATTTCCGAAGTTCGACGACGCGGTCAGCTTGATATACTTGATCATGTTCGCGTAGGTTTTGCGTCCCTCGATCACGCCCTTTTCAAGGACGGTCAGATCCTTTTCGAGCAGGACGACCGACGCCGATTCCTTCGCGATATCGACCGCCGTGTCGACCGAGATTCCGACGTCAGCCGCCTTCATCGCCGCCGCGTCGTTGATTCCGTCGCCCATGTATCCGACGCTGTGTCCGTGGTCGCGCAGAACCGAAACAATACGCGCCTTCTGTGCCGGAGAGAGCTTCGCGAAGACGGTTATCTCCTCGGCAAGCTCGCCGAGTCTCAGATCGTCGATCGAATCAATCTCCGAGCCGAGCAGGATTCTGTCGGCGTCAAGACCGACTTTGCGGCAGATCGCGCAGGTGACCTTTTCGTTGTCTCCGGTGAGCACCTTCACATTGACGCCATAGCTCGCCAGAGCCCTGATAGCGTCCTCGGTCGTCTCCTTGGGAGGATCGAGGAAGGCGAGGAAGCCGATCAGCACCATGTCGCGCTCGTCGGCAACCGAAAAGCTCCCGATCGGCGAGGGATTCGTCTTCTGAGCGACCGCTATGACGCGCATTCCCTTCTCGTTCAGCTCGTCCGAACGGCGGAGGACATAGCGTCTGACCTCGTCGGTTATCGGCTTTATCTGACCTTTTGTCTCGGCGTAGGCGCAGCAGGCGAGCATTTCCTCTACCGCGCCCTTGGTGACAAGCTGAGTCTTTCCGTCGGGGCTTTTCACAACGACGCTCATTCTGCGGCGTTCGAAATCGAAGGGGATCTCGTCGACCTTTGAGTATCTCCTCACAAGCTCGGACGAGCCGAGTTCGTTCTGACGGTCGATGACCGCGAGGTCGATGAGATTCTTAAGTCCGGTCTGGAAATAGCTGTTTAGGAAAGCGTGGCGCAGAACGCGGTCGTCCTCCTCGCCGTCTACGTTGAGATGATACTCAAGCACGACCTTGTCCTTTGTCAGCGTTCCGGTCTTATCGGTGCAGAGGATATCCATCGAGCCAAGATTCTGAATCGAGCTTAAATCCTTTATAATTACCTTGTGCTTGCTCATCGCGGTCGCGCCCTTGGCAAGCGAGGTTGTGACGATCATCGGGAGCATTTCGGGAGTCAGGCCGACCGCGATCGAGATCGCGAAGAGGAGAGCCTTCGTCCAGTCGCCCTTCGTGAATCCGTTGACGAAAAGCACGACCGGGACCATTATCAGCATGAATCTGATAAGCACCCACGAGACCGAGTTGACGCCCTTTTCAAAGGTCGTCTTCGGCGGCTTCACGTCGAGAGCCTTCGCGGCGGCTCCGAGCATCGTCTCGTTTCCGACCGTGATGACGACTCCGCGCGCGCTTCCGCTGACGACGCTGCTCCCCATGAAGACGAGATTCGGCGTGTCGGTCAGCGAATATCTGCGGTTAGGCGACCAGCCGAGCTTTTCGACCGGCTCGCTTTCTCCGGTGAGAGCCGCCTGACTGACGAAGAGATCCTTCGCGTCGAGAATCCGCATATCGGCGGGGATCATGTCTCCGGCCGAGAGAAGGACGATATCGCCGACCGCGAGATCCTCCATCAGGATCTCCTGACGCCTGCCCTCTCTGATTACGGTGGCGGTCGTGTGGATCATCCCGGTGAGCTTGTCCGCGACATTGCCGCTCCGCGTCTCCTGAATGAAGCGGAGAACGCCCGAGATCATGACCATCGTAGTGATGATTATGACCGTCGCGAAGCTCTTGTCCTCCGGCTCAGCGAGGATTATATCGGTCACAACCGAAATCCCGGCGAGAATCGCGAGAACTACCGTGAAGGGATTCACAAAGGCCGAGACAAGCCTTTTGAAAACCGGATTCCTCTTTCCGACCGTGATGACATTGCGGCCAAACTCGTCAATCGACTTTTCGACAGCCTCCGCGTCAAGTCCGTTGTCACCCGACTTGTATCCGTCAAGCAGTTCATCCTCGGGATAGAGCGACGCTCTGATGAGTCTCTCGTTTACAGCCGCCGCCTCTTTAGTCGCGGAGAATTTTTTTACATTTACCTTGTTCATTTTTCCGTACCTCCGAAAGATAGTATTTTACGCGGGTCAAAAACCTCGCGTTCGGAAGTGTACGGCGCGATGACAGAACCGTTTGCCGCGGAAGCTCAGCTTTCCGCGCGATATGGCAAGACGACGGGCACGGTAAAGCCAATCGTCTCATATATGAGGAAACGCTGATTTATCGCTTTTATCAGATTCTCCATAAAGGCAGGTTCCGTCCGCCCTCGCGGGGTACTCGCGCCGCCGCCGCTTCCTGTGTCCATCAATCTCACCTCACAAAAATCAGAATTTTTCTCGAAAAAGGGCATAAAAAATCCACCGCCGCGAAAAACGCAAAACGGTGGAAGAAATTCAGAAAATAAAGTCTTTGAACGCGCAAAAATCAGCGCGCAGACAGACCTCCGGTACGCGCAAAAATCCCGCTTTTGATATGCGTACCGAATTTTCTGTTCATCGTTTTGCGTGAAACAAAGCTACTTCGACCGTGATCCATCAGTACGCACCTTCCTTTCGGGAATAAACTGCGGAAATAATCCGCACCCTTTTTCTATATTTATTATACCACTTTGTGACTCTTTTGTCAAGTCGTAAAAATGTAAATTCGCCGTGCGGAAAAGTAATTTTTTCGTTACCGAAAAGTTACCGTACCGCGAAAGAATCGCGGCACGGATTTTATTACCTCCGTCCCTTGTCGTACGCCGGGTTGATCGCGAAGAAATTCTTCGAGTCAAGCTGATCCTGAACGTGGCGCAGACATTCGCCGAACCGCTGATAGTGTACAATCTCGCGGGCGCGCAGGAACCTTATCGCGTCGGTCACGTCCGGATCGTCCGAGAAGCGGAGAATGTTGTCGTAGGTCGTCTTGGCCTTCATTTCGGCCGCCAGATCCTCGTGCAGATCAACGACCGGATCGCCCTTGACCTGAAGCGCGGCCGCCGAGAACGGCACGCCCGACGCCGCCTGCGGATAAACTCCGGTCGTGTGATCGACAAAGTAGGTGTCAAAGCCCTGCTTCACGATCTCCTCAGGCGAAAGTCCGCGGGTCAGCTGATAGACGATGCTTCCGATCATCTCAAGATGCCCGAGTTCCTCGGTTCCGATGTCGGTCAGAGCCGCCTTCACCTGCGCGTAGGGCATCGAGAACCGCTGGCTCAGATATCTGAGCGACGCGCCGAGTTCTCCGTCGGGTCCGCCGTACTGCGTGATGATGATCTTCGCGAGCTTCGGGTTCGGATTCTTGATCCTGACCGGATACTGTAGCTTTTTCTCATAGCTGAACATTTCTCATCCCTCGCTTTCGTTCTTCATGGCCGGAAGATCGGTCATGTTCGCCTCGGCCTGCCATGGCCACGGATCGTCGACCCACGAGAAGTGAGCCGCGTTCTGATCGCCGGAGAGCGCGCCGCAGGCTCCGGCACAGGCGTCAAGCGTCGCGCAGACCTGTTTGTACGCCGCCAGCGCCTTCGCGTCGTCGGGATGGGTGTCAAGATAGAGCCGGAGTTCCCACGCCATGAATGGGAGCGTCCATTTGTCGGGATTCTGTTTGTTATTGTACATTTCGTCCTCCGTTCATCAGCGTGCGCCCTTCAAACGGCTTGTCGAGCTCGGGGAAAAGCGTTCCCTGCCGTAACGCCGTCTCGGGCGGATACATGAGTTCAAGCTCCTGCCACGGCACATAGGCCATCGCCGGAGGAAATCCCTCGGGCAGCCGCAGCTCGGAAAAACGGATCGTTTCCATATTCGGCAAATCCATCAGCCTCTTTTCTGTTAATTCTGAACCGGCACCGGGACACCTCCCGCAGATCGCATCTGCCCGGATACGGCAGAGCCGTTCCGGTAACGCCGTCCGGCGCCGTGCCGGTCTGATGACATTATATGGAGCGTAACCCCGGACGGTCAGCGGTCAGCGTCTTTCGGAACTCCCGGAAACGGCAAAAAAGCGGCACTCCGCGCGTCCATTCGATAAGGAAATCGCGGAATGCCGCCGACAGAAAAATTATTCAAAATCCGGATCCGTTAAATCGCCTTTATGAATCGGCCGCCGGAACCCCTTCCCGGGATCTTTGATGAATTCCTCCACGTCTCATCCCTTCTTGGTTCTGAGAATGTAGAATTTTCCGTCCTTTCTGACGAGCGCGGAATCGTTGACAATCCCGGTCGCGGCGTCAAAGGAGATTCCTAAAGCATTCTTCCCTTCGGCGTCAAGATATTCGTTTTTAGAATATCTCGCGTTCGAATAGTCGTAATCGCTCTTAACAAGCTCATACGGCGGATTTTCGATCGGGGCGATGTCGTCGGCCGCGAAAAAGTCGTGACGTTCACCGCCGTTTTCGGTATATACGCAGTCGAATCCGCCGTCTGACAGCGTGATTCTGTCGTATTTGCAATCGGTAAGCCTTTCAGTCAGTCGGTAAAGTGAATATTTTTCAGTTATCTCTCCGCCGTCAGCTCCGCGCGCGTAGCCAAAATCGGTCATCGTCGTGTCGTTCACTGCGAAATACCGCCCACCGTCAAGAACCTCGGCGTGGTAAAAATGAAGCCCTTCGGCAAGGACGTTGAAATCCGCGTCATACAGCGAAGTGTCGCCGTTTTCCCCGGTCACGATATAATTCCCGTCGACCGTTTCGATGAACTCACGGTAATAATCCCCCGTATCGTCGGGCGAAACCTTCACAATGTTCCCGTCGGTATCGGTCAGGCGGTATTCATAGTACTTTGTCGTCCCGGTCGACAGCCTCAGCTCGCCCGTGAGAAGAAATCCGTTCTTTGTGAGATTTCCTTTTCCCCAGTCGATGAACCAGTCATCAAAGCCTTTTTCGGTGAGCGGTATATAAGTCAGCGAATAAATTTCGCCGTCAGTGTCCGTTTTTTTGCCGCAGGACGCGAACGTAACCGTCATTATAAGTGAAAGCGCGATTCCGATGATTTTAAGGTTTCTCATTATTTTCCCCCTGTCGCCGGTTCTCACGGCTGATAAATTATACCATAAGGCAAATGATTTGTCAATAGTAAAACGAGAAATCGGCGCAAAACGCGCGGCCATGTCATTTTCCGTCCGTAACCTTCGCGACTGACATAAGCGTCAGCGGACTCACCTCGCGGGCAAATTCCGCCGCAGATCTCAGAGGAATTCCGGCCTTCGTGAGTCCCCGGATAAACCGCCACCTGAAAATAAGCCAGCGCGCGAAAAACACGATCACCGCCGGAATGAAAAGCAAGATCCAGATGAGTATCCGAAGCGCCGAGACCGTGATTTTCAGCGCGGTCATGACTTCGCTGCGTCGGACACGATATTCTTGACCTGAGTCATGTAATCCTTCGTCATTTCGAGCGCGGCGGACGCCGGGATTCCCGACGCGACAAGCTCCTTGTAGAACGCGCCGACCGCCTTTCCGAGCTGCTCGCCGCTCTCAGCCGAGTAGAGCGCGGATATACAGCCTCTTATAAGCCCCGGAACCTTTTCGGTCACGGTGTCAAGCACGTTCGCGAGATCCTTCATATCATTCATTTCCATAATTCTTTCCTCCGTTAAATAATCGCTTTGGCAAATCTGAGCGCGGCGCGGGTCATTCCGATCGAGTCGTTTATCACCTCAAAGGCTCCGAGAACCGATTCGTCCCGCTTTGAATCCGCTTTCACTAGCGCGAAAGCTGATTTTCTCACGCTTTCGGGAAGCTCCGCCGAACGTCTGAGTTTTATAAGAAACGCGGTCTCGCGCCGGCACTCCGCGCAGGACGCCAGATGAAACGCGACCATTCCGCGAAGCTCCTTTGAAAGCCCCCCGCCGATATACTCCGGCAGAAGCTCTGAGATCTCATCACAGTTCATTGTATCCCTCCCCAAGCTTTGACCGGAGCTTTTTCCGTATCGAAAACATCCGGCTCTTTACCGTGCCGACCGGAATCCCGACAATTCCCGCGGCCTCCTCATACGAAAGCCCCGAGTCAAAGACAAGCGTAACAAGCTCCCTCTCGGACTCGTCGAGCGACGCCAGCGCGTCCGAAACGTCAAGCCTCTCCGCGCTGTCCTTTTCAAGCGAGATTCCCGAATCGACATCATAAGCCTCCTCGCCGGAACCGCGCGGAGCTTCGGAAATCATCCCGCCGTCCACGCCGTTCCGAATGACCGGGCGGCTCCGGTAAAAATCGCAGATTCTCCGCCGCGCCACAGAGATGAGCCATGTTCTAACCGACGAACGCCTGTCAAACGACCCGATCGACTTCCACGCCGAGAGCAGCGTTTCCTGCAAAACATCCTCCGCGTCGTCCGGATCGACGCGCGAAGCTATGTAAGAATACACCGCCCGAAGCTCTGGTAAACAGAGCCGCTCAAATTCGCGCTCGCCTGAAGCCATGCCGCTCATCTCCTTTCACATACTTAGTCGGAGAAAATCAGGAAACGGTTCAGATTTTTTCGGAAATCTTCGCTCTCACCGTCGCGACGCTTCCGCGCGGAAGCTCAAAACAGCCGGAAAGCGGCCTTTCGATCGGTTTGACTCTCTCAGGATTTGCGAATGTATTGTGCGCGTGGAGATCGTCGTCATGAAGAAGCGTCACGCTTCCCTCTCCGAGTCTGAATCCGACCGCCGCGAGATCAAGCTCGCAATCCTTTTCGGGCGAGAGATTCGCGAGGGTTATCGTCACCTCGCCGTCCTTTTCGGAGGCCGATACCGAGATATCGTTGTTTCCGATCGCCCTGAACGCCTCGCCACCCTGATGCTCCTTGTACATATCGAAGACATGATAGGTCGGCGTGCAGAAGCATTTGTCCTCATGCGAGAGGAAGAGCGCGTGGATGTTGTTGACAAGCTGCGCCACCGCGCAGAGCCTTATCTTCTCGCAGTTGTTGTTGAAGATATTGAACGTGAGAGCCGTCACGACAGCGTCGCGAATAGTCGACTGCTGCTCGAAAAGGTGGTCAGTAGCGACAAGATCGGTGTTGTCATGGTGCCAGCATCCCCACTCGTCTATGACGAGCCTTGCGTTGTTTTCAAGTCCGTAGGAGACCGCGGCCGCCCAGTGACGATCGATCAGCTCCTGCATCTTCCCGGCCTGACCGATGAGCTGACTCCACTCCTCGTTTGTGAAATTCACGGCTCCGCCCGCCGTGCCGCAGTAGTAGTGGAACGCGAGACCGTTCATCCTGACGTACTTCTTCGAAAGCTCGCCGAGAACTCCGCGCGTCCAGCCGTAATCGAAAGCGTTCGCGCCGCAGCCGATCAGCTCAAGCCCCTTCGACGCGTTTGCCATTACCTCGGCGTACCGACGGTATTCACAGGCGTAGTATTCCGGAGTCATGTTACCTCCGCCGCCCCAGTTCTCGTTTCCGACTCCCCAGAGCTTCACGTCATAGGGCGCGGGATGACCGTTTTCGGCGCGGAGCTTCGCCATCGTCGTCGTACCCTCGGGCGAATTCACATAGTCAACCCAGTCGCGGATCGAAAGCGGCGACATTGTCGTGAGATTCGCCGCGATATAGGGCCTTGCGCCGCAGAGTCCGCAGAAATCGAGGAATTCGTCGGTTCCGACGAGATTCGACTCATATTTTCCGTCCTCGTAGGTCCACCAGCTGACGCGCTTCGGACGCTTCGCGCGGTCTCCGATTCCGTCGCGCCAGTCGTAGATCTCGGCAAAGCATCCGCCCGGCCAGCGGATCAGCGGCACGTTCGCCGCGCGGAGCTTATCGATGATGAATTTTCTGAAGCCGTGAATATTTTCGGCCTTCGAGTCCTCGCCGACGTAGATTCCGTCGTAGATGACGCCGCCGATATGCTCGGCGAAAACGCCGTAGATGTCAGGGTTTATTCTCCCGAGCTTTTCGGGAAGGATGAGATAAATTTTATCCATTTTCCGGATACCTCCTTATATTCTGTAAGATTATTTTACCATAACCTCTTGACAAAGTAAAGCCATTTGTTGTATACTTATAGACAAAAGTTATCTTTTTCGGAGGATCTATGTACTCACAGGACAAAAACTCGACTCCGGGCTTCAATTACGATTTCCGGATCTACAATGCGTATTCCTTTCCGACGCCGCATATTCACAAGAGCGCGGAGTTGATTCTGCCGCTTTCCGGCCGCGGGGAGGTATTGATTGGAAACCGGAATTTCACGCTGAATGAAGGCGAGGCCGCGCTGGCTCTGCCCTTCGTGCCGCATTCGTTTGAGTCGGGAAGCTCAAAACTCGCGGTCTGCGTATTTTCGGAGGACTGCGCGCCCAGATTCTACAAGAGACTCGGCAGCAAAAGAAGCGGCAGCCCGGTCTTCCGACCGACTGCCGCCGCGATTTGTTATTTTCTGAATGCTTTTGAAGCCGATCGGCAAATCCCGGCCGGCAGTACGGCCCGGCTGACCGCCGCCGGCGAGCTGTCGGTCACGGCGGCACTCTACGCGCTTCTTGACCGCTTTCTCTCGGATGTCAGCTTCGACTCCGAGCCGGGAATCTATGAAAAGCTGCTCGCCTACATAAGCGAACACTCGTCAGAGGATCTGACTCTCGCCTCGATCGCCGCGAAGTTCGGCTACGAACCGCATTATCTGTCGAGGCTCTTCAGACGATTCACGGATTTGAATCTCCGCGCGCTCATCAACTCCTGCCGAGTTGAGTCGGCCAAGGAGCTGCTGAAAAGCGACGCGACAATCACCGAGATCGCGCTCTCATGCGGATTCGGAAGTGTCAGAAACTTCAACCGTGTGTTCGCAAAGCTCTGCAAAATGAGTCCGGGAGACTGGCGTAAATCGAAATAAGACGCTCAAAGCTTTCTCAGACCACCTCAGCCGTGCTTCCGCCCGGTAAGAAGGTGTATTTCCACGACTTGTCGCCGTATCTGATCTCGCAGTCGCCACCGTATTCCGACTCCACCTCAAATCTCGCGAGCTTTCCGTCCTCCCACTCAGCCGCAACCAGAAGACCTCCGCGCGCGCAGATTCCGTAAATTCCGCCATTTCTCCATGTCGGCGGAAGCGCGGGAAGCAGCTCGACATATCCCTCGTGGCTCTGAACCAGCATCTCGACAATTCCCGCGACCGCGCCGAAGTTTCCGTCGATCTGGAACGGCGGGTGCGCGTCGAAGAGATTCGCATAGGTCGATTTCGTGATAAGCTCGAAGAGATTGTTGTACGCCTCGCGTCCCATTCCGAGTCTGGCGAAGAAGTTGATTATCCACGCCTTGCTCCATCCGGTGTGGCCGCCCCCAGCCGAAAGTCTTCTCGCGATCGAAACCTTAGCCGCCTCGAAAAGCTCCGGCGTCTTCGACCTCGTTATGAGATCGGACGGATAGAGTCCGTAGAGCATCGAGAGATGGCGATGCCCCGGCTCGGTCTCCTCAAATTCCTTCTGCCACTCCATGATCTGTCCGTATTTTCCGATTTTTATCGGCGGCAGACGGTCGCGGGTCTTTTTTAGTTTTTCGGAGAATTCCTCGTCGGTTTCAAGCAGCTTCGCGGCCGCGATCGTGTTCGTGAAAAGCTCATAGAGTATCGAGTTGTCCATCGTCGGCCCGGCGCAGATCGCGACGGTTTTTCCGGTTCCGGGATCGCGGTAATGATTCTCAGGCGAGTTCGACGGGACGGTGACAAGATATCCGGTCTCGGGATCCTCGGTCAGGAAGTCAAGGAAGAACTCACAGCTTCCCTTCATCACCGGATAATATTCGCGTAAGAAATCAATATTTTCCGTGAAGAGCCATCTCTGCCAGATATGCTCGCAGCACCACGCCCCGGCGCACATGAAGCTTCCCCAAGAAAATCCGTTTCCGGGCGCGGTGAAGCCCCACGGATTCGTGATCGTGTGCGCGACCCAGCCGTTCATGCCGTAGTTCACCTTTGCCGTACGCTTTCCGTGTTCCGAAAGGAACTTTATATAGCGCATGAAAATATCGCCGCACTCGGGCAGCCCGGTAAGCTCGGTGAGCCAGTAGTTCATCTGAATATTTATGTTGATATGATAGTCAGCCGACCAGATCGTGTTGTAATCGTTCGTCCAGATTCCCTGAAGGTTTGCCGGAAGCACGCAGTTCCGGCTTGACGCGATCATAAGATACCGACCGTAATTATAGAACAGCTCGATGACTCCGTTCACTGCCGCGACGTCACCCTCGCGCTTTCCGCGCTCCTCAAACGTCTCGCCGGGTACGGGTTCAAGCTTACTCTCAGCGTCGTATTTCGAGATGTATGCCTTGATTTTGTCGGTGTTGACGCGGATATCGGGCGCGAGATCAAGCGTTGAACGCGACATGAGATCGTAAACCCTTGCCGCGGATTCACACTTTATGTACTCATAATCCTCGTCCGCGGCGGCGTTCACAAGCTTTACCGCCTCCTCAAGCGGATCAATGTCAAGCTTTCCGTCCATCGCGTAATTCGTCCTGACGCTTATGTAGATAAGATTCTCATTTTCGTATCTGACGATTCTGACGGCGGCTCCGTAGGAAATTCCGTTCGGGAAGCTGCCGTGAGCCTTTATGAGATCTTCGCTCTCTTCGATAACCGCGTCATCGCGGCGGAATCTGTAGTCCGCCTTGAAGGGGAGCGGCGAGTAGATTCTTCCGCAAACGCAGGAATATTTTTCGCTCGCGAAATACTCGCGCGTGAATTTCTGCCCGTGAGTTTTGTAGATCACCGTCGCGATTCCGCTCGAAAGATCAAGACTGCGCGTGTATGACGAGGTCTCCTCGTCGTCGTGGAGCTTTATAAAGAGATCTCCGGCCGTCTGATAGCTGCCGTACGGAAGATCCTTAGCCGGAACCTTTCCCGAGCCTCCGCCCGCGCCGCGGCAGACGAAATATCTGTTCGCGAGTTCCTCGGCCTCGCTCAGCCTGCCCTCAAAGACAAGCTTTCGTATCTCGTCAAGGTGTTCCGCGCACTCCGGATTGTCCGCGTCGGGATCATACCAGCCGCTCCAGAGCGTTTCCTCGTTGAGCTGTATTTTTTCCTCACCGATCCGTCCGTATACCATCGCGCCCAGACGTCCGTTTCCGATCGGAAGCGCGTCGGTCCAGATCTTTGAGGGAGCTTCGAATGCAAGCGTAGCGTTTTTCATACGATATCTTTTCATACAATCACCAAAAAAACATAATAAAAACCGCGAAACACTGAAAACAGGAAAAACCGCGCCGCGTCCGGCGTCCTGATATCAGCTTTCGTAATCTATGAAGTTCTTTCCTTTCGCGAACTCGCCCGGAGTCATACCGAACGTGCGCTTAAAAAGCCCGCAGAAATGGCTCACCGTACCGAATCCCAGCGTGGCGGCGACCTCTGAGGTTCCCATTCCGGAAATAAGCCTTCTCTTTGCCTCGCCAAGTCTCAACGACCTGAAATAATCCTGCGGCGTCATCCCGCAAAGCCTGCCGAAAAGCTCGGAAAAACGCGAGATGCTGTAGCCGGCCGCGGCCGCCATCTCGGAGAGCGTCAGCTGACGGTCAAGATTTTCCTTCATGTACCGGATCGCCTGATAAAGCTCGGCCTGACCTTTTCTCTCCCGCCGCGGGGTACGTTCAGACGGCGTCTCGGAAAGGCGGCAGATCAGCTCGACAAGCAGTGCCTCGGCTCTGACTATGTCGGTTTTGTAATAAAGTCTGATCCTCGAAAAAAGGACGGCAAGAGCCTTATCCGGCTCCGAAAACGTCGGTATCGTGTCGAGACGTCTCTCAAACGCGGTTCCTTGACGCTCAAAGTCGAAGTAAATGAAGGTGGTCGAAAACGGGAATTTTGAGTTTCGGATCTGTCCGGGACGGCTGAACGAAACGGTTCCGTCGCAAAGGATGTGACGTTCGCCGTCGATGCAGGTTTCCCCGCCGTCAGAATCATAAATCTCAAGCTCATATTTTGTTACAAAGCGCGGACGGCTCACGGGAACCCCATCCGGGCTGCGCCAGCGGTCGGCGTTCAGGAGCGTTATCTCCGGGAGCATAGAAAATCCTCGTTTCACGACATTTTTCAGTAATTCCATAGCTTGCTTTTTACCACGAAAGATGTTATAATTATTATACCATTTTAAGGCAAAATTGTCAATAGAATGTGAGGAAAAAATATGGCTTTTACCAAAATTAAACCGAAAAACGTCGGAATGAGCAAGTCAACGCCTGTCGAAAATCACGCGGAAAGCTATCTTCCGCCCGAAAAAGAGTGGAAACTCGTCTGGAACGACGAATTCGACGGAAATTCGCTCGATGAGAGCAAGTGGAATTTCCGCCGTCAGTTCTGGGGATACGACGCGCCAAACTTCACCGACGAGGGAGTTGAGGTGAGCGGCGGGACGCTGAAGATAAATCTCGTCCGCGACGGCGACGACTTCCGCTCGGCGCAGCTCCAGACCGGATCGCTGACCTTCGACATTCCGCGCGCGCCCGGACAGAAGGGCTTCTGGCCGTTCGGAAAGAATCAGCCCGCGAAATTCCTGCACCGCTACGGATACTACGAAATCCGCTGCAAGCTTCCGAAGCACAACGGCTGGCACGCGGCGTTCTGGCTCCAGTCGCCGTCGATCGGCGCGCATCCCGACCCGAAGCAGTGCGGCGTTGAGTGCGACATCATGGAGAATTACCGTCAGCATCCCGAAAACGAGATCATCTGCGGCTGCGGGTGGGGCGGCTACGGCTCTGACAGCAAGTGGTTCGGCCACTACAGCTTCGATTACGAGGAAACATCCGACGACTGGCACTATTACGGTGTCGACTGGTCGCCCGAGGGCTACATATTCTACGCCGACGGAAAGGAAGTCGGACGTCAGATGGCACCCGAATGCGCGGTTTCGGACGTCGATCAGTTCATCCTCGTCACAACCGAATGCCACGGATATCTCCGCCGCTTCAAGAATTCAGACGGCGCGGGGCGTCCCGAGCTCGCCGGGGAGCCGGTAAAGGAGCTTTTCGAGGCCTTCCCGGACGTTTTCGAGGTCGACTTCGTTCGAGTGTTCGACAATGTGAAATCTTGAAATCGTCCAAAAAAATCGCTTGAATTTGTCTATTTACAATGGGCTTCGTTAATGATATAATTTAGTTACAGCAGAGCCAGAAAGGCTCGGAACGAAAGGATGAAATCATTATGAAGCTCAGAAAAACCGCAACAGTCACCGCCGCCACGCTCATACTCGCGTCAGCAATCACCGGAGTGTCCGCGAAGGATCTTGAAATCAAGGCATCATACGGTACGCCCGTGATCGACGGAAAGATGGACAAGGCTTTCAGTCAGAGTCAGGTCTACGAAGTCAAATACGGCAAAGGCGATTCCTACTCGACCTCGAAGCTCTACTATCTCTGGGACGAAAAAGCGATCTACATCTTCGCCGACGTTACCGACGACACGCCGTCAACCAAGGCAGACACGACAAATCTCGCCGATATCTGGAAAACCGACTGCATCGAGTTAGGTCTGAATCTCATCCCCGACGAAAAGGGCGACCCGCACAAGATATCGAAGGGCGGAGTCTGGCTCGCCGCGCCGCTTTACGGAAATCAGCTTGACGTCTACGGCCCGCTCAACGACATCGCGTCGGTTAAGAGCGGCAACAAATGCGTGACGACCAAGACGAAGACCGGATGGACGGTCGAGATCATGATCCCGGTGTTCGGCGACGCCAGCGGAGTCACACCGAAGGCCGGAGATAAGTTCGGAGTCTACGCGCTGACCCACAACGACACAAACGACGACAATACACGAGACACGGTCACATATCACAACAGCGACCTCACCGGAGCTAACTACGACAGTACGAAGATGGACTACATAATCCTCGGCGAAAAGCCCGCAAAGCAGGAGTCAACCGCTCCGCAGACAGCCGATCTGAGCGTCTTTGCGCTCATCGCGTCGGCCGCGGCCGCGTTCGCCGGAATCAAATCAAAGCGCAGATAACTTTTTCATTGAAAACCCGCCGGATCTCAGTTTTCTGAGATCCGGCGGGTTTTATTCGGATTCCGGCACACCTGGTTCCTCGTGGCTTTTCTGCCAGTTGAGCGGCGAAAGGCCGGTATATTTTTTGAAGAGACGCGAAAAATACGCCGCGTCCTCGAATCCGGAAAATCCCGCAATCTCGCAGATACTGTTGTTCGTGACCGAGCGGCTGAGAAGCAACGTCTTGGCGTTTTCGACGCGCATGAAGTTCAGATACTCAAGCGGAGCCATTCCGGTAACTTTCTTGAAAAGCGAGGCAAAATAGACCTTCGAAAGCGGAATGTCATCGTAAATCCGGTTCAGATCGAACTCAGGATCGGTCATGTTCGCGACGATGACCGAAACCGCCTGATCAACGAAAGCCTCGGTCTCGTCCACCGGCTTTTTCGAGTTTACAAGCTCAATCATCAGGGAAATTATCGCCGAGCAGACGTCGCGGTAATTCCCGGCGCGGCGGTAATAATGATAGCGGAGCTGAGTCGTTAGGCATTCCATCTCACGCATTATGTGATCCTGATAAATCCGCGCCTTGTTTCCTGAAAAACAGTCAGCGTCGGTGAGAAAATAGACATTTGAGATTAAAGTGTCAGTGAATTCGGTGTGTGAAACCCCTGGCGGGACGCAGATGAGGGTATTCGGTTTGAAAGCGAATTCTTCGCCGCCGCAGACAAATGTGCCGTTTCCGTCCGAAAAATAGATGAATTCCGTGTAGTCATGCGAATGAAAATTCGAGCCTTTAGGATCCTTACAGCGGGTTCCCATTGATATAACCTTGAATCTTTTGTCACTTTTGCCAGCCAAATAACCGCCTCCTGTGGAGATATCTGTAATATTATACCACAGATTTGGTTCTTTGTCAAGAGCGGCGGAGAAAAAAAGATCTGAGAAAACTCAGATCTTAAGTCAAACATTCATTGAAAACCGAACAAAGCGAAGAGTAAACGAACTCACGAAACTCAAGTTTAGAACAAACTTGAAGTT
>CAKSVM010000036.1 GCA_934503195.1 uncultured Eubacteriales bacterium
AATTATCTCTGCTGCGAGCCGGTTTCGGACGGAAAGAACCGCGTTGACGTTAAGACCGACAAGTTCGATTTCATCCTCGAGGTCTCGCCGTTCGGCGGCTGGGATTTCAAGACCGGAGAGGGCGTTGCGCTGATCTACGACTCTCCCGACGATCCGACCGACAAGCAGAAGGAGCATCTCGACGAGCTCCTAAAAAAGGCCGAGGAGGCGATGAAGTCGGGCGACGTCAAGAAGTATTCAAAGTACATCGATGTCGATTCGTTCGTCGATCTCTACGTGATGATGGAGCTTTTCAAGGACGTCGACGGATACTGGAAATCGCTCTACTTCTACGTAAAGGACGACATTCTCTACGCCGGGCCGCCGTGGGATTTCGACCTGACCTGCGGAAATGTCAGCCTGACGCATGAGGAGGACAATTACTACGATTACCACAACATAAACGGTCACGGCGACAACTCGGGCGACTCGACGCACGGATTCCGGATGGTTCACGGCTGGTGGCGGATTCTGCTCGGAAGCGAGCATTTCGCGTCGCTTGTGCGCGAGCGGTATAAGGAGCTTCAGCCGATGATCGTGAATCTCTGCTCGGACAACTCGCTCGGGAAGAATCAGATCGACAGCCTTATTGACGCCAACCGCGAATCCTTTGACCGCGAGTACAAGCAGAACGAGACCGACTACAACGCGGGCTGGGATGTTTACGCCTGCTACAGTCAGTACGCGGGCGAGTCGAAGGGCGACTATGACGAAAACGTGAAATATCTGCGCGAATGGCTTGAAAAGCGCAACGCGTGGCTTCTCGAAAACATCGGAAAATAGGAAAGAAAAGGAAGAAAAATGAAAGTACTTATTCTCGGACTCGGACTGATCGGCGGCTCGATGGCGCGCGCGTTCAGCTTCTTCACAAAGCACACGGTCGAGGGATTTGATCCTGATCCGGAGGCCTGCCGGCTGGCGAAGGTCGCCGGAGCCTGCGCCGAGGCCTACACCGAAATGCCGGAGCTTGACGGCTACGATCTGATAATCCCGGCGGCCTATCCGATGGCTACGGTCGACTTTTTAAGGAGCGGGAAGATCCCGGCGGGAAAGCTCGTTATTGATCTTGGCGGAATCAAGCGGAAGATCTGCGAGGTCGGATTTGAGGAGGCGGAAAAGGGCGGATTCACCTTCATCGGCGGACATCCGATGGCCGGAACGCAGTTTTCGGGCTTCGCGGCGTCGAGGGAGAATCTCTTCAAGGGCGCGACGATGCTGCTTGTTCCGCGAGAGGGAGAGGACCCGGAGGTCGTCGAGCGGGCGAAGTCGATCTTCCTTGAAGTCGGCTTCGGAAGAGTCAAGATAACCGACGCCGCGACTCACGACCGGATAATCGCCTTCACGTCGCAGCTCCCGCACATCGTCTCGGCGGCCTACGCGAAGAGCCCGACAGCGAAGGAACACGAGGGCTTTTCGGCCGGAAGCTTCCGCGACCTTACACGTGTCGCGAAGCTCAACGAGGTGATGTGGAGTCAGCTTTTCCTCGAGGACCGCGATTTCCTGATCCCCGAGATCGAGCGGATGGCCTACACGATGCTCGCGATGGCCGACGCGCTTAAGGACGGCGAGATTGACAAGCTGATCTCCGAGCTGAGGATTGATTTATGATTATAAAAAACGAGATCCCGATTCTGGAGTTTGACGACGAAAAGAGAGCGGTTCTCGAACCGACGCATGAGGGGCTTTCTATAAGGCTCCCGGAAAAATGCGTGTATCTGTTTTCCGACAGCTTTGTGGAAAACTTCGCGCTTTCGAACGGCGCGGAAAAGGTCGCGACATTCGAGAGCGCGACCAAGGAATTTCCGGTCTTCGTGATGAATTATCACGGCGAGGAGATTGTTATCTGTCAGGCTCCGGTCGGAGCGGCGGCCGCGGCGCAGCTTCTCGACTGGCTGATCGGCTACGGCGTCAGGAAGATCATCGCGTCGGGCAGCTGCGGATGTCTTGAAGAATTTCCGGAGGGGTATTTTCTCGTCCTGGCGAAAGCACTGCGCGGCGAGGGGACGTCCTATCACTACGCGCCGCCGTCGAGGTTCATTGAGATTAGCGAAAAGGCGCGGTCGGCGATTGAGTCGGCGATAAAGTCAGACGGGATGAAGTATCTCGAGGTGACGACATGGTCGACCGACGGATTCTACCGCGAGACGGCGGAGATGATCGCTTACCGTAAGAGCGAGGGCTGTTCGGTCGTCGAGATGGAATGCTCCGCGCTGGCGGCAGTATCGGCCTTCCGCGGCGCGGTCTTCGGAATGATTCTCTACACGGCTGACAGTCTTGCTGACACAGGGAATTACGACGAGCGTAACTGGGGCGGCGATTCGGAGGAATGCGCGGTCAGACTCGCGCTCGAATCGCTGAGGAGTTTAGAATGAAGAAGATATTTTTAATCGCGGCACTTGTTTTCACGCTGATTCTCCCGTCCTGCGGGAAGAGTGACACGCTGACCTTTGTGGATAATAATCCCGCCTCGCCTGACGTTTGGATCGCGAGCTACAAGGTTGACATCGGACATTCTGTAAAGAGCGGAAAGATCCGCGCCGAGCTGTGGCGTGACGGCGAGGCCACGACGACCGACGCTTTCGCGTTTGACGAAAAAACGAAGACTATCGACATTGTGCTCCGGATAAGCGGATTCCGCAAATCCGGCGAGGACGAGAAGCTGAACGTTCAGATCACGGCGGACGACGGTTCTGATCAGCAGATGACGCTTGTCGCGTACGATCTGCCGGATTATGTCGGATATTCCGTGTCGGCTTATGAAAAGGGCGAGAAGGTCGACGTGTCGGGTGGCGGAGAGAAGATACTCGCGGCGATGGCGTTTGACACCGGAAACGGTGTGCATAGCTTCGCACCCGAGTCGCTGGTGAGTGAGCCTGAGCTGCTTGAGGATTATTCGTGCATCGTGATCGTCAGGGCGGAGTTTGACTCCTGAAAATTAAAAAAATTGCCCGTGCTTTCGTCTGAAAGCGCGGGTTTCGCGTTATTTTTTCTGAAGCTTCATAAGCGGAAGGACGCTTATCACCGAGACGACTGCCCACGAAATGAACATCGGCAGATATCCGACGCTTCCGTAGATCATCGACGAGATTCCCGCGCCGAGATAGGTCACGAAATCCATGATTCCACTGACCGACGCGATGTGTCCGTCCTTCGCGTAATGCAGGGGATAAATCGACAGAAAGCTCGTGTTTATCAGCGAAACCGCCGCGTAGATAAGCCCAAGGCAGATCATCGCCGCGACCGGTAACTTCACGCCGAGACAGAGCGGGATCGCCGATGCCGCGCAGATTATGAATCCGATCGTCGACACAAGATGCTCCCTCTCGTGACAGAGCTTGTAGAGAAGCGGATAGATCATCCGCCCCGCGAACCCGACAACCGGGATGAAAAGCACGAAATACGCTGATTTTTCAAGGTCGATTCCGAAGCTGTCGACAAAATAGACCGCCATGAAGAGACTGATGTTGTCCTTCATCACTCCGTGAAGCGCGGCCGGAACCGCCGCTGTCAGAAGCTCGCGGTTTTTGAGCAGCCCAAAGATCGACTCGGATTTTCCGCTCTCCTCAGGCTTTGGCGCGGGGATTTTCCGTATAGACAGGAAGGCCGCGATTCCCATGACGAGCGTGAATCCGCCCGGGATCAGAAAAGCGAAGGACGTGCCGAGTCTTGTGATTATCGCGGTGTTCACGATGATTCCGGCGATGTTTCCCGCCGCGACGGCCGTGACCATGTACGACGTCAGCTTTTTCGCCGACGAATCGTCGAAGACCTCCGCGATGACGCAGAGAATCGAACTCCAGAGCATCGACTGCGCCCACGCGTTCGCCGACCAGAGAATAAGCATCCCCGCGAACGGCGGGAAGAAGCCGAAGATCAGATTCGCGATTCCGGCGAGGAAAAGTCCGGAGCAGATCATTGAAAACGGCGGCTTTTTGTCCGAAAGCCGGCCGTTTATAAGCCTTCCCGAAGCGTAGACGACCGAGAAGACGCTTCCCAGTCCGCCGAGCTCGGTTTTTGTCAGCGTCCCCGCCGAAATAAGCGTGGGTGACGCCATTGAGAGATTGAGTCTCGCGATGTAGATTGAAACGTACGCTATGTAGCAGACGGCGAAAATCGCCGCCTTTTTTGAGTTTTTCATTATTCGGCCGGAGTCACTTTCTGCGGATTGTAGAGTCGATAAGCTCGTGCGAGAGCCTTGAACGTTCGAGCGCGTTTTCGTAGTTCTTTGACGAGATAGCCGTCACGAGTGAGTCGATGAGGCAGATGTGCGCGATCCGCGCCGAGATCGCCTCAATCGGATATCTTATCTCGTCGGTAGAGATTGAGAGCGGATAATCCGCCAGTGTCGCCAGCGGACTCTTAGGCGCGCTGGTCAGCGCGACCGTCACGGCTCCGCGCTTTTTGGCGAGTTCGAGCGCGTCGATTGTCGCGTTCGTCCGCCCTGAGTGCGAGATCGCGATCGCCGCGTCGCCCTTTTTTATGTTGAGAGTCGAGATTTTCATCGACGGAAGATCGGTCACTCCGAGCGCGAAGCAGCCGATCTGCATCAGCCTGTAAGCGCAGTCCGAGACGAGCGGAGCCGAGGTTCCGATCCCGTAGACATAGATATGCTTCGCCGCGGCGAGCGAATCGACCGCGCCCGCGAAGACCTGACGGTCGATTGACGACATTGTGTCGGTCAGGGTCTTGATTCCCGCGCCGAAGACCTTGTCGAGCATCCGTCCGGCCGAGTCCTCGGGATCGATGTAGGGCGTGTAGCCCGACGCGTGATTTTTCGAAAGCTCGACGGCGAGCAGCATTTTGAGCTCGGAATAGCCGTCAAATCCGAGCGAGTGGCAGCAACGAATTACGGCCGATCCCGCGGTTCCTGAGGCCGAGGCGAGTTCGGCGGCCGACATCGTGACGACCTTTTCGGCGTTCTGGCGGATATAAGCGGCGATCTTCGACTCGGCCTTTGTAAGCTCCGGCATCGTCTGCGAGATGGCCGAGAGAACCGATTTGCTTTTTTCGATCATAAGTATTGACAAACCCCATTTCATGTGGTACAATAGAATTGCGTTCCGTACTCGTTTCAATGTATCGGAATAATATTATACCACAGAATTCTGATTTTGTCAAGGAGATTTTTGTGAAAATGAAAATATCTATCGAAAATTATCGTTTCCGCGAGGCTCTGGGCGACGACGCGGCGATTAAGATCATCGCGGACGCCGGATTTGACGCGATGGATTTTTCTTATTACTGGGTCAAAAACGCTCCCGACCCGCTTGGGGATGATTATCTCGATTTCGCGAAAAGACCGGCAAAAGCTCCAAAAACTTTGTCCGTCTGACGCGCTCGATTTAGTCGGCGGCGATTCTCGGCGTAAAGCAGATTGTCGTCCACCGTATCGGACTCTCCGATCTTGAAGCGGAGAAGGAATACAATCTCGGCTTCTACCGTACACTCGCGCCCTGCGCCGAAAAGGCCGGGATAAATATCGCGGTCGAGAATCTCTTCAAATGGACGCCCGAAAAGCTCGTCGGATCCTACGGAAAGCCCGAAGAACTCTGCGCGGCCGTGAATGAACTCGGAACCGACCGCTTCACCGCCTGCGTCGACCTCGGCCACGCGGCGATAACCGGAACGAATCCCGAGGATTACATCGCCGGGATGGAGGACGGAATACTCGGCCGCGTTCGCCGCGAGAACGGCCGATTATCTCCGCTCGCTGACCTTTTGAGCCGAAAAACTGATTTTTTTGTGAAAACCCCTTGATTCTCGGTGCGGAATATGATATAATAAATGTATAGTATTTTTTCGCGAAGGAGAGCGTATGTTCGAAACCTTTCTGCCTGACGGCATTTTCCGGAATATTTATGAGCTGACGCCCGAGTGGCTTTCGGGACAGGGGATAAAGGCACTTATCCTTGATATCGACAACACGCTTGTGACCTACGACGACCCGGTTCCGACCGAGAGCGTCAGAAGCTGGCTCGACTCGCTTCACGCGGCCGGGATTCAGACGGCCTTCGTATCGAACAATCACGCCGAAAGAGTTTCGGAGTTCTGCAAAGGACTCGGATGCTACTTCCATTCCGACGCGAAAAAGCCCTCGCGGAAATTCATGCGCGAGGCGATGGAGCATATGAAAACCGACACGACGAACACCGCCGCCGTCGGAGATCAGCTCTTCACCGACGTCTGGGCGGCGACGCGCTGCGGAATGCGTTCATTCCTCGTCCCGCCGATAAAAGACAAGAAAACGCCCTTTTTCCGCTTCAAGAGACTGCTTGAAAAGCCGTTTCTGAGGCTTTATCATAAACGTAAGGAGAATTAAATGAATCAGTTCACAAACCTCACCGCCGCGCTTATCAAGATGATGTTCAAGGAGGACGCGGCGGCGATCCCGGACGGAAAATTCCCCGAGGGGAGCGAACCCTTTATCGTACTCGCGCGTATGCGCCAGTTAGTGGAGGAAAAGAAGATCAACACCGCCGAGAATATGCTTTTCGACGTCTTCGACAAGGCGAAGCCCTACTATGTCCGCATCGGACTTGAATTCTACAACCGGATCTCAAAGCTCAGCGACGAAGAGCTTGAAGCGGCCGACTTCTCGGTCGAGGAGATCGGCGAGGGAATCAAGGATATGCTCGACTTTTACGGCGTCAAGATCGCGGTCAAGCGCGCGCCGCAGCCGGCTCCGGCGAATAATCCGAACGCCGCGCCGAACGTGATGGCCGACAAGCCGAATCCGGCCGCGAATGTCATGGCCGACAAGCCGAATCCGGCCGCTAATGTCATGGCTGACAAGCCGAAGAATAAGATATGAAATACGCGGTTCTTGGCACTCCGATCGCTCACAGTCGTTCGCCAAAGCTTCAGATGGGCTTCGCGAAGGCCGCGGGCATCGCTGATTTCAGCTATGAGAGGATCGAAACCGACCGCGACGCGCTCGAATCGACGGTAAAGCGTCTCGTATCCGAGGGCTACGCCGGATTCAACTGCACAATGCCGCTCAAGACCGATATGTCGGCACTCGCCGACACTCTGACGCACGAAGCGAAGCTCCTCCGCTCGGTCAACACGGTCGCGGTCAGAGACGGAAAGCTCGACTGCGCGACGACCGACGGCGGCGGGATAATCCTCACCGCGAAGCGCGCGCTCGGCGAGAGCGTTTCGGGGAAGAATGTACTTCTCCTCGGCGCGGGCGGCGCGGCGAGATCTGCGGCGTTGTCGCTTTCGCTCGCCGGGGCAAGGCTCACGATATTAAACCGCACCGTGAGCGCGGCGGATGAACTCTGCGGGATGATCGGCGGCGGTCTTCCGGCCGCTCTGAACGCGGAAAATCTCGATGAGTATTCGCGCGGAGCCGATCTTCTTGTCAACTGCACGTCGCTCGGAATGCGCGGAAAGCCTGAGTTTGACGATTTCGGGTTTCTCGGGAATCTTTCGGACGGCGGCGTGGTCATCGACGCGGTCTATGACCCGCTCGAAACGAAGCTTCTCGCCGCCGCGAAGGAACGCGGACTTTCCGCGATGAGCGGACTCTGGATGCTCGTCTATCAGGGCGCGCTCGCCTTTGAGTGGTGGACGGGGATCTTACCCGATGAGGACGCCTGCTATGAGGCGTTCTGTGATATAAGTAAATAACCCGGCCGGATTTCCGGTCGGCAGATATGATTTCATAACGAAAGGATATGAAAAAAATGGCTTCCGCAAGAGGCGAAGAGGATAATTCTGACAAGAATGACAAGGATGATCACTCCGGACATCGTGAAAGAGTTTTTGCGGAAATAAATGGCGGAAGAGCATCCGATTTTTCAGATTCGAGGTTACTTGAGGCTCTGCTGTTTTTCCCGATCAAACGCCGCGACACTTATAAAACGGCCAGAGATCTGGTGGAAAATTTCGGTTCGCTGAAGGGAATTTTCAGCGTGCCGGTCTCCGAACTCCGAAAGGTGAACGGCGTCGGTGGAATTACAGTCATATTTTTCACGCTGATCACCGAGCTTTTCAACAGACTGACCGACCGTTCGGAGAAAAAGGGCAGAGTCTGCGCGACCGAAGAGCAGCTTGGCGATTACCTTGTCGATATGCTCGGCTCGCGGCTGAGCGAGACGGTTGTCGCGGTGTTTATGAACTCAAAGCGGAGAGTTATGTCCGCGCACATATTAAAAGGAACGCACGTCGACTGCTCGGTTATGATCAACAGCTTTATCGGCAACATCGAAATCAACGCTCCGAAGTATGTCGCGATCGCGCACAATCATCCGTCGAACAACATGATGATTTCGTACAGCGACCGCGAGCTTTGCAGTGAGCTGCGCGATATCATAGAAAAGCATGGGGCGGAATATGTCGGCGGATATCTGGTCTGCCAGAATAACTGCATCCGCATAGACGACTGATTCCGTTTTAAGAAAGGAAAAAAGATGGACAGAGCGACATTCGGCACCGGAGGAAACTCCGAGAGCTTTTACGCCGAGGGAAAAAAGCATACCTTTGAGGCTCCGGCGTGGCTTTCGGCGCGCGGACTCGACGCGTATGAGTATCAGGCCGGAAACGGACTCACGGCCGGGGAGGCCTCACTCAGAAAGGTCGGCGAGGAAGCGAAAAAATACGGGATTCTGATGAGCATTCACGCGCCGTATTTCATCTCGCTTTCAAGTGTTGAGATGGAAAAGCGGCTCAACAGCATAAATTATATTGAAAAGAGCGTGCGCGCGGCCGAGTTTCTCGGCGCGGACACGGTTGTCATCCACACCGGAAGCGCGGGGAAGATCTCACGCGCGCAGGCGATGGAATACGCGGCTGACACGCTGACAAAGCTCCTTGAGTCGGTCGAGACTGAGGTTCATTTAGGTCTTGAGACGATGGGAAAGCTCAATCAGCTCGGAACGCTTGACGAGGTTCTGACGCTCTGCAAGCTGAGTCCGAGACTCTATCCGGTCGTCGATTTCGGCCACCTGAACTGCCGCGGAAGATTCGCGAGCGGGGTGTTTGACCTCACCGAGGAGACGCCCTGCGGCGGGGTTTTCGTCACGGTTGACGATTACCGCGCGGTTTTCGACAAGATCGGGGATCGGCTCGGCGACGAGTACGCAAGGCATCTTCACTGCCATTTCTCGAAGATCGAGTACACAAAGGCCGGGGAAAAGAAGCACGTCCGGTTTGCCGACGAGGGCTATGAGCCGCCGTTTGAGCCGCTGATGGAGGCGATTGTCCGCGAGGGCGTCGCGCCGAGACTCATTTCGGAATCGGCCGGAACGATGGCGGAAGACGCGAAAACCATGAAAGATTATTACGAGGGATTATTATGAAAATTCTCGTCATGAACGGTCCGAATCTGAATCTTCTCGGCGAGCGCGAGCCGGGAATCTACGGCGACGAGTCGCTGGCCGCGATAAACGAGAGACTCGCCGAAAAGGGAAGGGAACTCGGCGCGGAGCTGGATTTCTTCCAGTCGAACCACGAGGGCGCGCTTATTGACAAGCTCCACGAGTCGCGCGGAGTTTACTCGGCGGTGATTCTCAATGCCGGAGCTTATACGCACTATTCTGTGGCGATCCGCGACGCGATCGCGGCGATTAAGCTTCCGGTGATCGAGGTGCATCTCTCGAACATCCACGCGCGCGAGGAATTCCGCCACACGTCGGTGATCTCTCCGGTCTGCAAGGGGCAGATCTCTGGATTCGGAGCCTACAGCTACACGCTCGCGCTCTACGCGGCGGTCGAGGCGGTCAGATGACGAAAAAGCTGATTTTCCTCGACATCGACGGAACGCTGGTCGGATTTGACGGAAAAATGCCCGGGTCGACGAAAACCGCGCTTTCACGCGCGGTCGGGGCCGGGCACAGTCTTGTCATCAGCACCGGAAGACTCGCGGCGCAGGTTTATCCGTGGCTTTTCGACGCGGCGAGGTTTGACGGCTTCATCTCGTCGTCAGGCTCGAACATAAAATGGAAGGGAAAGCGCGTCGCCGGACGCTTCTGGAGCGACAAAGATATCGCGGCCTTCAGAAAAATCGCCGATCCGCTCGGCGCGGCGGTCTTTTTTCATACTGAAAGGAACCTGATCGCGGCTCCGGGCGCGGTTGAGCATCAGATTGAGTTCTTCACGAAATTCGGACTCCGGCGCGAAAAGTACGCATCGCTGCTTGAACACGTGATCGTGGCCGATCCATTCGGACTCGAAATCGAGAAGGGAATCTACATCGACTCGGGAAGGACGCTTGAGGAGATGCGCTCGCTGCTCGGCGAAAGCTTCCGCGTCGACGGCTACAGCTTCGGCAACATCCCGCCGACCTCGGGCGAGGTGACGCTTTCGGGCGTCACGAAGGCGTCGGCGATCGACGTTCTCTGCGAGTATCTCGGCGTCGACATTGCGGACACGGTGGCTATCGGCGACGGCAGCAACGATATCGGGATGATAAAGCGCGCCGGACTCGGAATCGCGATGGGCAACGCGTCGGACGAGGTGAAGGCGGCGGCCGACCGCGTGACCGACAGCATTGAAAACGACGGACTGGCGAAGGCGATTGACAAATGGATTCTGTAAACGACGTGAAAATGAAGATCATCGCGCGGATAAAAAGCGATTTCCCGGACAAATTCGGCATTCCGCGTCAGGCGGGGCTTGTGCCGGAGCTTGTGTCGAAGATTGTCTTCGAGCCGGAGTTCCGCGATCCGAACGCGCTGCGCGGAATAGAGGAGTGGTCGCATCTTTGGATCATCTGGCAGTTTTCGAAGGCGATCCGCGACGACTGGTCGCCGACCGTCCGGCCGCCGAGGCTCGGCGGAAACGAGCGGGTCGGAGTCTTCGCGACGAGATCGCCTTTCCGCCCGAATCCGATCGGGCTCTCGAGCGTGAGACTTGAAAAAGCCGTTGTTGAGGAAGGACTCGGAACGGTGCTTTACGTCTCCGGAGCCGATCTCATGGACGGGACGCCGATTTACGATATCAAACCGTATCTCGCCTTCACCGACTCGCATCCGGACGCGAGCGGATCCTTCGCGGCGGAGGTTTTCGGGCGTTCGCTTGAGGTGGATTTTTCGGATGAGCTTCTTGAAAGGCTTACGGAGGAGAAGCGCGCGGCGGCGATCGGGATGCTCTCAAACGATCCGCGCCCGGCGGTTCAGCACGATCCGGAGCGGATTTACGGTCTGAGATTCGCGGGGAGCGAGATAAAATTCCGGGTGGAGGGTGAAAAACTGACAGTTTTGTCGGTGATATCCTTATGAAATCAGGGCTGACGGTTCGGCGTCAGTCCTGATTTTTTTCGCGGGATGCCGCGTCAGGCGGCGGTTTCGCGCCCCGTCTTTCGGATTTTTTTGCTTTTTTTTACATCACAATATAAAAATCTTCAGCGCGGATCATCGCGATTCCGCGTCCGGAGTCCGGGATTATGTTAAAAATCATGATTTCTAACATCCTTTCTGGCGTATTCTTTTTCCGCGGTACCGCATCCGGCGATTTTCCGACATACATTATGATGGCGGAAAATCAAAAAAATATAGTTTTTTTCTATTTTTCTATTGACAAACCCGGAATAATGTGCTATAATACTATCTGGAAGAAATACTTCCCAAATAATTCATCCGAAAGGAATTAACAGCAATGAAAAAATTCGTAGCACTCCTCAGCGCGGCTCTCCTCGCGGCTGCCGCAATCATCCCCGCTTCCGCGGCTGGTTCCGAAAAGTGGACCAAGGGCAACGGATACCTCATCGACGGCAAGAACGCAGAGGTTGTTCTCAAGGAAACCGATAAGGGCCTTCAGGTTACTCACGGCGGTTACTATACCGACGGTAAGAACTGGGGCGGCGTTGCTTACAACGAAAAGGTTACCCTCGACGGCTTCTCTGTTGAGATGACTATCGACAAGCTCCCCGACACCGACTCCGATACTTGGTTCAGCGTTGACTTCCTCCAGAAGCCGCAGCTCTTCCAGGTCGGCGACTACGGCAGCAACAAGGGTATCGTCAACCTCGTCCGTTGGAAGAACAACAAGCTCGAAAACTATGGCCCGTCCGAGTGGAAGGGTGCCGGCTCAGATGAAGGTACCGCTTTCGCTCTCAAGGCTGGCGACACTCTCACCGTTAAGGTAAACAAGAAGGACGGCAAGTACGTTCTCACCGTCAATGGCGTTGAGTCGAAGGTTGCTTACGATCTCACCGGCATCGCAGACGACGGCAAGGCATATCTCGTCATCTCCTGCTCGATGAAGAACTCGCCCGCTGACGGCTTCCAGTACACCATCACCAAGCTCAACGGCAAGCCCGTTATCGAGACCAAGAAGACCGAGACCGCGGCTCAGACCGCTGACGCCGGTGTCGCTCTCGCTATCCTCTGCGTCGCATCGCTCGCTGGCGCGGTTGTCGTCTCGAAGAAGATGAGAAGAGCGTAAGCCCTTACTTACATAGTCCAAACTTTTTCATTCCCTTTTCAAAGAGAGAAGGATCACGGAGCAATCCGTGATCCTTTCTTTATTTATTCCTGATTCCAGCTCTTTTCAAACGCCGCGATTTCGCCGTCGATGAGGGATTTCGCCGAGGCGAGCTCGGAGGCGATCGGCTTGTCGTCCCAGATCGCGTTGCGGAGGATTGTGGTGCTCTTGCCGAAGTCGTAGATCGCGTTGAAGTCGAGGTAAGCGGTTTCGGTGATGATGTCGATCATCTCCTTCGCGCGCTCGTCGCGGGTGAGCTTTTCCTTGAGAACCAGCTCATAGAACTTCTGACGGACCGATGTGTAGGATTCATAGGCCATCGCTTCGGTTATGAATCCGGAGAACTCGTAATCGGCGTTCTTCGGAATTGCTACGAAGGCGTTGTTCCACGCGTTGACAAGTGAGCGGTAGGATTCCTGCTTCTCGTCGTATTTCGGGACGGGGACGATGAGAAAATCGCTTGTCATATTCCGCATTTTCTCGTGATTCGCGGTGCTCATGAGGTGGATGCAGACGATAGCGCGGTTTTCGGAGAAGGCCTTAAGGTAGATATCGTTCTGGTTTCCGTACTTGAAGTTTTCGATCGCGAGCTTTTTGAGCTTTTCGACGATTCCGACGACGCGTTCGTTTCCGAGGTCGACCTTGAGTCCGTCATTTGTGATCTCGCAGAGGTCGATTCCCGAGGCCGCGGCGAGGGTATTCGTGCTGAGGACGTGGTTCTGCATCACGAGTCCGAAGAAATCGGTGTCGGTGTGCATGATTCCGTCGCCGTCGAGATCCTGATCATACTGCTTTGTCATTGAGATAAGCTCGTCGACCGTCCATTTGCCGTTTATAACGAGATCATATATGTCGGTCTTGATCCCGTAGGTTTCCATAAGGTCGGAATTGACGTAAGCGGCGTGCGGGGCGAGGTAGATCCGGTAGGAAATGTCGCCCGACGTGAAGTAGATTCTGTCGTTAAGCTTGAGATTTTCGTACATCAGTTTACTCCACCACGGCTTATCGAGCGAGAGATCCGGAACGTCGGCGAGGTTTGCGAGGATCCCCTCGGTCGCGAGAGTCGAGAGCGTTCCGCCGAGGATTGTCGAGTTGATTAGGTCATACGAAGAGTCTCCGGCGAGAACCGACTGGCGGACAGCTTCCGCGCCGTTTTTGGCGGGATCCATATGGACGTATTCGATTTTGATTTTGTAGAGATCCTCAATCTTCGCGTTACGGTCATAGAGCGCGTCGTTGATGATATCTCCGTTCGGAGCGTCCGCGGGGTAGATGATGTTCGAGGCGGGGTAGTCGTTGGCGTCCATTATTGTGAAGGTACGGTTTCCGAAGTTCTTTTCGCCGAGTTCGGAGAGTCGGCTGTACGCGGTGGTTTCCTCGGTTTCTGTGGTTTCTCCGGACGTGGTTTCCTCAGGAGCCGCGTTGCCGCCGCATGAGGTAGAGGCAGCGATCGCGGCGAGGAGAAGCAGAGTGAGAAGTCTTGTTTTCGCTGATTTCATGGTCATACTCCTTATGTTATGGATTGTGGAAATATTATACCACTTGGCACAGGAAAAGTCAATTGGGCAATGTGACGTAAAAAAACGCCGTGATTTGTGCGTTATGCACAAATCACGGCGGAAAGTGTCAGCGTCTTCCATTTTTATTTTTATCCGGAAAATTTTTCCGGGATTTTTTCTTTACCGAGAACCCGAAGCTTCCGAGCTTTTTTCCGAGCGCGAAATACTGTCCGTGGGCGTAGGCGGCGAGGTCGGCCTTTTCGATTCTGAGCGCGCCGGACTCGTTCACGATCGAGTCGTCGACGTCAACGGCGATGATATCGGCGAGGAACATATCGTGAGTTCCGAGCGGGACGATCTCCGTGACTCTGCACTCAAGCGCGATCGGGGACTCGGCGATCATCGGAGTGTCCTCAAGCTCAAGCGCGGGCGCGGCGGTGAGCTGGCACTCGGCGAACTTATCGACGTCGCGTCCCGATCTCACTCCGCAGAAGTCGGCCTTCCTGACAAGCGACGCCGTCGTCAGGTTGATCACGAACTTTCCGCTCTCCTTTATAATATTGTAGGAAAATCTCTCAGGCCGCACCGAAATGTACGTCTTCGGCGGATTCGAGTTCACAATCCCCGTCCACGCGACCGTGATAATGTTCGGCTTCTCCATGCTCCCGCAGCTGACCATCACTGCCGGCACAGGCGCGATCAGCGTCCCGCCTTTCCACTTTTGCTTCATAGTTACTCTCCTTTATTATCGGGGGGCGGGAACCCTCTTTTGAACCAGTTGCTTTGCAACTGGTGAGGGTCTCCCGCCCCCCGAACCCCCACCTTCCCCTAAAACTTTATATACTGGGTTATTCTATGCGTTCGTTTGCGGGTTGGAGTGGGAGGCTGTTCTGGTTGTTAGTTTTTTGTTGTACGGATTTTATTGTTTCGCTGGGAAATTTTGAGAGAAAAAGTAGTTCCGACACTGGAGGTGCGCCGCGTCAATTGGCCGTGCTCCGATTACTTCTTCTCGTTATTCCCGCGAAGCTCGACTCTTCTGATCTTACCGCTGATCGTCTTGGGAAGCTCGTCAAGGAACTCGACGATTCTCGGATACTTATACGGCGCGGTATGAGTCTTGACGTAGTTCTGGATCTCCTTCTTCAGCGCGTCGTCGCCGGTCTTGCCCTTGACAAGGACGATCGAGGCCTTGACGACCTGTCCGCGGATCTCGTCGGGAGCCGCGGTGATCGCGCACTCGAGGACGTAGGGAAGCTCCATGATGACGCTTTCGATCTCGAACGGCCCGATGCGGTATCCGCTCGACTTGATGAGGTCGTCGATACGGCCGACGTACCAGAAATAGCCGTCCTCATCGACCCACGCGGTGTCTCCGGTGTGATACCAGCCGTCGTGCCATGCTTCCTTGGTTTTTTCTTCATTATTATAGTAGCCGAGGAAGAGTCCGCAGGGAACGCCGTGCTGGGTGTTGATGCAGATTTCTCCGGTTTCGCCGACCGACGCGACGCTTCCGTCGGGGCGGAGAACGGCGACGTCATAGAGCGGGCTGGGCTTGCCCATCGAACCGGGCTTAGGAGTCATGCCGACGAAGTTACCGATGCTGAGCGTGGTTTCGGTCTGACCGAAGCCCTCCATGAGCCTCAGTCCGGTAGCCGCGAGGAACTGCTGGAAGACCTCGGGATTGAGGGCTTCGCCCGCGACGTTGGCGTATTTGAGGCTCGAGAGGTCGTACTTCGAGAGATCCTCCTTGATGAAGAAGCGGTACATTGTGGGCGGCGCACAGAAGGTGGTGATATTGTACTTCGCGAAGAGCGGGAGGATATCATGCGCGTCGAAGCGGTCGAAGTCATAGGTGAAGACTGCCGATTCGCAGAGCCACTGACCGTAGAGCTTGCCCCAGAGAGCCTTGCCCCAGCCGGTATCCGAGATAGTGAAGTGGATTCCGTCGGGGTCGACGTTATGCCAGTACTTCGCGGTGATGAAGTGACCGAGGGCGTACTTGTAGCTGTGAGCGGCGATCTTGGGATATCCGGTGGTTCCGGAGGTGAAGAACATGAGCATGGGATCGTCGCCGCAGGCGGTTTCGGGAGTTCTGGGGAAGGAATCGGAGCACTTTTCGATTCCGGAATTGAAGTCGAGCCAGCCCTCGCGCTTTACGTCGTTCTTTACCGAGACTAAGATCTTGGTCTTGAGGGTCGGGCACTTGGCGGCGGCGAGGTCGATCTGATGCGCGACGTCACCGTCGGCGGTAGCGACGACGGCCTTGACCCCGGCGGCGTTGAAGCGGTATTCGAAGTCGTGGTCGACGAGCTGATTTGTCGCGGGGATGATGATCGCGCCGAGCTTATGGAGCGCGATGATCGTGAACCAGAACTGATAATGGCGCTTTAAGACGACCATTACGCGGTCGCCCTTTTCGACGCCGAGCGACTTTAAGTAGTTGGCGGTCATCGAGGAATAGCGCGAGATATCGGCGAAGGTGAAGCGGTTTTCGACCTTATCTGCCGAGAGGTGCAGCATCGCGAGCTTATCGGGACATTTCTTCGCGAGCTCGTCGACGACGTCGTAGGCGAAGTTGAATGAATTCTCGTTCTTGAAGCTGATTCCGGACAGAACCCCGCGCTCGTCGAGAGTGGTGTCGATGAACTTTTCCCAGACGGCTCCGGTGCGGACGTCGGAATAGACCTTGGGCTGCTTTTCGAGAGTCGGCGCGTGATACTCGTATGCCTTGCCCTGAGCGTTGATTACGACGGCTAAGAATTCGCAGTCTCCGTCCCACGCGATCATGCCGTGCGGCGTTCCGGAGTTATAGTAGATCGAGTCGCCCTCGCCGATGACCTCGATGTGGTCGTCGATCTGAACCTTGAGCTTACCTTTGAGGATGTAATCGAACTCCTGACCCTCGTGAGTCGAGAGCTTGATCGGCTTATCCGCCTCTTCGGGGTTATAGCGGGCGGTGACGGCGAAGGGCTCGGTGACCTTGTTCTTGAAGAGGGGCGCGAGATTTTCGTATCTGAAGCCCTTGCGGCGGACGATCGGAAGACCCTCGCCGCGCTTTGTGATAGAGAAGGACGAAAGCGTGGGGCTGGAGCCTTTTAAGATATCGGTGACATCGACGCCGAAAGCCTGCGCGCACTTGTAGATGAAGGTGAAGCTGAAATCGCTCTCGCCCGATTCGAGGACATTGTAGTCAGATTCTGAAACGTCGGTTTTCTGAGCCATCTCGGCGGCCGAGAAGCCCATGATCTCGCGCAGAGCCTTTATACGCTCGGCGACTTCACGAATTTTGTTGTCCATTTTGAATTCCTCCGTTTTTCTGTTTTTCTTTTTCTTTTCTTTTTTCTATGAAAAAAATCCGTCTCAAAGAGAATATCTTTGAGACGGAAGAATTTCCGCGGTACCACTCAAATTGCGCGTCGGTGGAAACCGACACACCACTTTCCGGCTCTGACAAGCCATTCGCCTTTACGCGGCGCGACGCGGAAGCCTACTGTCATCTGAGATTTCAGCCCCGGGCTCAGAAGGGATGGGTCACATGGAATTTCGCTTATCGGCTCGCAGCGTATACCGACTCTCTGGAAAGTTTGATTCCGACCGTCTTCGTCACAGCTTTTTCTTGTGACTTATATTATAGCACGACTTTTTTCGCTTGTCAAGTGGATTTTTCAAGGTTTACGGTTTATTTACATTTCATCGTATTTCGCGGAAAAATGTTAACGGACGACCGCGACGATTCCGCTGTCGCCGGGGAGCGTGACCTCAAATCCGCCGTCGCACTCCTTACAGGAGCCGCCGGAGACGTTTATGAACCGCTCAAATTTGCCGCTTGTCAGCGTGATTTTCGCGTTTCTTTCCTCGGGGGTGTAGTTCTCGATGAGGATCAGGCGGCTGTCGCCGTTCGGATGCTCGGTGACGCCGAGGTAGGGAGAGGACGACTTCGCGGTCTTTTCGGGATTTCTCAGATTCAGCTTCTCGTAGAATTTCCAGTACGGAACCGCGTATTCGCCGCTGACGACTCCGGTTCTGCACGACGCCTCGGTCTCAATCGGGAACGCGCAGAAGTAAACCTCGCCGTCTCCGAGTCTGAATCTCGTGAGAGCCGGGTTGCCGTCGTTTGATCTGAGAAGGACTTCCGCGCCGGCGTTTTCGAACTTGAGCTTGAAATCCGTCCAGAATCGGAAGTCGGTTCCGTCGACGTTTACGATATCTTCCTTCACGCGGCGGCTTCTCGTGGCGACTCTGAGTCCGGTCAGCGTCTCAAACGGCGAGAGGAGCGCGTTGTTTATCGACATATAGAGCTTCGCGCCCTTCTTCACGCGCTCGATGAGGTCGAGTGTCACGTGGAGTCTCAGCGACGAGTCGCCCGAGAGCGCGGGGATTATATAGGCCGGGGCTTCGGGGATCGCGTCCTTGCACCACGCGAATTTTATGTCAAGTCCGGCCTGCTTTGCGAGGATGAAGCTTCCGTAAGCGGCCGCCCAGACGTCCTGACCCTCGCTGAGGATACAGACCGCGTCGGTGATTCTCGGCGGGAGCTTTCCGAACTCGAAATTATCGACGAAATCGGTGAAGCTTGACATCTCATCGACTACCGGCTTCTTAGTGCCGTCGATCCGGAAGAGACCGAGCTCGCGCTCGACCGCGTTCCAGTCGTACGGAGTGTGTCTCAGTGCCGACTGCTCGTTCGCGCACCACCAGACAAAACCGCGCAGATCGTGCGCCCACGCCGAGAACATCGCCGCGCGGACGTAATCTCCGGCGACTCTCTCGCTCGCGATCATCGGACCGAGTGTTCCGGCTTCCTCGATGAACGCGGGAATTCCGCCGAGTGACTCGTACATCACCGTCTCGGCCGTCGAGTGGAGGATCGTCTTCATCTCGTTTATCGGGTCGGTGTCGCAGTGGGGAGTGAAGATCGGGTAAGGGTGCGTGCAGAGGATATCGAGGCATTCGGCCTGATCTTCCGGCGTCCACGAGCCGGTCGGGAGCATTGAGTGCATTCCCGAGACGACCGGATGCGTCGTGTCCTCAAGCTTGATCGCCCCGGCGATGTGCGACGCCCAGAGATTCGCCTCGTCGCGTCCGACGCCCTGCATACAGTTGCACTCGTTTCCGAGATCCCACGCGGCGATCGCCGGGTGATTCTTGAAGCGTCTGACCATATAGCGCACGAATCTCGTCTGCCAGCCGATGACCGTCGCGTCGGTGAGAAGTCCCTTTCCGGCGAAGGCCTCGGGCATATACATCCGTCCGCTCATCCATCCGGTGACAAGTCCGACGATCAGCTTGATTTTGTATTTCTCGGCGAGATCGAGGAAGATTCTGAAGCGGTCGGCCATGACAGGGTCGATTCCGGCGCGTCCCTCGGGGGTGTCTGGCATCGGATCCTCATAGATTCTGAGTTCGCGCTCGGCTGAACCGCCGGAGCGGTGCATTCTGAGCGGCTGGAAATCGCTCCAGAGCGGGAACATACGCATAACCGTGATATGCGCGTCCGCGAGGCGTTTGAGATCCGACTCGACGATATCGGCGCGCCAGTCGTGCCACATATTCGTTCCGGCGTGCGACGCCCAGTAGTTGCATCCGGTGAAGAATTTACCGGATTCGAAGATTTTCTGATTTTCTTTCATGGTTTCACCTCACATGATTATTTTCACTTATGATTATATCATAGCTTTTTGCGCTTGTCAATAAAGTTTCTTCAAAAAATACAAAAAACACTTGAAATTTCCGCAGTGATGTGTTATAATCTTTTTGTTGTAAAAACCGCAGTTATCTGCGATTACTTTCGTAAAGGAAACTATAGCAATGAAAAACATAATCAGAACCGCTCCGGCCGTCTTCGCGGTCGGGGACAATTACCAGATAATGGTCGAGGTCACCTGCCCGACGCTGATGTGGGTTAAGGTCGGCGGCGAGGAGTATTTCGACGACTCGAACGGAATCATCCGCTCGGCCGTCACGACTCACAGAATCATCGTCCCGAAGAACGAACTCGACGCGGCGGGCGGATACACGCTCTTCGCGCGCAAGATCATCGAGCGCAAGCCTTACTTCTCACTGACCGAGGATCCGGTGTCCGAGCACTTCGACTTCTTCCCGGTGAAGCCGGGAAAGACGATCGCCTACCAGATCGCCGACGCGCACAACATGGTCGCGGCTCCGGTCGCCGCCTGCAAGCGGTTTGAGGAAAAGTACGGAAAGATCGACTTCCTCATCATGAACGGCGACGTTCCGGATCACAGTGGACGGATCGAGAACTTCCACAACATCTACGAGATCGCGGCCGATATCACGGGCGGAACGAAGCCGGTCATCTTCTCGCGCGGAAATCACGACACGCGCGGAATCTACGCCGAGAACATCGCCGAACACACCCCGGTCGAGAACGGAAATTCCTTCTTTGAGGCGACGCTCGGCGACATTCACATGATAATCCTCGACTGCGGCGAGGACAAGGCCGACTGGCACGCCGAGTACGGAAACACGGTCTGCTGCCACGCGTTCAGAAAGCGCGAGACGGCGTGGCTCGAAAAGCTCACGTCGGCTCCGGGGATAAAGGACGCGAAGCACCGGGTCGTCATCGCGCACAATCCCTTCACATGGGTACATCACGCGCCGTTCGACATCGAGGCCGATACATACGGGTACTGGTCAAAGCTGCTCCGTGAGCGGTTCGCGCCCGAGATCTTCATCGCGGGACATCTGCACACGCTTGAGATCAGCCGTCCGGGCGATGAGAACGACTGGCTCGGTCATCCCTGTACGGTCGTCTCGGGATCGCTTCCGGAGCACGGCCGCGACGGAAATCCCGACGAGTTCGCCGGCTCGGGCTTCATCTTCGACGACGGCGTAACGGTAATATTCAACGACAATCTCGGTAAATATCAGTTCACCGAGACAAAAATATAAAATCATAAGGAGTACAGACAAATGAAAATCTTATTTCAGGGCGACAGCATAACCGACGCGGGACGCGACCGCGCCAACATCCACGACCTCGGACACGGATACCCGTTCTACACGGCGAAGGTGATCCGCGAGGCCTTCCCGGACCGTGACTTTGAGTTCATCGATCTCGGAATCAACGGCAACCGCGCCGAAAATCTCCGCGACCGCTGGACCGAGGACGCGATAAACATCCAGCCCGACGTCATCTCGATTCTGATCGGAATCAACGACACATGGCACAGAGCGGCCGAGAAGAACTGGATGCCGCACGAGTATTTCGAGGAGTGCTACCGCGGAATTCTCGAAAGACTGAAGAAGGAGACGAACGCGAAGATCATCATGCTCGAACAGTTCCTCCTCTCGGTTCCGGACAAGGAATTCTTCCACGTCGACCTCGACCCGAAGATCCAGATCACGAGAAAGCTGGCGCGCGAGTACGCCGATGTCTTCGTTCCGCTCGACGGACTTTTCGCGGCGGCGTCGGTAGGCACCGCGCCTACCGAGTTCGCGGCCGACGGAGTTCATCCGACCGCGAAGGGCGCCGAGTTCATCGCGGGGCATTATCTGGAAGCACTGAAGAAAATCATCTGAAAAACCATACGTTCCGGGGAGCCAGCGGCTCTCCGGAGCGTTTGTGAATAAATACACGAAAGGAAAATCACAATGGAAAAATCAAAGGTTTATTTCACCGATATGCGCGTCAGAGGCTCTGACAACCTCCTGACAAAGCTCCAGAGACTCATAAAGACCGCCGGAATCGGAAACATCGACATGAACAACAAATTCGTCGCGATCAAGATGCACTTCGGCGAGCCGGGCAATCTCGCGTTCCTCCGCCCGAACTTCGCCAAGGCCGTCGCCGACGTCGTGAAGGCTGAGGGCGGCAGCCCCTTCCTCACCGACTGCAACACGCTTTACGTCGGACGCCGCAAGAACGCGCTCGATCATCTCGCCGCCGCCGCCGAGAATGGATTTTCCCCCGCTTCGACCGGATGTCAGATTATCATCGCCGACGGACTCACCGGACGCGATGAGGTCTGGGTTCCGGTCGAGGGCGGCGAGCTTGTCAAAGAAGCCAAGATCGGCCGCGCGATCATGGACGCCGACGTCTTCATCTCGCTGAGTCACTTCAAGGGTCACGAATCCACCGGATTCGGGGGCGCGCTCAAGAACATCGGCATGGGATGCGGATCCCGCGCCGGAAAGATGGAGCAGCACAACGGCGGCAAAACCGAGGTCGATCAGTCGGTCTGCGTCGGATGTCGTCAGTGCGCCAAGCAGTGCGCGCACGGCGCGATCTCGTTTGAGACGAAAAAAGCGTATATCGACCAGACGAAGTGCGTCGGCTGCGGGCGCTGCATCCACGCCTGCCGCCTCGAGGCGATCTCCCAGTCGGCCGACAGCGCGAACGACGATCTCTGCAAGAAGATGGCCGAGTACGCGAAGGCCGTCGTAGACGGACGCCCGCAGTTCCATATCAGCATCGTCAATCAGGTCTCGCCCTACTGCGACTGTCATCCCGAAAACGACGCGCCGATCGTCCCCGACGTCGGAATGTTCGCGTCGTTTGACCCGGTCGCGCTCGACATGGCCTGCGCCGACGCCTGCAACGCGATGCCGGGTTACGCCGACTCGGTTCTCGGCGACAATCTGAAGCACGAACACCGCCACGACGGAATCGTCGACACGAACGAGGACAAATTCACCGCGACCTCGCCCTCGACCGACTGGCGCGTCACGCTCGAACACGCCGAAAAGCTCGGAGTCGGAACGTGTGAGTATGAGCTTGTGACCGTCAAGTAATGGATATCTTCATCCTCTGCTTCGAGCTTCTCGGGACGATCGCCTTCGCCGTCTCGGGAGCTCTGGTCGGGATCGGAAAGCGGATGGACATCTTCGGCGTCTGCATATTGGGACTGACGACCGCGGTCGGCGGCGGGATAATCCGCGACGTCGTCCTCGGAATCACTCCGCCCGCCGCGTTCACCGATCCTATCTACATCGTCGTCTCGATCGTGACCTCGCTCCTCTGTTTCGTCCCGGCCGTCCGGAGACGCTTTGACCCAGGACATAAGTTCTTCGACATGATTCTCTTCATCTCGGACTCGGCCGGCCTCGGGATCTTCACGGTCTGCGGAGCCGGAGTCGCGGTCGAGGCGGGATACGCCGACAATTTCTTCCTCGTGATTTTCGTCGCGGTTCTGACCGGAGTCGGCGGCGGAGTGCTGCGCGATATCTTCGCGGGCGACCGTCCGATGATCTTCGTGAAGCACATCTACGCCTGTGCGTCGCTCTGCGGTGCGATAGTCTTCGTCGTCTGCCTTAAAACGGTCGGGCAGAGCGTCGGACTAATCGCCGGATTCGCCGTTGTGACCGTTATCCGGATTCTCGCGAGAAAATTCCGCTGGAGCCTGCCGAAGCCGAGAGCCTAGAAATCAAGGCGCGAAGCCGATCATATGACTTTTTTCCGCCGCCTTTTCCGGGCGGCGGCTTTTATTTGTAGAAAAATCGCTTAGCGAAGGCTTACCGCTTTGTGAAAAGTGAAAATGTTTTTTCGGACATATTTCGAGCCGCGATAAAAATTAGCGTGGATTCCCGAAAACACAGCAAAATTTTCCGTAAAATCCGGAACCGGCGAATCATTTTTGCGAAAATACCGCTTTCACGGGGAATTTGTTGTGAAAACGCTGTACTCTGACCCACCGGAAAGGGGGGTGAATTGTGAATCTGGGAGATTTTTATCATACCCTGTTGACAGACGAAAAAAAAAGGAGTATAATACTTTCATCGGATCCGAAAAGCGGTCCGGTACGGATCGGAAAAAACGCTCCGACCCGATGATATCTCACAGGAGGTCATTTTATCATGAAAAAGTCATTCAGAATCCTTGCTCTCGCTCTTGTTGCGATGATGCTTGTCGGAACCCTCGCGGGCTGCGGCGACAGCACCTCCGGCAAGTTTATTTTCGGCGGAATCGGCCCGCTTACCGGAACCGCCTCGACCTACGGCCAGTCGGTCCGTAACGGCGCGCAGATCGCGGTTGACGAGATCAACGCCGCGGGCGGCATCAACGGTGTCCAGATCGCCTTCCTCTTTGAGGACGACGAGGCTGACGGCGCAAAGTCGGTTCCCGCTTATGAAACCCTTATGGACAAGGGCATGAACGTCCTTATCGGCGCGGTCACCTCTGGCGCGTCGGTTGCTCTCAACAAGGTTATCGGCGAGGACGGAATCCTTCAGATCACCCCCTCGGCTTCCCAGCTTGAGGCCGCTAACGTAAACTCCAACTCGTTCCGCGTCTGCTTCACCGACCCGCTTCAGGGCGTCGCTATGGCTGACTATGCATACAACACTCTCGGCTATAAGAACGCCGCCGTCATCCATAATCAGGATGACGACTACTCGACCGGTATCTACAAGGCGTTCGTCGAGGAGTTCAAGAAGCTCGGCGGTAAGATTTCCGAGGATGTCTCCTTTGCAAAGGACGCTTCCGATTTCAGTGCGCAGATGACAAAGGTCGCCGCTTCGGACGCCGACTTCCTCTTCATGCCGATCTACGCTGAAAAGGCCGCTCAGATCATCATCGCAGCAAACGACAAGGGCATCAAGCTCCCGCTCCTCGGCGGCGACGGACTTGACGGTATCCTTGAGTACCTTGAAGGCGACAACGCAAAGCTCTGCGAAGGTCTCATCTACCTCACCCCCTTCGTCTCGACCGACTCCGACCCCAAGGTTCAGGCCTTCACCAAGACCTACACCGAAAAGTACAAGAAGGTTCCCGACCAGTTCGCGGCTGACGCTTACGACGCTATTTACATCGCCGCGAAGGCAATCGAGAAGACCGGCTGCACCGATCCCAAGGCTCTTGATAACGCGGCGGTTGTGGCGGCTATGGACGGCATCGAGTTCGACGGACTCACCGGAAAGATGGTCTTTGACGCTGCCGGCGAACCCAACAAGGGCGCGAAGGTCGCAAAGATCGTGAACGGCGAATATGTCGCGCAGAGCAACTGACAGAATAACACTTGAAACGGCGTTCTCCGACGGGCTTGTCCCGCCGGAGATAAGCTGTTATCGGCGGCTGATCGCGGCACTCTCCGCATTCCAAAATGCCCCGATCAGTGCCGATAACTTTTAACGAAAGGATCGTTCGCATATGCAAATGCTTATATCAACAATCATAGACGGACTGAACCTCGGATCGGTCTACGCGCTCGTCGCGCTCGGCTATTCGATGGTCTACGGCATTGCGAAAATGCTGAACTTCGCCCACGGCGACGTGATCATGGTCGGTATTTACGCAATCTTCGTCTGCTTACAGATGAGCGTACTTCCGGTATGGCTCACGATGTTAATCTGCGTGCTGGTCTGCGCGCTGCTCGGCTTCACGGTCGAAAAGCTCGCTTACAAGCCGCTCCGCTCCGCTACTCCGCTTTCGGTGCTTATCACGGCGATCGGCGTTTCGTATCTTCTTCAGAACGTCGCGCTGCTGATCTTCAAGTCTGACCGTAAGTTCTTACAGAAGTTCGTCGACCTTGGAAACCTGAAGCTCGGAGAGATTGAGATTCCGATCCTTTCGCTCGTCATCTGGGGAACGACGATCGTCATAATGGTCGCGCTTGATATCTTCATCAAGAACACCAAGATGGGACGCGCGATGCTCGCCGTCTCGGAGGACAAGGGCGCGGCTCAGCTTATGGGCGTCAACGTCAACTCGACGATTTCGCTCACCTTCGTCATCGGTTCGGCTCTGGCCGGAGTCGCAGCGATCCTTTACGCGGCAAAGTACAAGAACGTCGACCCCTACACCGGATCGGTTTTCGGAATCAAGGCTTTCGCGGCGGCGGTTTTCGGCGGAATCGGTTCGATCCCCGGCTCGCTCATCGGCGGGTTCTCGCTCGGACTAATCGAGGCACTGACAATCGGCTTCCTGCCTGACAATATCGCCCCGGCGTCCGACGGTGTGGCCTACGCGCTTCTCATCATCATGCTGATTCTGAAGCCCTCGGGACTGCTCGGCAAGAAGAAGATCGAGAAGGTCTAAGGAGGTTCTGACGTGAAAAATATCATAAATCGCAAAAATCTCACAAAGCTCGCGGTCGCGGTCTCGATCTGGGCGGTCATCGCGCTTCTGATGACGACCGGAATCATGTCGCGAAGCCTCCAGTCGCTGACGATAAAGATCTGCTATTACGTCGTCCTGACCCTTTCGCTCGACCTCATCGTCGGATATCTCGGCGATCTTTCGCTCGGACACGCGGCCTTCTACGCGGTCGGCGGCTACGCCGGATGCGCTTTCGCGGTATATGTCGATATGCCGTTCATCCCGAAATTCATAATCTCGCTGATAATCGGCGGCGCGGCCGCGGCGATTGTCGGATTCCTGATAAGCCGCGCTATAATCAAGCTGCGCGGCGACTATCTCGCGATTGTCACGCTGGCGTTCGGTGAGTTCATCCGCAGTTTTGTCAAAATAATTCCCGGACTCGGCGGAACGAAGGGACTCATCGGAATCCCCGGATATCCGGGCAGACTCGCCGGATTCACGCTTTCGTACATAGTCGTTCTGCTCGTGATCATCGCGGTGCATAACTTCACGAAATCGCGCGCCGGACGCGCGGTCACGGCGATCCGCGACAACTCGATCGCGGTCGAGTCGGTCGGTATCGACATAAAGAATATGAAGGTGCTGGTCTTCACGATCTCGTCCTTCATGGCCGGAATGGCTGGCGTGCTTTTCGGAATCTACAAGACGACGGTCAGCCCGACCGACTTCACTTATAACCTTTCGATCGAGGTGCTGGTCATGGTCGTTCTCGGCGGAATGGGCAGCATAAAGGGATCGGTCATCGCGTCGGTTGTCATCGTCGCGCTTCCCGAGCTGCTTCGCGGCACGTCGGACTACCGTATGCTGATCTACGCTGTCGCGCTTATCGCGATGATGATGTTCAAGTCGAATCCGGTACTTATGAAATACGCCGAAAGACTCGGCGGGTCGATTGACAGCTTAAGAAAAAGCGTCACAAAAAAATCCGGAGGTGAGTCGAAATGAGTATGCTTAAAGTTGAAAATCTCGGAATAACCTTCGGCGGACTCAAGGCGGTCGATAATCTCTCGCTTGAAATCGAAAAGAACGAGCTTTACGGTCTCATCGGCCCGAACGGAGCCGGAAAGACGACTGTGTTCAATATGCTGACCGGAGTTTACAAGCCGACGACCGGAAAATTCTTCCTTGACGGCGAGGAGCTCACCGGAAAGTCCTCGATCGAGATCAACCGCAAGGGAATCGCGAGAACCTTCCAGAACATCAGACTCTTCGGAAAAATGACCGTCACCGACAACGTCATGGTCGGACTCTACAACCAGATGAAGTACAGCGTCGCCGACGGACTCTTCAGAACGCCGAAGTATTTCGACGAGGAGCAGAGATTCGCTAAGCGCGCGGACGAGCTTCTGGCCGTCTTCGATCTCTACAACGACCGCGACACGCTGGCGTCGAACCTCCCGTACGGAAAGCAGCGCAAGCTTGAAATCGCGCGCGCTCTGGCGACAAGTCCGAAGCTTCTGCTTCTCGACGAGCCGGCGGCCGGTATGAACCCGAACGAGACGGCCGAGCTTATGAAGACGATCCGTTTTGTCCGCGAGAAGTTCGACATGACGATACTTCTCATTGAGCATGATATGAAGCTTGTCATGGGCATCTGCGAGCGCGTGACGGTGCTTAACTTCGGAACCGAGCTTGCGGCCGGGGAAACCGCGGTCGCGCTGAACGACCCGCAGGTCATCAAGGCATACTTAGGAGATGACTGATATGAGCGAAATGTTGAAAATCACAGACCTCCATGTCAGTTACGGCATGATCGAGGCAATAAAAGGAATCAGCTTCCACGTGAACGAGGGCGAGATCGTCGCGCTTATCGGCGCGAACGGCGCGGGCAAGACGACGACGCTCCACACGATAACCGGACTTGTCCCGGCAAAATCAGGTTCGATCGAGTTTGAGGGCAAAGAGCTTACGAAGATTCCGGCGCACAAAATCGTCTCGATGGGCATGAGCCACGTTCCGGAGGGACGAAGAATATTTCAGGAGCTTACGGTTTACGACAACCTCCTGATGGGCGCGTTCACGCGTAGGGATAAGTCCGAAATGGCCGAGTCGATCAAGATGATCTACAAGCATTTCCCCAGACTTGAGGAAAGAAAGAATCAGATCGCCGGAACGCTTTCGGGCGGTGAGCAGCAGATGCTCGCGATGGGACGCGCGCTTATGTCAAAGCCGCGCATAGTACTGATGGACGAGCCGTCGATGGGACTCTCGCCGCTTTATGTCAGCGAGATTTTCCACATCATAACCGAAATCAACAAAATGGGAACGACCGTGCTTCTGGTCGAGCAGAACGCGAAGAAGGCACTTTCGATCGCGAACCGCGCGTATGTCCTTGAAACCGGACATATCGCGCTTGAAGGCGACGCGAAGGAGCTTATGCAGAACGATTCGGTCAAGAAGGCTTACCTCGGAGAATAAAAAAATGGCGTCCGCGAAGATATCCGCGGATGCCATCTTTTATTTTAGTCAGGAATATTTTCGACAAACTGCTCGATTACCGAGGTCAGAGTCGGAACCACAGATGAAACGTTCCGATTGTCATTCCCGAACATATCCATGAAAACTCCGTCGCGGATATTCGCGCAGAGCGTTGTGTCGCCGATATCGACCACACGCGAGTCGAAGATCAGGTTCAGCATATCGCGTGATTCCTCGTCGCGGGTGATCTTGCCGTAGAGAACGACATCGCAGTAGGCCGGGATGACCGTGTCGTGCGAGACATAGTTGAAATATTCGAGAACGGCTCCGGCTTTTTCAAGATCCTTGTTTGTCACAGGGACGATCGGCGCGTTATAATAGGACACGCGCGAATAATATCTCTCCTGCGACTCATCGGCTTTCGGGTAGGGAATTATACCGAAGTCGGTTTTCGCTGAAAAGCTTTACCTGATCGTCGGTGACGTCATTGAGTCCGCTGGCCTTGTAATAGGTTCCCTCGTCGTAGCAGATCGTGAAGACGCGGTTCAGAACGTCTATGAAGCCTTCGTCACCGATCGCGAGATAGGGAATGTCGTTTTCGTCCTTTTCGACGCTCATCTCTCCAGCCGAGATCCAGAACGCCGTGAGAACCTGCTTAACGTGCGCCGAATAACCGTAGTTGTCATTTATATCCATCTTGGAATCGCCGTTGGCGTCGCTTGTGGCGGTTCTCATCATCGTGAACATCTGATCAAACGTCCACTTTCCCTCACGGACGAGTGAGTAGATGTCGCCGATTTTGTAGTCTTCGGCGAGCTTCTTGTTGAAGGTGAGCGCGTAGGTGCAGCTGATATTCGCGACGTCGAAATAACAGTCGCCTGAGAGAATGACTCTGCGAAGCGGGGAAACGTTCCAGTTTTCGAGTGTGAAGACGACTTCCTCGATCTTGAGTCCGAGACGTTCCTCAACCAGACGCTGACGTTTTACCTTGATTTTTATAGTCCGGAAGTACTTCACTGATAATATTATAGCAGATTTTCAGAGCGATTTCAACTACAAAACCCGTATAAAAGGGGAACAAACCCGACTTTTTTTGATAAATTCACTTGCAAAACAGAGCCGCGGCTGTCAGAGTTCGCAGCAACCTCTGAGGCTCCCATGAGAACGATTCTCCCGTCGGCTGACAGAAACGCCAGAGCCGCCGCATTTGAAACGCAAAAGGAATACAGCGTTTCCGGCAGCGTACTCCCGAATTTGGTAAATTCCGAATCTCTTGTCAATCATCTGAATCAGAAATTTGATCAGCCATTCGCTTTGAACGGGGAGTAGAGGAGAATACCGCCTTATAACATCTGTACGCCGTCGTATCATCCGGAGCGGCGACTGCTGATAGATTATCCCCGCCGCCGTGATGAGTATCGCGGTCACGCCCATGATGACAAGCATTCCCGGTGAGATCGTTTTTCGCTTTTTTTCCATAGACATCTCCTTTTTACGTGAACATTATAGCACATTTTTTCTTTCCTGTAAAGTCGGAATAGGTTCATTCCGGCAATCCGATGCGCATTTTCCGGACAACTCACTTGACAACAGGGCGGGAATATTGTATAATAATGTAAAGAATCAGATGGAGGAAGCACGAATGGATGACAGCATAATTCTCCCTCATCGCCACGAATTCCGCGTGTCGATTGAAAACATGACGCTGCGCGTTCTGACAACGTCGTCTGAAAAGAATATAAATCTCTCGCTGACCTCGGAATCCGATCGGCATATTCACGCGTACTGTGAGGTGTTTGTCTGCGTCAGGGGCGAGGCGGTGCTTTCGACCGAGAAGGGGAATCTCAGTCTTGAGAGCGGGATGATCGCGATAGTTCCGCCGGGCGTTTCGCATATCTGCATTTCGGCTGACCGGGGCGGATGGGACTCGATCGGTCTTCTTGTCTCAAAACGCCGGGTCAGGGGCTGCGCGAATCTCTATGACGCGACCGCGGGATTTCTTTATATGGGTGAGATAAAGCTTTTCAGAGATGAGGAGGCGATCGCGGAGCGGCTTTATCACGCCGCCTCGGACACCGATTCAGACAGGCTCATCACACCTCTCACAGTTCTCACGGATTTACTTTGTCTTCGCGAGAAATCGTGTTTCCGGTCGAGCCGGAACACCGCCTTGGGCGGCGGAAGCTATGATATAAATCAGCTGGCGCAGCTTGAACAGCTGATAAACGTATATTATTCACGGAACATAACGCTCGAAGAGGCGGCAGGGAAGCTCTTTGTCAGCAAAAGTCAGCTCAATCGCCTTGTGAGGCAGCAGTATGGGATGACATTTCACAGGCTGATCTCGTCGCGGCGATTGGAAGCGGCGGCGAGACTCTTAAGCGAGACGGATTTCACGGTGGAGAGAATTTCGACGCTCGTTGGATTCAGGACGAAATCCTGCTTCTATGAGGCTTTTATCAAGAGGTATGGTGTTACACCTATTGGGGTCAGGAAGATGAATCAGGAAGGTAATACGTAAACTTATAAATGATGGCGGAGTGCGGAACTGCCGCTGACATACAATTGAAATCGAGGTCACATTCCGGATACACATCGATCGCGGCGATGTTTGCCGCGGCGGCCGGGCTTCAATAGGCGTTTATCTGACCTTGAAAGGTTTTTGTCAGCAAAAAATGTGGGACTGTTACATCCCACATTTTTAGGAAAAAGCTGAATAAATGGAGTTTTCACGCGAAAAAGGCTTGGATTTATGGGCTTTTTCGCCGTGAAAAC
>CAKSVM010000037.1 GCA_934503195.1 uncultured Eubacteriales bacterium
AAACACCTCCCTCCCCCCGGACCCCCCACCTACCCAAAAAACTTTATACACCGGGATTGTCTGAAGGGGTTTATTTCCGGTTCTTGGGGAGATTTTGCCGTAATCCGGAGTTCCGCTTGCGGAAGTCCGGCGTTTAATATTGTACCGATTTACAGGATCAGTACTCGAATACCTTTCCGTTCGCCTTTATCGTGACGTGATTATACTCATCGGCCGATTTTTCGGTGTGGCCGACGATCTTAGCGTCGACTCCGAACTTCTTCGCGGTGTCGATCATGAACCGCGCGTCGGCCGCGTCACAGTAGATTTCCATCCGGTGACCCATGTTGAAGTCCTGATACATCTCGCGCTCCGAAATGTCGGAGTTTTCGGCGATCGCGGCGAAGAGCGGCGGGACGTCGAAAAGATTGTCCTTGACATAGTGGATTCCGATTCCGAAATTCTTGCACTTCGCCTGTCCGCCGCCGGTGCAGTGTATCATTCCGTGGACGGCCTTACGGTTCTTGTCGAGGATTTCCTTTATCACCGGCGCGTAGGTTCTGGTCGGCGAGAGAATCGCGTCGACGACCGTGACGTTCGTTCCGGGGAGAATATCGTCGATCTTATACTTTCCGCAGTAAACCTTCGAGTCGTCGATCGTGTTCGAGAAGGTCTCGGGATACTTCGCGGCGTACTCATGTGAAAGAAGAAGGTGACGCGCGGCGGTGAGTCCGTTCGAGCCCATTCCGGCGTTGTAGGACTTCTCGTAAGTCGCCTTTCCGGACGACGAGAGTCCGACAATGACGTCTCCGGGTTTAATATTGTCACAGTCAATCACGTCCGAACGTTTCAGTCTGACAAAGAAGGTCGAGTCGACAATCAGCGTGTTCACGAGATCTCCGACATCGGCCGTCTCGCCGCCCGACATGATCACGCCGACGCCGTACGAACGAAGAAGCTCACAGAAATCGGTGTAACCCTCGATGACCGCCTTGATCGCCTTTCCGTCGACGCGGTGAGCGTTTCTTCCGATCGTGTTGGAGAGTACGAATCCGTCGGTCGCGCCGATACAGAGCAGATCGTCGATGTTCATGACGACCGAATCCTGCGCGATGTTGTAGAGCGCGGAAATATCGCCGGTCTCCTTGTACTTTATGTAGGCCAGCGAGGACTTCGTTCCGGCTCCGTCGGCGTGCATCGCCGCGCAGTAGGCCGGATCGCCCGCCGGATCGGGGATAAGCTTGCAGAACGCCCCGGCGAACTCGCCCTTGTCCTGCTTCTTTATCGCGCTGTGAACCTCATCCTTCGTCGCGGAAACTCCGCGTGACATATAAGCTCCGTTATTTTCAGACATAATTTACCTCTTTCATAAATTTGTTTTTTGTCTATTTAACGCCGTACGGTTTTCCGCGCGGTATTTTTCATTTTTGCGCCACAAGATAGATCAGAATCGCGGCCGTTATGAAGATCGCGATCAGATAATACGCGACGAGCTTCGCCTTTTCGATCCGTTTCTGAATCTCGTTCAGCTCCATGCTCTGGTACGCCAGCGTGTCGAAGGCGACCATCCCCCACACGCCGACACAGAGCAGCGGAAACGCCACGTTCTTCATCGATTCGTCGGCGAACTTCCGTGTCAGCACCGACGCGATAAACAGAACCAAAGCCGTTATCGTGCCGTAAAGCTTGTATTTATTCATTGTCCTCCTCCTTCTTGCGGCCGAGGAGCATCACGGTCAGCACGGTAGCCGCGCCGACGATCACTCCGCCGCCGATCCAAAGAAAGTTCCGGTAGCCGTCGTCCGCGTCGGGAACCCGCTTTTTCGCGCGTTCCTCGGTGATCACGCTCTCAAGCGATTCGTCGTTGTAGTCGCGCGAGAGTCCGTTTATCCCGTAAAGCCGGAGAAGCGTGATTCCGATGTCTCCGTCGGTCAGGATCTGTAAGCTCTCGACGTCGCCGATCCCGGCAAAATCCGAAATGTCGATATAAACCGTCGTCTTTTCGCCCGCGGCGAGATTTGCCGACGCCTCTAACTCGTCGCCGCCCGACTTCAGAACGAATCTGACGCCGACCCCGCCGTCGTGCGAGGACTCGGAGCCGACACTCAGCGTCGCCTCGAGCACCGGAGTGAACTTCATGTTCTCGGGATTTTCGAACCGATAGGTGATTCCCATCCCCGAAACGCTCGAAAACTTCGTCCCGTCGTCGTCCGAGGGACTCAGAACGGCTCTCAGAACCGCCTCGTCGCTCCCCTCGACAATCAGCGACTTGCAGTAGAAGCCCGGATCGAACCCGCTGACGCCCGAGAAGGAATCGAAGTTAAAATAGCTGAAACGCCCCTTGACATTCGCCGGGACGTCGGTCGAGGCCGTAACGGTCGAAAGCGTCTTTTTCGGGAGCTTCCGCGCGTCAAAGCCGTCGATAACGTCCTTCCAGTCGAAAATCTTCTTGAAATTCAGCACAAGCGTCGAAATCTCGTCGCCGTGATCCGAGTCGATCCAGCGGATCACCTCGCGAAGCCGCGAGTCGGAGTTTGCCGGAAGCTCAAAATACACCGCGTCGATATGATCGCCGAAGAAGGCCGCGTAGAAGCTCTCGACCGCCCGTACCATCCGGTCGGTCGATTTCAGATCCGAGAACGAATAATTCGAGTCGCGGAAGATAAGCCTTGTGTCGTAGACGCCCGAGTTCCGGAGAAGCGAGATCAGCGAGTCGGCGTCGGACGCGCTGATCGTCCTGTCGCCGTAGTCGACGAAGCGGTAGAAATCCTCGACGCAGAGACCCCAGTCGAAGTTTCCGTTTGAGCTTATCTCGGCGCAGAGCGCGGGGATGAACTCCTCCGCCCCGATCTCGGGGCTCTCGGCCGAGAGCTCGTTCGAGTAGAGATTGCTGATCGAAAGGTAGACCTTCGTCTCGGAATTGACGAACGCCACCGCGTAGTAAAGCGTACGCAGCGACGTGGCGAGCCGATCCGCCATTCCGGTCAGCGAATCGTTCTGCCCCTCGATCTTGCCGATGAAGTTCTCGCACTCGCCGAGAATCAGCCCGGTGACCTTTCCGTCGGCGCAGTATTTTTCGGCGATGAAGACTCCGAGCGCGGCGAGAAAATCGTTTCCGTTGGGTGTCGAATTGTATTCCGAGTAGAAATTGTACTTTTCGAGCGCGTAGACTCCCGAAAGCTCCTCGGCGAACGCCTCGTTCCAGCCGACAAGCCGCAGAGTCACCCCGACTCCCGCGCCGTGAAGCGCGTCGATCTTCGCCGAAAGCTTTGAAAAATAATCCTGATCCATGTAATAGGTCGCGCCGCGGCAGACAAAGCTCTCGCCCGACGTCCGCTCGGCAAAGGCACGCGAGACGTCGACCGTCAGGATCGTCGTGTCGGCGCGCAGCTCGCCGAGAAGCGAGATGTCAGAGGCGACGACTCCCTTCTTCCCCTCCCCGGCCGCGACCGAATACCTCGCGCCGCGCTCGGGATTTTCGATGTAGAACGGCGAGTCGATCAGAATGAGGCTGTCGTCCTGACGCTTTGATAACGCGACAAACTGCTTCGTCACGATATCCTCCCCGGCGTCGGTGAGGCTCACCGAGAGATCAAACTTCGTCGTCATCGGACTCTCGGCGATCGGCGTGAGCTGCGAGAAATCGATCTCGGACGGCTTCTCGCCGGGTTCGGCCGCGTAGACATATAAACGCCCCGACTGGTTCGAAAGCACCTCCTCGCGCCCCACGTCGCCCGTGAAGCGGATCGAGAGCAGATCGTCGGTGAGATAGCATCCGGTGATGTTTCCGCAGGTTTTGTAGGTCGTCGGGACGTACTGCGAGACCGGGCAGATCGACGTGATCGTTATATTTCCGCTCCCCGCGCCGAATCTCAGCGTCAGAGAAGAGAGCTTTGAAATGTCGCCGACGTCGACGTAATAGCTCTTCGCCGAGTTCTTTTCGAGTCTGACCGAAACGCTCCGGTCCTCGCTGATCCCGCCGTCCGACGACGTGTAGGATACCGTCATCGCGTCAAGCTCCGAATAATTCTCGATCCGGAATCTGAGCGAACTCACCTCCCAGTCGGGAATCGTCGGGAAAACCGTTCCCCAGACGCTTGTCTGCGAGTCGCCCGAGAGCGTGATTTCAAGCGAATCCTCGCCGTACGAAGCCTGTCCGCCCGTGACATTCAGGCGGTCGAGCATGAAGCGTTTCGTGTGCGAGCGGTCGATCTTCTCGTCGGCGCGGAACTCGTCGACGTAGAAGCTGTTCCGGTGCGTTCCGTGAACCGTGGTCGAGACGAGCAGGCTTATTCCGGCCGAGATCAGCTCGTCCCGCCCCGAAAAGCCCGAGATGTCGATTCCGACCGTCGTCCATTCGTCCGGGCTGACGCCGACGATATTCTCGGCGGTCGTTCCGTCGGCGGAGTTCAGCGTGATCCGTAGAAAATACTCGGCGTAGGGGTCGGCCTCGTAGGCCGGGACGTAGATATCGCAGGCGACGCGCTGATATTCGGAAAGGTCGAGCGGCTCCTTTACTCCGGCCGTACCGGCCTGAAGGACGCCTAGATCGGCCTTGATCGTCCGCACGAGATTGACGTCGACATCGTAGCCGACCGCCTCGAGGCAGTTACGCGAGCCGTCCGAGACGGTGATCGCCTCGACAGCCTTCACGTTGTCGCTTTTTGAAAAGCCGTCGACCCCGGTTTCGAACCCGGCGAGAATTACCTCGTCCGGAATCTCAGACGAGGTGTCGACGACCGCCCCGTCCGCATCCTCGGCAGAAACCGGGAAAAAAGCGACGCTTGACGACAGAAAAACCGCGATTGCCAGTGCCGCGGCAAACGGTCTGAAATATTTCATAATTTCCGGATCACCTCCTCGAATTCTGCTTATTATATTATACCATTTCCGAGTCAAAAAAGCAAATGTTTTTTGATTTTTCTCATAATTTTCTAAATCTCTGTTGCAAAACGCCGGGATTTCTGTTATAATATTGGTATTATCACTTTTTCCGGAGGAAAAACGCAAATGCCAATCAGAATCCCTACCGGGCTTCCCGCCCGGGAAACGCTCGAACGCGAGAATATCTTCGTCATGAACGAGTTCCGCGCGTCACATCAGGACATACGCCCGCTGAAGATTGCCGTTCTGAATCTGATGCCGACCAAAATAACGACCGAGACGCAGTTAATACGCCTTCTGTCAAACAGCTCGCTCCAGATCGAACTCACACTTCTCCAGACCGCGACGCACAAATCAAGCCACACGTCGGCCGAGCATATCGAATCATTCTACAAAAACTTTGACGACATAAAGGACGAAAACTTCGACGGACTGATAATCACCGGCGCGCCGGTCGAGAATCTCGACTTCGGCGAGGTGCATTACTGGGACGAGCTTTGCGGGATCATGGACTGGTCAAAGACGCACGTCTTCTCGACGCTCCACATCTGCTGGGCGGCGCAGGCCGGGCTTTTCCACCATTACGGCGTCGCGAAATATCCGCTTGAAAAGAAGATGTTCGGCGTTTTCAGACACTACGTCACAAGTCCGAATCACCCGATCACGCGCGGCTTTGACGAGGAATTCTTCGCACCGCACTCAAGGCACACCGGAATCCGTGAGGAAGATATCGCAAGGGTTCCCGAGCTTGAGCTTGTGGCGAAGAGCGACGAGGCCGGACCGTATATAATCTGCGCGAAAGACGCGAGAATGCTCTTTGTCACCGGGCATTCGGAATACGATTTTGACACTTTGTCAAAGGAATATTTCCGCGACGTCGACAAGGGGCTGAAAATCGAGCTTCCGAAGAATTATTTCCCCGGAAACGACCCGACAAAACGGCCGAAGAATCTCTGGCGCGGCCACGCGAACTTGCTTTTCTCGAACTGGCTGAACTATTTCGTCTACCAGAACACGCCATACGATCTGTCGGAGCTGTCGTAATAAAATCGGCGAAAAAACGAATACTAGATTCGCGGAAGTGCGCTTCCGCGAATTTTTTTCACAGGAGCAAACAAAGATGGATAAAAGCGAATCGCTTCTCTCCGAAGTGTCAAAGAACGTAAAGATGGGCGGCGACTCGATCGTCAACCTTATCGACCGCGCCGAGGATCGCCGTTTCCGGAGCGAGATGACGTCCGAGCTTGAAAAATACCGTGAATTCGAGGAAAAAGCCGCGAAAATGCTCGGCGAGCGCGGACTCAAGCCGACCGAGGTGACTCCGATGGCCAAAATGGGCGCGAAGCTCGGCATGGCCTTCAACACAATGCTCGACACGACGACGTCGCATCTCGCCGAGATGATGATAAACGGCGCGACGATGGGAATAGTCGACCTCGAAAAGAAGCTCAACGAGGGCGGTTACACGCCCGAGGCCGAGAGCTTCGCAAGTGAGGTTCTGAGATACGAAAAGGCGACGGTTGAGCGTCTGGGACAGTATCTCTGAGAAGGCGCGTAAATCCGACCGGATGAGCCTTTGCGGCGGGAGGGGCAAGCCCCTCCCCTACGAATGTGGATGTAGATGCGGACGCAGGCGCGGAGGAATCCTCTTCCAGCCGGACGTTCAGATTCTGCCGATGATGCTCTCCGCGACCTTCGCGAGGGATCTCCGGCAGGAGGTCAGCGCGGGCTCGGGCATCTTCGGCGGGACGCAGTATTCAAGCGACAGCGCGACGTTTTCGTCGAGAAGCGCGAGTGAATCGGTGAAATCCGCCCAGTCGATGACCCCGTTGTACGGGAGCCAGTGGAAATCGTTCTTTCCGTCGTTGTCGTGGACGTGGAGGATCTTTATGATATCGGCGTCGCGGCGGATCGTGTCGCCGGGATTCTCGTTATGGATGATCCCGTGTCCGGTGTCAAGGCACATTTTGAAATAGTCGCTCGAAAAGCTCCGGATGAAATCGGAGGTCGTCTTCGGCGACGCGATCGGGAGACGCGTCATCGGCATATTCTCAAAGCAGATCACAACGCCGCATCTCTCGGCCTCTTTTATGAGCTCCGAGAAGAACTCATGGTTCATCGACATGAATTCCGCGGTCTTCGAGTCGTCGTTCATACCCGGCCCGAACGGCATGATCGGGTGAATCGCCATATAACGGCATCCGAGCAGCGCCGTGCCGTAAAGGCTGAGCTTCATCTTTTCCATCCGCTCGGCGCGTTCCTCGGGCGTCGAGTCGTGTACCGGCCAACGCCACGGGCCGTGAGTCTGCGAAATTCCGACTCCGGCCGCCTCGGCCAGCCGACGCTCATTTTTCAGAATCCGCTCGAACTCGGCGATTCCGCTTGTGAAAAGCGGGGTTTCTGTATCGCAGAGTTCCTGATAGTCGACCGTCTCAAAGCCGTCGGCGCGCATTTTTTCATATCTTTCTTCGGCCGCGTAGGCACCGGACTGGATTCCTGTCTTTCTCATATCTGATTCTCCTGATGATTATTTCTTCGGCTTGAGTTTTACAAAAACAAATCCGAGTACCGCGGCCGCGACGGCGACGATCACGATGACGATCGTCTTGTCCCCGGTCTGAGCGGCGATGTTTACGAGCTGTTCCATTCTTTTCTTCTCCTTTTCATCTTTTTCTTACAATATTGTACCATTCCCGGCGGAAAAAGTCAATACATAACGCGAAAAGTTTACGAAAAAACCCGGCCGGAGACCTCCGGCCGGGGAAATTCACTTCTTCTTTATTCTGAACATCCGCCGCAAAAGCGGCGCGAAGAGCTTCGGCGAGCGCATGACAATGATTTTCATTCGACCATTTCCTTTCCGCCAAATACGGCTTACTACAGAAATATGCGAAAGCGGTAAATTTTGTCAGTCCCGGCTCTCGATAACGAGCAAAATTCCCTTCGAAAGCGAAATCTCCGCCGCGTCCGCCGTGATCTCGTTGCTCACCGCGAAGGCGTATTTCCGCTCCAGAACCGCGTTTTTCAGCGGATAAAATACCCCGCTTATCGAAACGCCCTCGCAAGTATCGGAAAGCCCGACAAGCGAAAGATACTTGTACCCGCGTTTAATCGTCAGCTCCTCGCCCGATTCCATGATCCGGACGCGGTTGCGTCCGTCGGTGATCACTCCCCGCGCGCCCTTGCCCTTTAGATATTCGAGTAAGAAAACCGTCGAGAGCGTGTGGTCGAGCCGCCCGCCGAGTCCGCCGATTATGATGATCTCGTCCGCGCCGCGCTCAAGTGCCGTGTCGACCGCCAGCTGCGTGTCGGTGTCGTCCTTGACCGCCGGTACGATGATCTTTTCGAGCGCGTCAAGCTCGTGCGGCAGAAGCCCGGTGCGGTCGATCGAGTCGAGATCGCCGAGTAAAAGCCCCGGCTCGACTCCGAGTCTCTTCGCGTTGTTGTACCCGCTGTCGGCCGCGATGACGAGCGACCCGTCCGGAATCGCGATCCCGAGCTTCGCGATACTCTCCGCGAAGACCTGCCCGCCCGTGAAAATATAAGCTGTCATTTTTATCACCTCTTAAGAAAACGCTGATTTAAGGCCGTTTTCAGCTTATTCCCGAATCAAAACGCGGGAGGGTTTCCCCTCCCGTAAAAGTCCGGAAACTCTGACTCACCGCTTCGGCTTGTCCCAGTCGTGGCGGTTCTTAAGCTCCTCGTAGAGCGCGAGAAAGCTCTCGTGACGCTCGCGCGGAATCTCGCCCCGCTCGACCGCCTCCAGCACCGCGCAGCCCTCTTCCTTCGTGTGACCGCACTTCGTGTAGCGGCACTTGCCGATGTACGGCCGCATCTCGCGGAAAACGTACGGCAGATCGTCCTTCGTGTAGAAATCAAACTGCACGAAGTCGAGCATCCCGAAGCCCGGCGTGTCGGCCAGATACCCCGCCGCGCCGCTTCCGAACTGTCTGTCGAGCGGGAAAAGCTCGATGTGACGCGTCGTGTGGCGTCCGTGAAGCGTCTTTTCGCTCACCTCGCCCGTCGCGAGTCCGAGATCCGGAAAGAGGCGGTTCATCAGCGTCGATTTTCCGACGCCCGACGCCCCCGCGAAGGCCGAGGTCTTCCCCGCGTTTTCGCGGAGGTATTCCTCAATCCCGCTCTTGTCGAATCCGATTCCCTCGATAAACACCGAAAATCCGCATTTTCTGTAGATCTCCGCGAACCTCTCAGCCTTTTCGGGACAGAGATCGGCCTTCGTCACGACGATCACGGGCTCGATTTCCTTATATTCCGCGACCGTCACGAGCTTGTCCACCGTGATCAGCGACGGCTCGGGCTTTTCGGTCGCGAAGACGACAAACAGAACGTCGAGATTCGACATCGGCGGCCTTATAAGCTCGTTCTTTCTCGGGAGAATCTCCTCGATCAGAATCCCGGCCTTCGCCTCGTCGCGGGGCTTTTTGCCTTCCTTTTTCCGGTCGGCCGCCGCGAGTGCGGTGTCGACGCGCACCTTCACGTTGTCGCCCGGAAGAAGAACCGTCCGCTCGTGCCGGAACGCGCCCTTCGCCTTGCAGAGAATCCGATCCCCGCGCTCAGGTTCAATTCCGAACTCCGAAAGCTTCTTCGCGTCGCTTTCGGAAATTCTGATCTCATAGATCCCGCCGACGCCCTTCATGACCTTCGCTTCAAGAATCAGCTCCATCACTCGCCCCCGTCAGCCGTCGTCTCGGGCTTTTTGCCGAGACTCATGACGAAATCGACCGTCGTTCCGACCGGAACCTGAGCGTCGATCGGACGGCTCTGGCTGATCACGCAGCCCTTGTTCACGTCGTCGGAATACTCCTCGGTCACGTTTCCGAGCTTGAGTTTACTCCAGCCGAGCATCTTCATCACGGCCGCCTCGTCGCATTTAAGGAAATCCGGAACCTTCGTATACTCAATGTCCTGTCCGCTCGAAACGTAGAGCGTCACGTGATCGCCGCGCTTGAGCGTCGTTCCCGGCTCGGGAGACGTCCTTATGACCTGACCCTCGCTGATGTATTCGTGGTTCTCCTTGACCGTGTCGACGATGGCTCCGAGCTCGGTGAGCTTTATCTTCGCCTCGCGCGAGTCGGTGTAGGAATAATCGTCAAGCTCGAAGGTCTCGGCTCCCCAGCAGACGATGAGCTTCAGCGCGCAGTTCTGCTTTCCGGGGATGATCTTCCGCTTTTCGCCCGGCTCGGGATCCTGACCGATTATGACGTTCGGATCGTAATCGGCGTCGTAGCGGTACTCGACGTCGACTGTGTAGTACTGCTCCTCGAGCTTCACTTTGAGCTCGTCGCTGTAAATCGCGTCGATAAGCTTCGGAATCTCGATCTGCTTTGAAATGTCGGTGTTCGACGTGTCAAACAGCTTTGTCAGCACAACCACCGTGCTGACGCAGCAGACGATCAGAAAGGCCGTCGCGACTCCGGCGATCACCGGGAACATCGAGCGGCTCTGCCTCGGCGGCGGAGTCAGCTTCGTGACGTTCGCCGGGGTCTGGTTCTGAGCCTGACTCTGATTTTGTCCCGGCTGAACCTGAGCGACCGCGTTCTCGCTCCGCTGCATCTTGAAAACCGTGTGCGGATTCGATTTTAACTGCGCGATGTGTCTTAGCATCTGCGCCGCGCTCTGGAAGCGGTTGTCGGGATTTTTCTCCATCGCGCCGAGGATGACCTGCTCAAGGCCGACCGGAATCGACGGATTGAGTTCTCTTGGCGGACGCGGAGTGTTCTTGACCTGCATTATCGCGACCGAAACCGGGCTGTCGGCGACGAACGGAAGCTTTCCGGTCGCCATCTCGTACATAGTCACGCCGAGCGAGTAAATGTCGCTCCGGCGGTCGATCTGCTTTCCGCTGGCCTGCTCGGGGCTGATATAAAAAACCGTTCCGATCGCCTTGTCGGTCATCGTGACGGTCTCGGCGTTCGGGAGCTTCGCGATTCCGAAGTCAGCGACCTTGACCGAGCCGTTTCTGAGCATCATAATGTTCTGCGGCTTGATGTCGCGGTGAACGATGCCCTTTGAATGCGCGTGTTCGAGAGCCATCAGAATCTGTTCGGTGATCCCGATGACCTCGTGGAAGGACAAAACGCCCTTCTTAAGAATATAATTTTTCAGTGTGATCCCGTCGACAAGCTCCATGACGATATACTTCCGGTCGTCCTTGACCGAGACATCATAGATGTTGACAATGTTAGGATGCGAAAGCATCGCGACGGCCTTGCTCTCGTTGATGAACCGCTTGACCGACTGCGCGTCGTTGTTGATCTCGTCCTTGAGCATCTTGACCGCGACATTCCGCCGCATCAGCATATCCATCGCCTCGAAGACGACGGCCATTCCGCCGATGCCGATGACCTTCATGATCCGGTAACGCTTGTCGAAGACCTGACCCACGTATTTTTCAAATGAGTCCATCATAAATCTCCGTCCCCGCCGCGTCCGGCGTCATCGTCCTCACCTATTTCGGTGGCCTCGGGATCCTCCGCGGAATCCTCAGTGACGTTCGCGCATTTGATGAGAAGCGCGGTTATGTTGTCGGGGCCGCCCGCGGCGTTTGCCGCGTCGATGAGCTTTTCGGTCTTCTCGGAGAGCTCGTCGTCCCCCTCGGTCTCGGCGGTGATGATCGCGTAGATATCCTCCGGCAGCAGCTGACCCGAGAGTCCGTCTGAGCAGAGGAGCAGATAGCAGCAGTCGAGACTCGAAAGGTCGACCGAGTAGATGTCGGCCTCAAGATCGCTGGCCACGCCGACCGCGCGGGTGATCCGGTTGCGGTAAGGGTGCGTGCGCGCGTCCTCGACGGTCAGCGTTCCGCTGTCGATGAGATGCTGAACGTACGAGTGATCGTGAGTTATCTGGGTTATCGTGTTGTCCGAGATGAGATAGAGCCGGCTGTCACCGACGTTTATCACGTAGGCCACATCGCCGCAGATGAGCGCGGCGACAAGAGTCGTGCCCATTCCCTTGTAGACAATCGAGCTCTGCGACTTCTTGTAGACGGCCGAGTTCGCGTCGTGCGCCGCGTCGTCGAGGATGACGCAGGCGTCGTCGCTGTCAAGCTCCATGATTCCGTCCGAGATGTGCGGCGCGGCATATTTCTTCACCTTGTCGGCGAAGATGGCCGCGGCGCATTCGCTGGCGACGTTTCCGCTCCGCGCGCCGCCCATGCCGTCGCACACGACGCACAGTGAGGCGTTTTCACAGAGTCTGCCGATTATATAGCTGTCCTGATTGGCCGAGCGCACCTTGCCGATGTCGCTGCGGCCGTAAAAATATGTTTCCACGAATTATGCCATACCTTTCCGCGTTCCGCCTTACGGACGACAAGCCACAGGCTTATCGTAATATCTCATTATACCTCAATTATATGTATACGAAATGAACGCACGATCAGTTTACAAAAAATTAAAGATTTTCGTCCGCGTCTTCCTTCAGCTTGGCACGTCTTAACTGTCCGCAGGAGGCGTTGATGTCCGAGCCGAGCTTCCGTCTCACAGTCGCGTTGATGCCTTCCTTTTCGAGGATTTTCGAAAACTCGTTCACCGCGTCGGCTCCGCTCTTAACGAATCCGGTCTCCTCGACCTCGTTTACCGGAATCAGGTTGACGTGAATCGGGAAGGGCTTTGAGTTCCGGTAAAGCCCGTGCTTAAGCGTCGACGCGAGTTTTCTCGCGCAGGCCGGCGAGTCGTTCCTGCCCGAAATCAGCGTGTACTCGAACGAAATTCTCCGTCCCGTCGCGCCGAAATAGCGGCGGCAGGCGTCGAGCAGCGACGCGATATTCCACTTGTTGTTGACCGGCATGATCGACGAACGCGTCTCGTCGTCGGCCGCGTGGAGCGAGATCGAGAGCGTGATCTGGAGATCGAGCTTCGAAAGTTCGTCGATCTTGTCGACAAGTCCGCAGGTCGAGAGCGAGATGTGGCGGCTTCCGATGTTGATTCCGGCCGGGTCGCCGACAAGCCGCAGGAATTTCACGACGTTTTCGTAATTGTCAAGCGGCTCGCCGATTCCCATCATCACGATGTTCGAGATCCGCTCGCCCATGTCACACTGTGCCGCGATCACCTGTCCGAGCAGCTCGGACGGCTTCAGTTTCCGCACGAGCCCGCCGATTGTCGACGCGCAGAATCTGCATCCCATCGGACATCCGACCTCGGACGAGACGCAGATCGTGTTCCCGTGCTTGTAGCGCATGAAAACGCTCTCGATCATGTTCCCGTCGTCAAGCGCGAAGAGATATTTCACCGTCCCGTCGAGCTTTGAGACGAGCTTCCGCTCGACCTTCGGAAAGGAGACGTACGCCTTCTCCGAAAGCGTTTCACGTAACTTCTTCGAGAGATTCGTCATGCCGTCAATAGTCACGCCGCGGTGCATCCACGAAAAGATCTGCGCCGCGCGGTATTTCGGCTCGCCGAGCCCCGCAAGGAATTCCTCAAGCTCGGGGATGTTCATCGAGAGCAGATCGGTTTTTTCAGAAATTTCAGTCATATTTTCCTTCTTAATAAAGAAATGAAGAATCCGTCGGTGCCGTTTCTGTCGGGTCTGAGCGTCAGCTTTCCGTCTTCGGAAGCGAGATTTCCGACGCAAAGCGGAACCGTTTCGAAGTCATCGTGCGCCGCTATGAAACGGTCGACAACGCCCGAGTTTTCGTCGGGGTTCAGCGTGCAGGTCGAATAGCAGAGCCGCCCGCCCTTTTTAAGGTAGCGCGACGAATTTTCGAGAATCGCGTACTGAATCGCGGGAAGCCGCTCAATGTCGGCGGGCAATTTGTAGCGGATTTCGGGCTTTTTCGGGATCACGCCGAGTCCCGAGCAGGGGACGTCGCAGAGAATCGCGTCGGCCGTCGAGTCGAGCGATTCGTCATAGACCGCGCCGTTCTTTTCGGCCGTTCTGATGATGCCGATTCCGAGCCGTTCCGCGCCCGAGTCGATCAGCGAGAGCTTGTTTTTGTGGAGATCGAACGCGAGGATCTCGCCTTCGTTCCCCATTTTCATCGCCATCGAGAAGCTCTTTCCGCCCGGGCAGGCGCAGATATCGAGAACCCGCTCGCCCGCCTTCGGCATAAGCACGTGAGAAACAAGCTGCGAGGCCTCGTCCTGAACGAAAACGAGTCCGTCAGAAATCATCCGCCGCGCGGCGTCCGGGAGTCCTGAAATCACGATTCCGTCGGGCGAGACCGACGTTTCGCGCGCGTCGATCCCTTCTTCCGAAAGCCGCGACATGACCTCTCCGCGCGAGGTTTTCAGCGTGTTGACCCTGAGCGTCACGCGCGGATCCGACTCGAACGCCGCGAGGAGACTTTCGACCTCCCCGGCTCTTTCGAGAATCCGCACGACGTCCTCGCCGCAGGAATAGCGCACCGAGAGATACTTTATAAAGTCGCTTTTGTCGGGATACGGCAGGTTGTCCTTGGAATATTTCCGCAAGAATCCGCGCAGAACCGCGTTGACGAACGACGCCGCGCCCGGCTTGACGGCTTTCGCGAGCTTTACCGACTCGTTGACCGCCGCGCTCTCGGGCACGCGGTCGAGGTAAATCAGCTGATAAAGCCCGAGCCGCAGAATCGTCATGATCTCGTCGTCAAGCGATTCGATCGGCTTTGACGAGAGGAGCGAGATTATGTGGTCGAGCGTCAGCCGCCGCTCGATGACGCCGTAGACAAGTGTCGTGTAGAATCCCTTCTCGACGCCCTCAAGCGAATATTTCCTGATTGCCGAATCGGCTTCGAGATTCGAAAAGCTCGAGTCGCGAAGGCAGCGCAAAAGCGACAGGTAAGCCGCCTCCCGCGCCGATTTTTTAAGTCCGCCCGCGTTTTTTCCGGAGCTTCCGCCACCCGGACAATCCGCGCGGTGAGATATGTTTTCGCCACGTGGTAGACGCGGGGATTTTTTATCTTTGTCGTTCATCTTTTCCTCTTGTTATTTGAACCGGAAACAATCAGATAGAGCCGTAAAAGGTTCGCGAGCGAAACCGCGAGCGCGGCGACGTAGGTCAGCGCGGCCGCGCGGAGAACCTTCTTCGCGTCCGAGACCCTGTCGTCCGGCAGTCCCCCGGCCTCAAGAGCCTTCAGCGCGCGTCCCGACGCGTCAAACTCAACCGGAAGCGTCACCAGCTGAAAGAGCGTCGAGAGTCCGAACGCGATCACTCCGATCATCGCCAGCGGCTCGTATGAAAGTATGATTCCGAGTAAAATAAGCGGCATCGCGAGATTCGAGCCGATCTTCGTCGCCGGAATAATCGCCGCGCGGAATTTCATCGGCGAATATCCGACTGCGTGCTGAACGGCGTGTCCGGCCTCGTGCGCCGCGACTCCGACCGCCGCCGCCGTCTGTGCGTCGTAAACGCTGTCAGAGAGGTAAATCGTGTCGTCGGTCGGGTTGTAATGGTCGGTCAGCTCGCCCGAAACCCGCGCGATACGCACCGAATTGAGCCCGTTCGCGTCGAGAATCCTCCGCGCGCTGTCGGCCCCGGTCATGCCGCCCGACGACACCTTCGAATATTTCGCGAAGGTCGTCTTCACATTGAACTGCGCCCAGAGTGCGAAAAGCACGCAGGGCAGAACGAGTACGATATAGAGATAATCGATTCCGTATGGCATATGATTCCTCCAGTCTGTAACGCGGCATGGACAAAATCGTCCGCCGTTTTTTTTCAGAGCGAAATCTTCGTGAATCTGTCGCCCTGAGAAATTTTTCTTCCGTTAATATAATCCGACGCGTTCATGCGACCCTTCCCCTCGGGGAGAAGCCGCGTGACATATATCGAGCCGACCGCGCAGGCGACCTCGATCCGGTTGTTCTTCGCGTCGCATTTCAGGATCTCGCCGGGATTCTTGTGCGTCTTCTCGTCGTCGGCGATCTGTGACGCGACAAGCTTGAGCGCGCGGCCGTTGTGGTCGACGACGGCGAGCGGGAACGGTGAAAGTCCGCGGATCCGGTTGTGGACATTCTTCGCGGTGTCGTCAAACGAGAGAACGCAGTCGGAATTCTCGATCTTCGAGGCGTAATTCGACTTGAGGTCGTCCTGCTTTTCGCGCACTGCCGTGCCGTCAAAGACCTTTCCGATCGTCTCGACAAGCAGCTTCGCGCCCGCCGCGGCGAGCTTGTCGTGAAGCGTCTCGAAATCGTCGTCGGGTTCAATCGGGACGACGACCTTCGAGAGCATATCCCCGGTGTCGATTCCGGCGTCCATGTACATTATCGTGACGCCGGTCTCGGTCTCGCCGTCGATTATCGCGCGCTGAATCGGGGCCGCGCCGCGGTATTTCGGAAGAAGCGAGCCGTGGACGTTGATACAGCCGAATTCCGGGAGATTGATCACCCGTTCTGGCAGAATCTTTCCGTACGCCGCGACGATTATCATGTCGGGCGCGAGCCTTTCGAGTAATTCAAACGACTCGTCCGAGCGGAGAGTCGTCGGCTGATAGACCTCGATCCCGTGCGACAGCGCGGAGACCTTGACGGCCGACTGCGAAAGCTGCATTCTGCGTCCCTTCGGCTTGTCTGGCTGGGTGAAGACTCCGACGACATTCGCGCCCGAATCGACGAGCGCGTCGAGCGAGGCCGCCGCGAACTCGGGCGTTCCCATGAAAACTATGCGATGATCCATAGATGGCTCCTTTCGGTCAGTTCTCGACCTCGTCGGGATCGAGCATTCTTATCACCTTGTCGGTGAAGAGGATTCCGTCGAGATGGTCGATCTCGTGGCAGAAAGCGCGCGCCGCGAGTCCCGAGCCCATGACGCTGAAGGTCTTGCCGTCAAGTCCGGTCGCCCTGACCGTGACGGTCATCGGACGGTCGGTGATTCCCCACTTGCCGGGAATCGAGAGGCAGCCCTCGGCCTCCCGCTGCTCGCCCTCGCGCTTTATCACTTCGGGATTTATCATTATAAACGGTTTGTTTTCCTCGACCTCGACGATCACGAGACGGCGGAGCTTTCCGACCTGAACGGCGGCGAGTCCGCAGCCGTTCGCGGCGCGCATCGTTTCGAGCATATCGGCCGCGAGCTGCTTTGTGCGGTCGTCAATGACCTCGATCGGACGGCTCGTCTTGCGTAAAATCGGGTCGCCTTCCTTGACTATATTGAGTTTTGCCATGATTTATCGTTCCTTTCATCAGAAGAGATATTAAAAATCTCACACCGAGTTCGGATTCACGTCCGCGCCGACCGAGGCCTTCGCCTTCGAGAACTCGTCAAGAAGCTGTCTTATAAGCTCCCGCATCCGTTTCGTCGCCGCGCATTTGAGTAAAATCCGCATCCGGTAGATATTGTTCACCTTGTAAACCGGGGCTTCCATCGGCCCGAAGATGTAGGCCGGGCAGTCCTTATAATCGCCCAGCATCAGCGCGCGGAGCCTCGCGTTCAGCTTCAGCGTTGTGTCAAGCACGGCCGGCTCGTCCTCGCCCGTCACCGACAGGAGAATGAAATCGCAGAAGGGCGGGAAGACAAGCTGTTTTCTGAGCTTTATCGCCCCGGCAAAGAAGTTCGCGTAGTCCTGTCTCGCGGCCAAGGTTATCGTGTCGTTGTCGGGCGAATAGGTCTGCAAGACCGCGCGCCCCGGCTTCTTTCCGCGTCCGGCGCGTCCGATGACCTGCGTCAGGAGATCAAACGTCCGCTCGGTCGCCCGGAAGTCGTCGAGATAAAGCGCGGCGTCGGCGTTCACGACTCCGACCAGCGTCACGTCGGGAAAATTATGCCCCTTCGTCACCATCTGCGTTCCGATGAGAATGTCGGCCTTGTGGTCGCGGAAGGTCGAGAGAATCGCCTCGTGCGAGAACTTCCCCGCCGTCGCGTCGGCGTCCATTCTGAGAATCCGCGCGTCCGGATAGAGTCCGCCAAGCTCCTCGGCGACCAGCTGGGTTCCAAAGCCCTTTCGGTTCAGATGCTCCGACCCGCAGGACGGACATTTGTCCGGAACCTCGCGGACATAGCCGCAGTAGTGGCATTTGAGCTGTTCGGTTCCGTGCTCGCGGTGATAGGTCAGCGAGACCGAGCAGTTCGGACACTCGATAACCTCGCCGCACATCTTGCAGTTTATGAAATTGTTGTACCCGCGCCGTCCGACGAAGAGGATCGTCTGCTCGCCCGACGCGAGATTCTTCTCGATCTCGGCTTTCAGAACGCTTCCGATCGGAGAAATGTTTCCCTTTTGCGTGTCCTGCCTGAGATCGGCGATTATCACCTCGGGGAGAACCGCGCCGCCGAAACGTTCCTTAAGCGTCACGAGCGAATAGATTCCGCTCTCGGCCTTGTTGTAGGATTCCAGCGAGGGCGTCGCCGACGCGAGCAGCATCAGCGCGTTATTCTTCGCGCAGCGGAATCTCGCGATATCGCGCGCGTGATATTTCGGGTTCATGTCGGATTTGTAGGTATGCTCCTGCTCCTCGTCGATGACGATCATCCCGAGATTGTCAAGCGGCGCGAAGACAGCCGACCGCGTTCCGATGACGACGTCGACCTCGCCCGCGCGGATTCTTTTCCACGCGTCGAGCCGCTCGCCCTCCGAAAGCCCGGAGTGAATCACCGCGACCCTCTCGCCGAAATATCCGCAGAAAAGATCGACCGTCTGTCCGGTCAGCGAAATTTCCGGGACGAGCAGGATCACCGACCGCCCCGACGCGATCACGCCGTCGATCACAGCCTTAATGACCCGCGTCTTCCCGCTTCCGGTCACGCCGTAGAGCAGCGCGGCCGCGGCCTTTTTCGAGTCGGCGAGCGAGATGAGCTTATCCGCCGCCGCCTTCTGCTCGTCAGAGAGCGAGTTCGGATCATTGATCTTTCCCCGCCCGGCATAAGGATTCCGGTAGACTTCCTTCTCCCTGAGCGAGAGAATCCCCTTTGAGACGAGATTTTTCAGAGTCGCCGGGGAGACGCCGATTTCATCGCGGAAGCGCGCCGCCGTGATCTCGTCGGAGCCGTCAAACGCCGCGACCGCCTTCTTCTCGGACGTTCCGAGCCGGAACCCCGAAAGCTCTCCGGGAGATTTTATAAGGCTATAAAAACGCTCGACCGGATCGCGTTTAGCGTGGTAGAGCGAGGCCATGACCCCGCAGGGGATGATGGTCTGCACAGCTTCTCCGGTCGAGCAAAAGGTTCGTTCGCAAAGAAAGTTACACACTCCGATAAGCTCGCCGTCAAGCGAAAATCGGTCGTCGGCAAGCGCGGTGATCGGCTTCAGATTCGTATATTCCGAGCTGTCCGAAAGCCCGACGACGATCGCCGTCCGCTTTTTCGCCGCGCCGAACGGAAGCGACGCCAGCGACCCGACCCTCACCCGGCCGTAGAATTCCGGCGGGATCAGATAGTCATAAACCCTGTCGGCCGACGCGGGAAGTTCGAGAATCCGCACCCTCGCGACGGTCGGAAAGGAAGCGTCCGCGCCCCCCTGAACGGAAGACGCGCCGGTTCCCGGCTCAGTCGTCATTTATCTCGGGTTCCTCGCGAAGATTTATCGTCGCGTCATTGATGCGGTAATCGCCCTGATAGAGACGGTTTATCGCGTTCTTGACGGCCTTTTCATCGCGGATGTCGCGCTTGATCATCGAGGCGAGCGACTTGTCGGTCTCCTTGTTGGCGATCAGTTTTTCGGCCTGCTCGCGCTGACGGACGTACTCGTCGGTCACCATGCGCGCGCACTTCGCGGTAGCGGTGCAGAGAACGTAGCGGTTGTACTTGCCATTCTGGGAAAGTTCCTCAACAGACGGATAGATCATATTTATTACCTCTTTATATTATTTGTAGAATTTATCAATGAAATCTGAGTTCCGGCCGACCCTTGACTTCTCGGCCGAGATTATCGAAAGCACGTCAGAAACGGCTTCCTCGAGCATATTCTGGCGGTTTATCACGAGATGATCGTAGAACGGGAGCTGTTCAAGCTCAGAGCGCGCCGTCTCGAGCCGCTTTCTGATGACCTCCTCGGGAACGTCGTCGCCGCGTCCGTGAAGACGCGCGTCAAGCGTTCTGAAATCTGGCGGTGCGACCATCACAAGAATCGCCTCGGGGAAAACCTTCTTCACGTTCTTCGCGCCGTGAACGTCGATCTCAAGGATCAGGTTCATTCCGGCGTCGAGCTTTTTCTCGACCTCGCTCTTCGGCGTGCCGTAAAAATTGCCGTTGTACTCATTGTATTCAAGAAAATCGCCCGCATCAAGCTTTTCCCTGAACCTTTCCTTCGTCATGAAGTAGTAGCTGACGCCGTTCGTCTCTCCGGTGCGCGGCGATCTGGTCGTGGCCGATACCGAGAGCGCGACATCGGCGCGTCTTTCGAGTATCCTTTTCACGATCTCGCCCTTGCCGCTCCCCGATGGCCCCGAGATCACAAGTAAAATTCCCTTGCTGTCTGACATTATTATTCCTCTTCCTCCTCGTCTTCCTCTTCGTCCTCGTCGTCAAAGTCGCTGAGACGATTCGAGATCGTCTCAGACTGGAAGGCCGAGAGAATTATATGCTCGCTGTCGGTGATGATCACGGCGCGGGTTCGCTTTCCGCAGGTGACGTCGATCGCCCGGCCGCTGTCCTTGGCGTCCTGTATAAGACGCTTTATCGGCGCGCTGTCGGGGCTGACGACCGCGATGACCCGTTCGGCCGCGACCATGTTGCCGAATCCGATGTTTATGAATTTCATGCGCTCCCCCGTCATTCGATGTTCTGAACCTGCTCGCGGATCTTTTCAAGCTCGCTCTTGATCTCGACGACATACGACGCGATGAGCGTGTCCGAGGCCTTCGAACCGATCGTGTTGGTCTCGCGGTTGATCTCCTGAAGCAGGAAATCAAGCTTGCGTCCGACCGGCTCGTCCGATTCAAAGATCGACTTCATCGCCTCGAAATGGCATCCGAGCCGTACAAGCTCCTCGTCAATCGCGACGCGGTCGGCGTAGATCGCGCATTCGGTCAGAACGAGCTGGGGGCTTAATTCGACCGAGTTGTCGGAGAGCAGCTTCATAAGCCGCTGTTCAAACTTCTTTCTGTAGGACGAAATGTCCTCCTCGGAGCGTTCCTTTATTTTCGCGGCAAGCTCCTCGATCTTTGAGAGCTTCGTCAGGATATCGGCCTTGAGCTTTTCGCCCTCGACGGCTCTGACCCTCAGGAAGGCCGAAATCGCCTCGTCCAGCACCGGCTTTATTATGAGCCAGTCGCGCTCGGCGTCCTCGTCGGGGCGTTTCACCGTGAAAATGTCGCGGTTTTCGGCGACCTTCATGACCGAAATGTCGTCAGTCAGCCCGAATTCGTCGCGGAGCTTATACAGCGCGTCAAGATAGCTTCTCGCGAGTTCGAGATCGAGTCCGACCTCGGTTCCGACGCTTCCGACGACCTCGACGCCGATGTAGACATCAAGCTTTCCGCGCGAGATTCCGTTTGCCTGAACATATTGTCTGACCCGGTCTTCGAGGAAGGAATAAGCGCGGCTGATCCTGACCGAGCAGTCAAGATAGCGGTTGTTGACGCTTTTCAGTTCAACCGTGATGTTTTTGCCGTCAGGCGTTCCGTTTCTCGTGGCGCGTCCGAAGGCAGTCATACTGCGTATCATCTGGTACCTGTCTTTCTTTTGAGATTTCATGACATATATAATATATTATACCTCATTTTTTCCGATTTGTCAACCGCTATCCGAGAACTTCCGGAAGAGATTTTGTTAAAATTCCGCGTGATCGGCTCTGAACCTCCCGGGAGAGACGCCGTGGCGCGACCTGAAGACGATTCCGAAGCGTCCGGGATCCATATAACCGACCTCCCGCGCCACCTCGGCGACGGTCAGCGCGGAGGAGAGGAGCAGATATCTCGCGCATTCCATTCTCCGGTCGGTGAGGGCCTCAAGCGGTGATTTTCCGAGCCGCTTCACAAATAATTTACAAAGATAGCGCGAAGACACGTGCGCGGCGGCGGCAATGTCCTCAACGCCGATCTGACTTCCGTAGCGTGAATCGATGAAGGCCTTCGCCGCCGAAACATATCCGCTCTGCCGATCCGACGAAAAGCTCCCCGGCGCGTTCATGAAGGCGGCCGACTTGTAGAAAAGTGAGGTCATGAAGAGCGGCGCGTCGAATCCGCCCGCCGCGCCCGAGAGGATTATCCGGTCAAAATCGCCGCGTATATTCTCAAAAAAGCCGCAGGAAAAGAGCCTCGGAGCCTCAATTCCGCCGAGAATCCGCGCCGCGCCGCCCCCGGCCATAATCCAGTAGTGTTCGAGCCTTTCCCCGGTGAGGATTTCAAACGGGATTCCGGGCGGGACGATGCACCCCTCCCCGGCGCGAACCGTAATCCCGCAGAAATCGCAGGCACCCGAGACGACGAAGTGAATCGTCCAGACATCGCGCCGAGGAAGTCTCAGCGAAACTCCGGCCTCCGGCAGACTGTGCCCGACCTCGCGGACGAAAAGCTCCCCCGCCGCCTCGTCGTCGATGACGGTGGTTTTGAGTTCAAGTGTGCTTTGATAGTGGATCAATGTTACCGCTCCTTCCGCGCGGGTTTTGCATAATTCCGGCGCGATCGCGGCGTCTTCCGGCTTTACGTCCGTAAGGGAAAATGCCTGCCACTCCCGCGGCCGGACGCGCGTAAACGCGACCCGCCCCAATATTCTACCACACATCCCGCGCTTTGTCAAGGCGTGATTTCGCATATCTTTCGCGTGAATAAAGAATTGACCTTGCCGCGATAATGTGTTATAATAAAAGAAAAAACCGCAGGGAGGCAGAAAATGAAATATATCCACAGTTCCGAAAACGAAATCTACACCGCGCCGATCCTCGCCAACGGCAGGATCTCGCTCACGATCGCGCCCGACGGCTCGATGAACCACGATTCGTCCGGTAAGCTCATCAAAAATAACATCGGCCGCGCGATCTTCCGCGCCGGAAAGCGTCATAAGTCACTTCCCTCAAAGCCGCTGATCCACTTCGGCCGCTTCACGCAGGAGCTTGCCGGGGACAAAGAAATTCACCCGCTCGTCTCGGAGCAGAACCTCGACCCCAACCGCGCCGAAATCCTCTGCGACACCGACTATAGCGACGGCTCAAAGGTGAAAACGATCGCCTTCGTCGACCCGGAAAGGGAGCTTCTGATCGTCCGGAAGTACTTCGTCCCGGCGTCGGAATTCGTTTACCGATTCAGTTATAAGCTTTGCGACGCGAACGGAAACCCGGTGAGATTCATGAAGTCCTACGCCGCCGACGACAAAATCGTCTGGGAAGCCCTCGACCAGACCGATTGCAAGGGCGAAATCCTCGTCTTCACCGACGCCCCGGACGCGGAGGTCTCGCATAAGGACGACGAAATCACGATAAGCGTCAGCGTCGGAAAGCCGCTTGAGGCGGCGTTCTGCGTCCTCTTCACCGACGCGCCGGATGGCCGCGAAAAGGAAGAAATCCTCGCGGAGGGATTTGAGAATCTCCGCGCGCGCCACGCCGATTTCTGGAAAGAATTCCACGAAAAGGGCTTCGCGCGGACCGGGGACGAATCGCTCGACCGCGCCTATAAAACCGCGCTCTATCATCTGAAATCCTACGCAACCGATTATTCAATGCCTGTCGGGCTCAACAACTCGGCTTGGGAGAGCAGATTCTTCGCGTTCGACGAGCATTATATGTTCGACGGGCTGATCTCGTCAAACCACGCCGAGGAGGCAAAGCGCGTCCCGGTCTTCCGGAAGAACGGACTCGGAATCGCGACAAGACGCGCGTCCTCGGCCGGAAAGCACGCCGCCCGCTATCCTTGGGAGACGCTGGAGGACGGCACCGAGGCTGCCCCGGCCGGATTCTGGTTCGACCACATCTTCCATATGTCGATGATCACGCTCTCGGAGTACGAGTACTATCTATACACGCTCGATAAGGAATTCCTGCGCGAGACCGCCTATCCGGTCATCGAGGCGTCGGCGGAATTCTTCGTCACACATTCGCTCTACCGCGTCGGGGACAGGCTGATCGTCGGCAAATGCACCGACCTTGAACGGCTCGGCTCGGCGGTCGAAAATCCCTACATGACGACCTGCGGAGTCGTGTCGACTCTGCGCGTCTTCGCCGCTTCCTCGCGGATTCTCGGCGTCAATTCCGACCTCGCGGATGAATACGAAGGGCTCGCGGACGAGCTTCTTGAATCGCTTCCGCGCGACGAAAAACGCTATCTTCCCTACCCCGGCTGCGAGGCGCGGAGCATATCGGCCTTTTCGGGGACCTATCCCTTCGACGTCATCGGCCGCGGAGACAAATTCCAGACAAATGCGATCGACGATTATCTTCAAAACGAGGATGTTTTCGGCAATATGTACTCGGTCGGACGCGGAGTCTGCTCTTGGTACGCCTGCTGGAAATCGATTGTCTTCACCAGACTCTCGCGGAAAACCGAGGCCTTCGACACGCTCTCCCGCGTCGCGATGACGGCGGGCGACTTCGGCGAGATGTTCGAGATCAACAACCGCGAGAGCGGCGCGTATTATCATCCTTGGTTCACGACGGCAGCGGGGATTCTCGTCTACGCGGTGAACGAGCTTCTCGCGCGGGAGGACGAAAAGGGGCGGATCGCGATCGCGTCGGGACTCGACGAAACGCGCGGGGATTTCGATTTCAGAATCGCCGTTCCCGGCGGACTTGTCGTCACGGCGCGCGCGAGTGGCGGAAAGCTCGAAAAGCTCGTCGTGACGAAAAACGCCTTCCGCGAGGACGGAGACGTTACGCTGACGATTCCCGAAAGATTTATCGAAGGAACTGAGTTTGAAGGCTCGGTGGCCGCGCGCGAAAACGGAACGGCCGTTATCGTGGTAAGTCTCTGAGCTTCCGACAGACGCGAAAAAAAATCCGCGTCCGCATAAACGCGGTTTATACTGAGTGCGCTGATCGCTGCTTTACACAATTCGCCAGTGGGGCGCGAAGCGCGGATTCGCCGCGCTTCGCGTGTCCCGGCGCGCCGCGGCGCGCCGGGACGGCTCGCGTCCGGTCGGCTGCGCCGCCCGGACGCGAGTGCAGGTTGCGCGCTCCGCGCGCAATCGACTTCGCTTCGCGAAGTCGACGCCACTTCGTGCCGCCTGCCGCCGCAGCCATTTCGTCTCACCGCGCCCAAAAAAGGACCGCCGCGTCCGCGACAGTCCTTAAACAATTACTATGCCCCTTCCGGACTCCCCGGCCTCAGCCCTTCCGCCCGATAAGCTTCTTTCCGACCTCGACCAGCCGTAAAATCACCGGCGCGAGTACAACGTTGAATAACAGCTCGAAGAGGAAGTTTCCGCCGATGTAGACAACGATTATGAACTCGTAAACTCCGCGCCCCGCTCCGGCCGCGGCCTCGGCAATCGCGTCAATGAAGAAGAGTACGCATCCGAGGAAGAAAACTCCCGTGTTCACAACCGGGCAGACCACCGCCGCCGCGATGGTCGCCGCGATTTTGTTCTTCTTTTCGAGAAGTTTGTAGACAAATCCCGCGCAGAGTCCGGCTAAAATTCCCTTTCCGAGCACCGTGACAATCGTTCCCGGTACGTTCAGAACGAGAAAGCCCGCCGCGTCGCCCGATAAAAGCACCGTAACGCCGAACGCCAGTCCGAGCCACGCGCCCGCTCCAACTCCGAGCATCGCCGCGCCGAGTACGATCGGCACAAGCACCAGCGATATCGAAAATCCGCCGAATCTTATGAAGCTTCCGAGAAGCTGCAAGACGACGACGATCGCCGTAAGAAGCGCGAGCAGAGTCATTCTCTGCGTCTTTGACATGGTTCCTGTTGTTTCTTTCATGATAAAAACTCCTTTGCTGCCGCCGGATATCCCCGTGCGACGCTTTTTTATTTATAAATCGGATCATAAAAACAGCTTTCCCCGATATCCGGTCATAAAACTCGGATTCGAAGCCGTTTTCACGCCTCCGGTCTATACAGAATTTATTTTGCCTCCGGTAACGAGATTACCGAAAGCATCGTCCCCCGAAGCCCGCCGGACGCTCTGTGCGAATAGAATAATTCCGGCTCGTGACACGTGCAGTGAGACGAAATGTCGATATGCCACACTCCGGCCTCGCGCAAGAGATACGCGTTCATTCCGATTATGTCGGCGTGAAGCCTCCCGTCCTTTTCGCGGATGAACTCCTTCGCGAACCCGGCACCGCGCGCCGACTCGACCGATCCGTAAAAATCCTCCCCGACCTCGTAGCAGTCAAAGCAGATCCCCGCGCCTATCGCCGCGCGGATGTTCTTCGGATCCGAGCCGAGAAAAACCATTCTCCCGACGCAGTTCGCCGCGATCCCGGCCACAGTCCCGCGCCATCCCGCGTGCGCCGCGCCGATGACCCCCGCGACCGGATCGTAAAAGAGTACCGGCACGCAGTCGGCCGTCTTTATCCCGAGCGCGACGCCCGGACGGTCGGTGACGTATCCGTCGGATGAGACCGGCGTCTTTTTGTAATACCCTTCGCCGCGATTTGACTCGTCGACGTACAGAGCCTCGGCCGAATGTATCTGCGGCCGGCTGACAACCGACTCCGGATCGATCCCCACCGCGCCCGAAAAACGTCTCAGATTCTCAAGCACCGTCGGCTCGCCGTCACCGCGCCCGAACGCCAGATTGAGCGTCGCCGTGTGCGCCGCCCGGCTGACTCCGCCGATTCTCGTCGAAAATCCGTGCGGACAGTCGATCATGTCAGAGCGGAAGAATTTCACGCCGTTTTTTTCGGTCAGAACAAAAGCCATCACACGCCTCCGATGAAAAATTACTGCCCTCTCGCCGTTTTCTTCGGCTTCGTGTTCATTTCGTAGAGTCTTAAAAGCCCGCGGAGAGTCAGATCCGGCTCGCGGATTATCCGGCTCTCGCAGAGAGGAACGATCAGCTCCGAAAGCCCTCCGGTCGCGATGACCGTCAGCTTTTCGCCGTATTCCGCGCGGATCAGCCTTATGAAGCCGTCGAGCATCAGCGCGCTTCCGTAAACGCTGCCTGAGTTCATCGCGTCGGGCGTGTTCGCGCCGAGAAGCTTTTCGGGGCGCGAGAGCGGAACGTCGGGCAGCATCGCGCAGCTCTTTGAGAGCGCGTCAAGCGAGAGTCTGACTCCCGGCGCGATCACGCAGCCCCTGAGAATTCCCTCCGGGTCGACCGCCGTTATCGTCGTCGCCGTCCCGAAATCGACCACCGCGAAGGGCGGCTCGGCGATGTGCATCGCCCCGACCGTGTCGGCGACAATGTCGGCTCCGAGTGCGGACGGATTTTCGACTCTGATGTTAAGCCCCGTCCGTATCCCCGCGCCGACGACGAGCGGAGAGATTCCGAATCCGCCCAGCGCGAGCGTGAGTGTGTGCGTGAGTCCCGGAACGACCGAGAGCAAAATCGCGCCCGAAATCTCCGAGGCGTCGATTTTTTTCATCGAGAAAACCGAGGAAATCACCGCGGCGTATTCGTCGGCCGTCTTCATGTGATCCGACGCGAGCTTTACCCGGCAGTTGAGCTTTTCGCCCGTGAAAAGACCGAGATTAACGCTTGTGTTTCCGATGTCGACCGCGAGTATCATTATTCGCCGCTCCCCTTTACAAAGTAAGTGTCCCCGCCGCGGCGCGCGTTACAGAGCCGTTCCGGCGGTTTCCTTACATTTATTATACACTTTCCGCGCCGGTTTGTCAAGCCCCTGCCGTTGACAATCTGCACAAAACGAGATGGGTGTTTTTGTGAGTTATGACGAAAGAATCCGTCTTACGGCAAGTGTCAGACCCCCGATAACCGCGCCGAGCGTGTTGCAGATCACGTCGTCGGCCTCGGCCATCCCGAGCGCGTACTTATATTGCAGAAACTCAACCCCGAAGCTCACGAGAAACCCGGCCGCCGCGGTTATGAGAATCCTCGCCGCGAGCGGGCATTTTTCGGGCAGTGAAACCGAAAATCCCAGCCCGAACGGAAAAAAGAGGAAGACATTCATCACCATCGCGCGGTAAACCTCGGGCTGATATTTCGCCTTCAGAAGCGACGAGAAGGGCTTAAGATCGGCTCCATAGTCCCCCGGCGAACGGCACAGAACCGTCAGGTATAAAATCGCGGAAAGCGAAACGAGCGCGAAAGTCAGATTCAGAGCCTTCCACAGCCGTTTTCTCCGCGTCAGAACCCCCGCGCAGGCGAAACCGACCGTGAGTGTGAACATTATGAGAAAAACCGAGGAAAGCCTCATCGCGTAAACAAACCTGAACATTCCGCCCTCCTTTTTTCCGGGACAAAGAATCAGATGTAATCCGAAATGTACGGCGTCTCCCAGAAGAGAACGTCGTCAAGGAGTCTTATCGTGTCCTCGTCGGCCTCAATCCGGCCGAGACGGTCGAGCTTCGACGCCGTTTTGTAGCCGAGGAGCATCGTCGTCAGCGACGCGATCGAGAGCTTCACGTGTCCGTCCGGCTTACGGTTAAGATTTTGATTCCGGCTCAGAAGCTCGCATTCGCCGCCGTCAAAATCGACCGTGAACGAGCGGTTGTTCCATTCGAGGAATCTGTCCTCGACCTCAAACGTGATTCTCGCGCGGTCGGCCGCCGGGTCTCCGTGATACTTTCTGAAAAACTGCTCGACGTCAACAATCCGTCCCATTATGTAAGGTCTGATCGACTCCTTTATGTCGCCGTCCTCAAGCTCAAAGGCGATCGGGTCGCTGTAGTACGAGCTTCCGCGCACCTCGTCGATCATCGAGTCGTGCGCGCGTATGTACTCCCAGAGTCCCTCGTGCGCCTCGTGAGTTAAGTAGATCATCTCCTTGATGTGCATCACGTCGTCCTTTATGAGATAAACCATGTAGCCCGACGGATGATCGTTCGGGTCGTAATAGATCGCGACGGTCGTGTCGTCCTCGTCCCAACGCCAGTACTCCTCCCACGCGAGCGAGTTGCGGAAGAGACAGCCGTGAGTCTTCGCGGCGAACTGCGCGTGAAGATTCCTGAAATCCTCGTTGTCCCAGCTGACGCGCCTGACATATCCCGGCGCGGCAGCCTTGGTCGGAATCTGACGATCCTTGACCGAGTAAGTGATCTTGTTTGAGATTATCTCCCATCCCATCTTGCGGTAGAGCGGGATCGAATAGGGGAAAAGAAGCGCGAGCGACTGCTGTCTCTGCCGCATATGATTAAGGCTCTGAAGCATAAGCCGCTTCATGATTCCTTTGCCGGAATACTCGGGGTAGGTGCAGACACTCGTCACGAACCCGACCGGATAGACGGCGTCGTAGATATTCATTTTAAGCGGGTAAACCGCGATCTGCGAGACGAGATTATCGTGATCAAAGCAGCCGAGTACGTCGGCGCGTTTGAGAATCGGGAACTTCGACTGCTTTATCTCGTCGTCGCGCCAGCCGGTCGAGGAAAGCTCCTGCTCGGTGATCTGGAAGGCGTAGCGAAGCAGCGCGTTGTACTGATCGGCGTCGTTTGTGTCGAGATTGCGGATTTCGTATTCTGTGTTTGGAAGCATAAATTCTCCACTATACCTGTTCGATAACCCGACTTCAGCGTATCAAATTGGCGACGAAAGTCGGCAATTTGATTGACATATTGGGAGGGTTATCGAACAGTTCTATTGTTCAGCTTTTGAAAAATTTCGAAAGGAGCTTTGCGAGTTCCTCCGGCGCGTCGGAATTCACCTCGTGGCCAGAATTTCCGATTATCTTAAGGTTCGCGTCGGGTAAAATTCTGGCGAGCTTTTCCGCGGCACCGCGATTTGCCCTGTCATTCTCCCCGACCATCAGAAGCGTCGGGCAGACGAGCTTTGAAAGCTCATCCGTGAGGTCAATATCGGCCATCGTCGAGCAGAGCTTGCGAAAATCCTTCTTCGGAAGGCCGATCCCGGCGAAATTCTTCTCGGGCATCAGCGCGAGGAGAAGATCCTGAAGCTTCAGAAGAAATTTCGGCGGCTTGTACTGTGGCGCGATCAGCGCGAGCTTCACGACCTTTCCGGGACGCTCAGCCGCGTATCTGAGCGCGATCACCGCGCCGAGCGAGAGTCCGCAGATGTTAATTTTTTCAGGGGCGGCGTCAAGATAATCCGAAACGGCTTTGTAAAGCGAATCAAAATCCCTGCCCCCGCGGCTAAGCGAGAAAAGGTCGGGCGAGTCGGTCACGGCTCCGGGAATGTCGAGAAGACTGACGGTCTTCGAAAAGCTATCGCCGCTCTGACCGAGTCCGTGAAGAAAGACGATTTTCATTTTTATGACCATAGCTTTTGCGTAGCAAAAGCTTCCTTTCTTGCTTTTTGGGGCACGGTTGGCGCAGCCAAATCGCGGTTGTAAGACCGCGATAGGGACACAAAATGCT
>CAKSVM010000038.1 GCA_934503195.1 uncultured Eubacteriales bacterium
AAGGCTCAGACCCCGCACATCCTCCCCGGCGAGCAGATCGTATTTTTACGCACGACAAAGCAGATCCCCGACTGCTTCACCGAGGACGAGTGGAAGGAGATAAAGTCAAAGCACTTCATCCACGAGCTCGGATACATATCGAACCTCTCGCCTGACTACTCGAAGGCGATTGAGAAGGGACTTTTGGCTCTCCGCGAGACCGCCGACGTCTACGGAAAGCGCGCGATTGACAATATAATCGCGCTTTCCGACCGCTACCGCGAGGAGGCGATAAAGGTCGGTCGCGAGGACGTCGCGAAGGTGCTTGAGCGCGTTCCGCGCTATGGCGCGACGAACTTCCGCGAGTCTCTTCAGATGTTCCGCATCATCCACTTCTCGCTCTGGCTTGAGGGCAACTATCACAACACCTGCGGACGCTTTGACAAATATATGTACCCCTACTTCAAGGCAGACATGGACAAGGGCGTTTACACCGAGGAAACCGCGCTCGCGCTGCTCGAGGACTTCTTCATCTCGTTCAACAAGGATTCCGACCTCTATGTCGGCGTTCAGCAGGGCGACAACGGTCAGTCGATGGTTCTCGGCGGAATCGACGAGAACGGAAACGATGTCTTCAGTGACCTCTCAAAGCTCTGCCTGATGGCGAGCCGCAACTTAAAGCTCATCGACCCGAAGATCAATCTCCGCGTCTCGAAAAAGACTCCGATGGAACAGTATCTCCTCGGAACCGAGCTCACCAAGGCGGGACTCGGCTTCCCGCAGTACTCGAACGACGACGTCGTCATCGAGGGACTCATTAAAAAAGGCTACGACCCGAAGGACGCCGCCAACTACGCCGTCGCGGCCTGCTGGGAGTTCATAATCCCCGGAGTCGGCTTTGACGTCGCCAACATCGGCGCGATGTCCTACCCGAAGGCGGTCGACAAGATGCTCCATAACGAGTTCACCTCCTGCGAGACCTTTGACGAGGTTCTTGACGCGGTCAACAAGGAGATTGTCGCCGAGTGCGACTCGATCAGAGCGAATATTCACGACCTCTGGTTCGTTCCGTCGCCGTTTATGTCGGTGATGCTCGACGAGATAAAGTATCGCAACTTCGGCTTCCACGGAACCGGAATCGCCACCGCCGCCGATTCGCTCGCGGCTATCCATAAGTATGTCTTCGACGAAAAGTACATAACCGCAGAGGAGCTTGTCAAGGCGGTCGACGACAACTTCGAACACTATCCCGATCTGCTCTACAAGCTGAGAAACGAAGCTCCGAAGATGGGCAACGACGACGATTACGTCGACGGAATCTCGGTGAAGCTCCTCGATATGTTCTCGGGCGCGCTCGACGGCAAGGTCAACTGCTGCGGAGGATGCTACCGCGCCGGAACCGGCTCGGCTATGTTCTATCTCTGGCACGCGAACGAAATCGGCGCGTCGCCCGACGGACGCCGCAAGGGCGAGCCCTTCGGAACGAACTTCTCGGCGTCGCTCTTCGCGAAGATCGCCGGACCCGTGTCGGTCGTAAAGTCCTTCACTAAGCAGCATTTCGTGAACGCGATCAACGGCGGACCTCTGACGCTCGAGTTCCACAACAGCGTTTTCAAGGGCGACGACGCGCTCGCGAAGGTCGCTTCGATTGTCAAGTTCTTCATCGACCGCGGCGGTCATCAGTTGCAGCTCAACGCCGTCAATCTCGAGACGATGAAGGACGCTCAGCTTCACCCCGAGGATCATCAGCGTCTGGTTGTCAGAATCTGGGGCTGGAGCGCGTACTTTGTCGAGCTTGATAAGGAATATCAGGATCACGTGATCGCGCGTCAGGAGTACTCTGTCTGATATGACCGGAACGGTATTCGATATCAAGGAATTTTCGGTTCACGACGGACCGGGAGTCCGGACGACGGTGTTTCTCAAGGGTTGTCCGCTCTCCTGCAAGTGGTGTCACAACCCCGAGGGACTTTCGCCGAAGCCCGAGCTCATGGTCAGAACCGCGCGCTGCAAGCACTGCGGACGCTGTATGAAACCATGTAATCATCCCGAATGCCAGCCCTTCCACCGCTGTATAAAAGCCTGTCCGGACGGACTCATCTCGATCTGCGGAAAAGAATGGGAGGCTTCGGATCTCGCCGGAAAGCTTCTGAAAAACGCCGATTTCTTCAAGTCGTCCGGCGGAGGAATCACGGTCTCGGGCGGCGAACCGTCGATGCAGGCGGATTTCGCGGCTGAGCTGCTCTCGCTCATCGGAAAGGCGGGAGTTCACCGCTGTATCGAGACCTGCGGCTTCACGTCTGGCGAGAAGTTTGAAATGCTTCTTGACAACCTCGATTTCGTGATGATGGACATAAAATTAGCCGACCCGGAAATGCACAAGAAGTGGTGCGGAGTTGACAACAAGCCGATTCTCGAAAACTTCCGGAGACTCAAAGAATCGGGCAAGCCGCATCTCATCCGCGTCCCGCTGATTCCCAACATAACCGACACGCGCGAAAATCTCGCGGCTATCGCTGAGATAGTCGGCGACAGTGAGGTCGAGCTTCTCGGCTACAACTCGTTCGCCGGCGCGAAATACGAGGGAGTCGGACGCGTTTACACGCTTCCGGATAAGAAGAACAACGAGATAGATCTCTCGCTGTTCAGACACGCGAAACTATCGAAATGAAGCAGGAATATTTAAGAATAGACGGCATTCCGTCGATACTCTGGGGCGAGCCGTCGGAAAAGCTTTTCATCTTCGTCCACGGAGAGAACTCGTCAAAGGAAGAGGCGGAGGATTTCGCCCGGATTGTCGGCGAATACGGATACGTGACGCTCAGCTTTGATCTCCCCGGGTGTGGGGAGCGGGCGAACATCTGCTCGGCCTGCGTCGTTGAGCCTTGCGATTTATTTCACGCGGCGCGCGATCTTTCGGTCATTTATGACTACGCGTGTACGCGGTGGGGGCTTTCGCTCTACGCGAAGGGGAAGAGTGCCGGATTCTCGGCCGCGGCTTTTGACGGAAAACGCTTTGAGACCTGTATATTTGATTCCCCGGACATTCCGGAGGACAGATTACGCGGATTTGCTTACAAGGTCAGCGTCGGTTTCCCGACGGAAATCGGTTTTGAAAACTTTATACGAAGCTCTTTATGACAGACTTTAATTTTTGAAAGGATATAAAAAATGAACATTCTCGAAAACCTCAGACCCGCCTTCAAGACGGCGGGCGGCGAAAAGACGACTTACGAAAAGAGCCGCTACAAGGGCAAGTTTACCTATAGGGGCGAAAAGATCGCAAGCTCGCTCACCGTCACCTCCGAAGCTTTCGGAAATCTCACGGCTGTCCGCGCGAAGGCTTCCGTGAAGAACGCCTTCTTCGCTCCCGACACCGCGGTCACGCTCGGCATCCCGACTCTTGGCGAGCTTGACGGCTTCTTCGCGAACTTCCAGAGCTGCAACCACTGGTGCAAGCCGCAGTTCGGAACCGACATAAAGACGATCAACGGCCGCACTCAGGCTCTCCTCTTCAAGAAGGCCGGCGGAAACTACGGATTCATCCTCCCGATCGTCGACGACACCTACAAATCCGAGCTTCGCGGAACCGAGGACGGCATGGAGATCTTCATGTTCGCCAACGTCTCGACGCTCAAAGAGTGCGATCAGCTCGCGTTTGTCTACGGCGAGGGCGACGAGCCTTACAAGCTGATGAACGACTGCGCGGCTCTCGCGATGAAGCTTCTCGACAACGGCGCGTCGGTCAGAACCGAGCGCAGATACCCCGAGATCTTCGAGTATCTCGGCTGGTGCTCGTGGGACGCGCTCGAAATCAGAATCAGCACCGAGGGACTTCTCGAAAAGTGCGAGGAGATCAAGGCGAAGAAGATTCCGTTCAAGTGGGCGATTCTCGACGATATGTGGGCTGAATGCGACAAGCTCCGCGATATTCCCGACGACCTCAACCGCGCGACCGGAATGTTCAGCGTCATGCACTCGTCGAAGATCCGCTCGTTCGAGGCTGACCCGAAGAGATTCCCGACCGGACTGAAGGACTGCCTTGACAAGATGAAGGAATACGGCCTCAAGATCGGTATGTGGCATCCGACGTCGGGATATTGGGCAGGAATCGACCCCGAGTCCGAGCTCGCGAAGAAGTACAAGGATCTTCTCGTTGAATGCCCGAACGGCCGTCTCATGCCGAAGCCTGAGCTTCCCGAGGCGTTCCTCTTCTACAGCGCGTTCCATGACTTCTTAAAGCACTGCGGAACCGACTTCGTGAAGATCGACAATCAGGGCTTCCTCATTGACAACTACAAGGAAGTCATGCCGCTCGGAAAGGCGGCGCGTTCGATTCAGAGAGCGATCTGCTCCTCGGTCGGCGCACACTTTGACAACGATATAATCAACTGCATGGGCATGGCGAGCGAGAATATGTTCAACCGTCCGTCGGGCGCGGTTTCGCGCTGCTCGGGCGACTTCCAGCCTGAGAACCGCGAGTGGTTCATCCGCCATCTGCTGGCTTGCTCGTACAACTCTCTGATTCAGGGAATGTTCTACTGGAGCGACTGGGATATGTGGTGGTCTGACGACGAGCAGGCGAAGAAGAACAGCGTTCTCCGCGCTATCTCGGGCGGACCGATCTATGTCAGCGACAAGATCGGCAGAAGCCGTCCGGAAATCTTCACTCCTCTCTGCTACAGCGACGGACGCATCCTCCGCTGCGAGGATCCGGCGATCCCCGCGCTTGACTGCCTTGTCTCCGACCCCGAGACGAACGGTAAGATCTTCAAGGTCAAGAACTACTACAAGAAGGGCGGCGTCATCGCCGCGTTCAACCTCGACAAGGACGAAAAGCCGGTCAGCGGCACGATCAGCGTCGACGATCTCGGCTGCGGCTGCAAGGAAGTCGCGGTTTACGAGCACTTCTCGGGCGAGGTCACGATTCTGAAGGACGGCGCGAAGCTCGACGTCACGCTGAAGGATCACGACGATTTCAGACTCTACACGATCGTTCCGGTTGAGGACGGAATCGCTATGCTCGGACTCATCGACAAGTTCAACTCTCCGCTGGCGGTCACGGCTGATTTCGACGGAGTTTACGACCTCTACGAGGGCGGCAAGCTGGCGTTTGTCGTCACCGACGGACGCGATCTCAAGGTCACGACCGAGAGCGGCGAATACAAGCCCGAGGTCAAGGGTATGCTCCATACCGTCGATCTCCCGCTTTCCGACAGACACGTAAAGCTCGGCTAAAAAATCACTTCCGCCGCGCGGGAAACCGCGCGGCGGCTCTTTTTTCAGAAAAAAACGGAAATTTTGCGAAATCCCTTGACAGACGGTGAAAAGTGTGCTATAATCTAAATATGAAATGGCCGTTTCAAAATATTATCTCCGATAAGCGGGTCGCGACCGCGCGGCGGAAATCTACGAAAAGGAAATTTTCATTATGAAGAACAAGCAACTTCTGACGCTGATTCTCGCGTCGGCTCTTCTCCTCGGTTCGTGCGGGGGGGGGGGGTAAACACTAATTACCATTCTGAGACTGCACAGGGCGGCTCCGAGGAAACGACCGAGCCGGAGGTCACAACGGCGGCCGCCGTCCTTCCCGAGCGCGATTTCGGCGGATATGAGTTCAGATTCTTAAACGGAAACGTCTTCGCGTGGTTCACGATGAGCAATGTCACGGCCGAAGAGGAAAACGCCGAGACGATGAATGACGCCGTCTACAGACGCAACCGCAAGGTCGAGGATCGCTACAAGATCACTATTACCGAAACGCCGTCAAACGCCGCGCAGGCGGATTATCTCAAATCAGTGCAGTCGAACGACAACGCTTTTGACATCGCGCTTCTCAGAATGGAATGGGCACTTCCGGTCGTCCTTCAGAACGCGGCGGTCAACTGGGCGGAGATTCCGCATCTTGAACTCGACCGCGAATGGTGGGTTCAGGGTTCGCTCACGAGTATGTCGCTGATGAACAACATCTATTACGGCGTCAGCCTGTTCGACACGACGCATTTCGACAGCGTCAGAGTCTTCTACTTCAATAAGCAGATGGTCGAGGACTTCAAGCTCGAGTCGCCTTACGAACTTGTTGAATCGGGCAAATGGACGCTCAATAAGTTCCACGAGATGGGAATGGCTGTCGCGTCTGACCTTAACGGAGACGGCAAATGGGATGAAAACGACCGCTACGGCTTCGGCGGAACCCCGAATGTCACCGGAAACACGCTGATGTGCGGCGTCGGCGCAATCCTTTCGATCGGCAAGGACAAGGACGATGTTCCGTTCTTCGATATCGACAAGGAGAGCTCAATCGAGCGACTGACCGCGGTCTCGAAGATAATGGGAACTGACGACGGCTTTGTCTGCCGCGAAAATTACAGCGATGTGTTCAAGAGCGGAAATATCCTTTTCAGCAACGAGCTTATTTACGGCGCGGTCGATATGCGCGACTCTGATACCGATTTCGGTATCCTTCCCGCGCCGAAGTGGAATGAGGAGCAGGAGGAATACATAAACCTCGGCGGAAGCCCCTTCTTCATGACCGTCCCGACAACATCCGAGGATCTCGACCGCACCGGCGCGATCATGGAAGCACTCGCTTACGATTCTATGGGACTCATCGACAAGGCAATGTATGATATCGTATTGAAGGGCAAATCAGCGCGCGACGACGAGTCGATCGGAATGCTCGACCTCATCTTCTCGACGCTTCAGTACTATCACCCGCTCGCGAACTCCTACCTCAACGCTCCGCTCGCGGATCAGTATATCTGGGTCGGCAAGACCGATTTCTCATCCTACTTCGCGTCGGTAAAGGACAAGATCCAGAGCGACATCGACACGGCGATGGAAACTTACCGTGAAAACGTAAAATAATAAAGGATAGTTTATGAAATACATAGCGCAGATCTTCGGAGTCCTCGGAATGGCGGCTCTTTTCATGTCATATCAGCAGACCGAGAGAAAAAAACTCATCGGCTGCAAGCTTATCGCCGACATAATGTGGGTGGCACATTATATGCTTTTAGGTGCTGTCGGCGGCGCGATTCCGAACTTTGTCGGCATCTTCCGCGAAATCGTCTTCATGCAGCGTTCGGACGAGAAAAAGAAGTGGTCAAAGTCTCCGGCGATTCCGGCTGTGTTCATAATAATCAACTGGACACTCGCGATAATCACGTGGAAAACCCCGCTCTCACTCCTTCCGATCTGCGCCTCGACCTTTGTGACGATTTCGCTCTGGGTCAAGAATCCCAAACTCACAAGGGCGATCGGCGCACCGGTATCCTGCGCGTTCATAATCTATGACATTTTCGTCGGTTCATGGATCGGAATCGTGAACGAGACTGTCGCGCTTGTCTCGATAGTCTCGTCGTACATCAAAAACGACCGGAAAAAGGCATAAACTTTACCGGAAAATCCATTTACAACCCTCCGATTTTATGGTATACTGTTGTTACCATATTTTTCGGAGGTTTTGTTATGGGAATGCCATGTAAATTCGGAATGTTCATCCACTGGGGAATCTACTCGCTGACGGGTTATCACGAGCAGGTTCGGTGGAGATTTTTCACGCCGCGCGCCGAGTACCGCAAGCTGATGGATAAATTCAACCCGGTAGATTATAATCCCGACGAGTGGGTAAAGCTCGCGAAGGACGCGGGGATGGAATACATCTGCTTCACGACCAAGCACCACGACGGATTCTGTATGTTCGACACGAAATACACCGATTTCAACATCATGAACACGCCCTACGGAAAGGATGTTCTCAAAGAGCTTGCCGACGCCTGCGCGCGCGGCGGGCTTAAGCTCTCGCTTTACTATTCGAATCCCGACTGGGATTACAAGTACGGCTGGAATCCGTACAGCTCGCATCAGATGCCAGAGCCGGGCGACGTCGCCGACATCGAGAAGCTGAAGGAATTCCAGAAAAATCAGATCCGCGAGCTTCTGACAAACTACGGCAGGATCTACACCTTCTTCTGGGATATCCCGACCCGTATCGAGGACAATTCGATGAACGAGTTCATCCGCTCGCTCCAGCCCGACATTCTCATCGACGACCGCGGATGGGGCGACAAGGGAGATTACTCGACTCCCGAAAGAAATGTCCCGGACGGCGGAAAGTTCGAGCGGTTCACCGAGGCCTGCCAGTCGGTCGGCGAGCAGAGTTGGGGCTACTGCCGCGACGAGGATTATTTCACGAAGCGTTTTCTCACGTCGTCGATCGACAGGATCCGCACGAAGGACGGAAGCTATCTTCTGAACGTCGGCCCGAAGCCGGACGGAACGATTCCGGAGCGTTCGGCGGATATAATCCGCGGCGTCGGAAACTGGTACAACAATGTGAAGGAGTCGTTTGACGCCGATCCCTGCGTCATTCTCGAAAACAAGCGGCTTATCACGACAAAGCGCGGAAGCACGCTTTACGTTCACATTCCGGACGGTCTTGACAGCTGCGGACTGACGCTCAAGCCGATCAACGTCCGGCCGAAGTCGGTGACGCTTCTGAACGACGGGCGTCCGCTGGAATACGCGATCGTCACGCGACCTGAGGATAAGGACTGGACGACTCAGCTGATGCGCAGTCCCACTCTGCATATCTTCGACATCCCGGTCGAGGAATTCCAGAACGAGACGATGGTGCTTAAGATCGGGCTTGACGATGAGCCGATTAGAATCTGAATAATTATTCAGGGAGCGGACGCTGTTCTGAGCGTCCGCTCTTTTCCGGTCTGCCACTGTGACGCTAAAAAGGGTTAAAGTATTTGCAGGATTCGATTTTCAAAATCACACAAAACCGCGTTTTTCATCCGCAAAAGACCAAAAAACGGCCGAATCTGAATTTTTTCAAAAAAAATATTTATTTTTTTGCGAAAAGGTATTGCAATTTTCGCGGGTTTGTATTATAATAAATGTATGGCGCATTCATCAGAAATATTTTAATTCACTTTGGAGGGATTATCATGAAAAAGAAAACACTCGCACTCATCGCACTCGCGCTTATGATCGTCATGGCACTTGCTTCCTGCGGAGGAACTAAGCTCACCATGGGTACCGGAGGAACCGGAGGAACATACTACGGCTTCGGCGCGATCATCAGCCAGTACATCGAAAAGAACGCCGGGGTCGGCTGCGTCGCCGTATCCACCGACGGTTCCAAGGCAAACATTCAGGGCATCGACAACGGTGACTATCAGCTCGGCACCGTTCAGTCCGACGTCATGGCGTACGCATGGGCCGGAACCAACACCTTCGCTGACGACGGCAAGGTCGATTCCTTCCGCGTTGTCGGCGGTCTCTACGCTGAGTGCGTTCAGATCATCACGAACGACGCTTCGATAAAGAGCGTCTCTGACCTCAAGGGCAAGTCCGTCTCGGTCGGCGCGCCCGGTTCGGGAGTTTACTTCAACGCGGTCGACGTTCTCACCGCGGCGGGACTCACTCTCGACGACATCAAGCCGCAGTATCAGTCGTTTAACGACAGCGCGGAATCGCTCAAGGACGGCAAGATCGACGCCGCTTTCGTAGTCGCCGGCGCACCGACCCCGGCTGTCACCGAGCTCGCCGCTACCTCCGGAGCTTACCTCGTTCCGATTGACGGTGCGATCGCTGACAAGATCATGTCAAGCTGCCCCTACTACACCGCTTACTCGATCCCCGCTGAGACCTACAACGGCCAGACCGCTGACGTGAAGACGATCGCTGTCAAGGCAACCCTTATCGTCTCGGCCGACACCGACGAGACCACTGTCTACAACCTCACGAAGGCTATCTTCGATAACGCTGAGGCTATCGCGGCTGAACACGCGAAGGGCAGCGAGCTTTCGGTTGAGAACGCCACCTCGGGTATGACCGCTCCGTTCCACAAGGGAGCCGCTAAGTACTTCGCCGAGAAGGGCGTCACTGTCGAGGCTCAGTAAGTCCGCGGATAAATCCGATCCGTTTACGTAAATTTCATTCGCCGACGGCGGCTTCATACCGCCGTCGCGATTTTTAAGATCATCAAGGAGTGAAACATATTGAAAATTACTCCCGAAACCGAGGAGAAAAAAACCGAAGCTCCCGTGGATGTCAAAACTGATATCGACGAGGCTGCCGAGGCCGCCGCGAACGTTGACGCGGTCATGAAAAAGTATGACCGTGAGTCGAATGTCCGCGTCTGGGAAGGAAAGGCAAAGATCGTGGTCTCCTGTGTGCTGGCTGCTTTCTCGCTTTTCTGCATTTGCGTCACCCTTTTCGCCAGCTGGCTTGAGGAAATCAGACTGTCGTCCTTCGTGGCTTTAATAGTTATGATGGGCTACATTGTCTTCCCGGCGAAGAAGGGCATTCAGAAGGTGAACCATATGCCGTGGTACGACATTGTCCTGATGGTCGCCGGAACCGCGTCGTTCGCCTATTTTACCTTCAACGCGATGGCTATAATTCAGCAGGGCTCGAAGTTCGCGACCTATCAGATCGTGATCGGCCTTGTCGGAATCCTCGCGCTTGCCGAGGTCTGCCGCCGGAGTGTCGGTCTTCCGATTCTCTGTGTCGCGGGCGCGTTCGTAGTCTACGCTCTCACCTTCGGACTCAACAATCCGACCTTTACCGGACGTCTGAGCTTCCTTGTCCGCTCGCTCTTCTACACCAAAGAGGGCATACTCTCGACCCCGATCAACACCTGCTCGAAGTTCATCGTTGTCTTCATAATCTTCGGCGCGTTCCTTGAACGCACCGGAGTTGCCGATTTCTTCATTCAGGCCTCGAACGCCGTTGTCGGCGGCTTCTCGGGCGGACCCGCGAAGGTCGCGGTTGTCGCCAGCGCGCTTGAGGGAATGGTCTCGGGTTCATCGGTCGCGAACACCGTCGGCTCGGGTTCGGTTACGATCCCGATGATGAAGAAGACCGGATACAAGCCCGAATTCGCCGCTGCGACTGAAGCTGCCGCTTCGACCGGAGGTCAGATCATGCCGCCGATCATGGGCGCGGCTGCCTTCCTTATGGCCGATTATGTCGGAATCCCTTATTCTTCGATAATTGTCAAGGCAATTCTCCCGGCGATACTCTACTTCACCGGAATTTTCATCACCGTCCATCTGGAGGCGAAGAAGCTCGGACTCCGCGGAATTCCGCGCGAGGAGCTTCCGAAGTTCAGCAAGCTCATAAAGAAGTGTTATCTTCTCATCCCGCTGATAATCCTCGTCTGGCTCGTAAGCACCAACTCGAAGACGATTCAGACCGCGGCGTCGATCGCGATCGTCGCGGCGATAATCGTCAGCATCTTCAACAAGGACAACCGAATTACGCCGAAGCGTATTCTCGAAGCTCTTGCCGCCGGAGGTCAGGGCACGGTCTCGGTCGCGGCGGCCTGCGGAATCGCCGGAATCATCGCCGGAACGATCACGATGACCGGACTCGCTAACGTCATTATCAACGGAATTGTAGCCGTTTCGGACGACAAGGTCATAATCGCGCTCTTCCTCACGATGATCTGCTGTATCGTCCTCGGAATGGGCGTCCCGACCACCGCTAACTACTGCATCATGGCGGCAACCTGCGCGCCGATACTCATGAGAATGGGCGTTCCGCAGATCGCGGCGCACTTCTTCGTATTCTACTTCGGAATCGTCGCCGATCTCACTCCGCCTGTCGCACTCGCGGCGTATGCCGGAGCGGCGATCGCACAGTCGAACCCGATGAAAACCGCGCTCACCTCGACAAAGCTCGCGATCGCGGCGTTCATCGTTCCATATGCCTTCGCGCTCAACCCGGTCATGCTCTTTGTTGACGTTAAAAATCCGATTCAGGTCGTGTTTATCGTCGTGACCTCGCTTATCGGTGTCTTCGGTGTCTCGGCCGGACTTGAAGGATTCATGCTCAGAAAGCTCAATCCGCTTCAGAGAATTCTCTCCGCTGCCGGCGGACTGCTCCTCATCGACCCGAACACGATTACCGATGTCGTCGGAATCGCGCTTGTCGCCGGAGTCGTCGTCTGGCAGATCCTTGAAGGAAAGACTCTCAAAGCCAAAACTGCGTAATCTGCAATAAAATTTCAAACAGTCGACTGCGGTCGGCTGTTTTTTTGTGTAAATTTTCATGAAAGTACTTGACAAACATCGAGAAATATGGTATTATATTGGTAGAACTCTACAAAGGAGAATCAGCTTATGAGAGAGACGGATGATATCAGAAGATCAATAGCCGAGTTCTGGCGCGCGGTGCTTTTCGCGCTGCTCGCCTTCGCGGGACTGGTCGTTTATATTTTCGCGTCCTCCGCGCTCGAATGGAAAGGGGAGCAGAAGCGGCTCGAAATGGCCGCCGCGCAGAAGGCGATTGAAAAGCAGAACAGGATTTCGGTTTACGCGTTTGTAAACACATGGGCTTTGGGTTTGGGCGGAGTCCGCGGCGACACACAGTTCCGGAATGTCGAAAAGCTGGAGGTCGGCGAGGAATATATGATCGGCCGGCGGGTGATATACGACGAAAAGGATCTCAGGACGAACAAATACGGCTTTGATCACGTCACTCCGCTCGTGACCGACGTTGAGGATTTCTCGGATCCGGTGATCACGATTCAGTACGCGAAGTTCATTCACGTGAAGTATTCGATCGACGGCGGGAACGGTTGGCTTCTCTCAGCTCCGACCGCGCGTGGAATCAAGACGGGCGCGTACAGCTACACTCTTCCCGAGCGTTCGGAATGCGACACGACCTCAAAGCGCGACGGTTGGGGCGAAAAGTCGCTGACCTTCACGGTTCCGATAAACGGACTGAACAATGTCGTTGCGAATATAGATTCGAAGGATGTCAGCGAGGAGATGCGCGGCTACAACTATATCGTCACCGAAAAGCTCTCGGAGCGGTATTCAGACATTCCGGCCGAGTTTGCCGACCGGACACGGAAGATTTACACATCGCACGTTATTGTCGAGGGCTGGAGATCCGATCCGCGCGTCTGGAAGTCGGCGTCGGCGGCGGTTCCCGTACCCGAAATCACGGTGATTCTGCGGATAAAGCACTATGGTGAGTGGGATCTCACGAAGGAGGAATATGAGTCGCTACGATACAAGGTCGGCGAGTTTTCGAGCGAGAATCACCGCGATTTCTCACCATATTCGACACTTGTGTATGTCGGAACTCCGGTAAAGACTTCCGATAATGAGGGGACAAAATGAAAAACTTTGGTAATGTCAGAAACTCAATAGTCGAGTTCTGGAGAGCCGCGCTGTCCGCCATTCTCATCTTTGCCTTGATGGTGGCAGGAATCTTCATCACATCAAAGGTCGCGTGGAAGAAGGAGCAAGAGCGGCTTGAGCTTTACGCAAGACAAAAAGCGATTGAAAAACTCGGAAGGGTTGAGGTCAGCGCGTTTGTAAACGGTTGGAATCCCGGATCACGGTCTGACCGCGCCTCGGATCAGAAGCGTCATCGCGTTGTTTTGAATCCGGGGGCTGTCTATGAGATCGGAAGACTGCGCGAGTATGATTCGACCGACGTCGAGAGAGACGAGTACGGCTTTGACCACGTGATACAGGTTGCGACCGACGATCCGATGTTCTATGATCCGGTGATTACGGTCAGGTACGCGAATCTGATTCACGTGAAATATTCGGTCGACAACGGCAGCGGATGGCTTGTCTACGGCCCGACCAGGAAGGGAATCAAGGGCGGCGAATATCTCTGGACTCTCCCCGAAGGCGAGGAGCGCGCGTCGACCGACAAGTGCGACGGCTGGCTTCAGAAGGCGATTACCTTCACATTCCCGATAAACGGAACGGCGCGGCTGGCGGTTGAAAGCGGCGACAAGAGCGTGAGTGAGGATATGCGCGGATACAATTCTATAGAAACCGAGCAGCTGGGCGACGTTTACACAAACGTTCCCGAGAAGTTCGCCGACCGGACGCGGCAGGTTTACACGTCACACGTGTTCATCGAGGCGTGGCGCGCCGACCCGCGCGACTGGCGGACGAACGGACACTCGAACAAGCTTGTCCCGACGCCCGAGATCACGATTGTTCTGAGATTCAGGCATTACGGCGTCTGGAACGTGACAAAGGATGAGTACGAGTCGATGCGGTACAAGGTCGACGAGTTTTCGAGTCTGGATTTCCGCGAGTTCTCGCCATATTCGACGATTGAGCATATCGGGATGCTGACGAAGGACGTGTCGGGCGAGGATGTTCTGACGCTGACAAATCTTTTCGATTCGGAGGAGACCACGGAGAAGGTAGACGAGATGGAATTCTACAGGGAGGAAGATTCATGAAAGAGACAGACGGAAGCGACGTAAGGCGGTCGATAATCGATTTCTGGAAGGCGGTCATGCTCGCGCTGATCGCGTTTTCGGGGATGGTTGTGTATATCTTCGTGTCGTCCGCGCTGGAGTGGAAGCACGAGCAGGAGCGGCTTGAAATGATCGCCAAGCAGAAGGCCGCCGCGAAGGTCGGCAAGATCGCGGTCGTCTCGTTTATAAATAAGTGGGAGATGGCCGATGTCGGCGTTCGCGGGGCGAATCAGAATCGCGTTGATTTCAAGCTTGAACCCGGAGTTGAGTATGAGACTGGACGGCTCCGCTATTATCTCGGGCGCAACGACGGCGACGCGATAACCTACGGCTTTGACCACACGATCGACGTATTTGACGACGATCCGGATTATTTCAACCCGATAATCACGGTGCAGTATTCGAAGTTCATACACGTGATGTACTCGATTGACGCCGAACCCGGCTGGCTGATTTACGGGCCGACGAGAAAGGGAATCAAGGGCGGCGAATACCTCTGGGTACTCCCCGAGGACGGCGGAACCGTGGCCGACGGGTGCGACGCGTGGGGTGAGAAATCGCTGACCTTCGTCGTTCCCCCGAACGGAACGAACGGCATTGAGGTGAATATTGATTCCGAGGCGATAAGCAAGGAGATGCGCGGGTACAATTATATCGTCACAGAAAGACTCGGCGACGCGTATCTTAACGTCCCGGCCGAGTTTGCCGGCCGGACGCGGAAGATCTACACCTCACACGTGCTTGTAGAGGGCTGGCGATCCGATCCGCGCGAGTGGAAGACGAACGGAAACTCGAAGGGACTGACCCCGACGCCCGAACTCACGGTGCTTATCCGGATAAAGCGGTACGGAAGATGGGATCTGACGAGCGAGGAATACGAGTCGATTATGTTTAAGGCGACCGAGCTTTCGAACATCAACAACCGTGAGTTTTCACCATATACGACGATAGAATACGTCGGTATGCTCACAAAGGCCACAAACAGTGAGGAAACTGAAAAAGCTCTTGACAAACCGTCCGGAATGTGATATAATCTCTGTAATAGATCTATTAAAGCTTGCCACCGGGCAGCGCATATGCGGAGTAATCAAGATTTACGTTGGCATCTGCAAGGCAGATCATCAGGTCAGAAGGAGAAAATCCTTTTGAAGATCTGCCGTGCGGATGCTTTGTTTTTTGGAAAGGATTATTGAAATGATACGCAGGCTTTTCGGAACACTCACGAAATTCGAACTCACGCTCTGGCTTTTGTCGGTCGGGGTGATCGTTCTGTCGTCGGCCGCGGTGGGTGTCGCGGGCGCGGGGATTGACTATCTTTCGACGATTGCGTCGCTTATCGGTGTGACGTCGCTTATCTTCATCGCCAAGGGAAATGTGGTCGGGCAGGGACTGACGGTGATCTTCAGCGTATTTTACGGCTTCATATCGCTCGGGTTCAGGTATTACGGCGAGATGATAACCTATCTTGGAATGACCGCGCCGATGGCGGTGCTGGCGATTTTTACGTGGCTCAGGCATCCGTCCGACAAGGGCGCGTCTGAGGTTCTCGCGGCGAGGCTGACAAAGAAAAGAATTGTGGGGCTTGTATTCTTCACGGCTCTGGCGGCGACGGTATTCGGGTTCATTCTTAAGGCTCTTGGCACGGCGAATCTGGTCGTAAGCACGATTTCGGTGGCGACGAGCTTTATTCCCGCGTATCTCACGTGGTGCCGCAGTCCTTATTACGCACTCGGGTACGCGGCAAACGACATCGTTCTCATTGTCCTCTGGACGGCGGCGGCCTTTGAGGAGCCGTCGAGTCTCGCGATGGTCAGCTGCTTTACGGCGTTTCTGGCGAATGATATCTATGGGTTCATAAGCTGGAAGAAGCGGCTCGGGCATCAGTGAAAAGTAAAGAACATTCGCCCCGCGATCCCATGATCGCGGGGCGGATTCGGTTATTGTTATCCCTCAATCGTCTTGCGGAGCTTTTCGATCGCGGCATCGACTGACGACTGCATCGCGGCGAGGGTTGAGGCGAAGTTCGGATTCCCGGCCGCGAAGGTCTGGCGAACAAAGGGATTTGCCACGGTGTTTTGCCATGCGTTGAGTCCGAACTCAAAGCTTACGGAGTCGATTACTATATCAACCATTGCCGACGACTCGTCGTCGCGCGCGGATTTTGTTTTGAGAACGACCTCCTTGTAGGTCGGGATGAGATTCTTTTGTGAGTCAAAGGCGAGAGCTTCAAGGATTATGCCGATATTTTCCCATCTCTCTTTTGGGAGAGTCTTCAGGAGAACCGCGTCTTCGGAGCCATAGGACGGAGCGTAATATCGTTCCTGCTTTTCGTCGTATTTCGGACAGGGGACGAATCCGATTTCGATATCGAGTGAACGGCTGCGTTCAAGTCCGATGAGAGTCTGAGTCTGGAAAAGCGCGCCGCCGTTCTGGAAGTTTCCGGCACTGTGAAGCGTGTCAACGTTCGTACTCTTTTTGCCATTAAAAATCTCGTCCTGCATGAAGGTGTCGTAGATCTTTATGAGCTTTGAAATGGTCAGTTCGTCTTTCGGAAGATCGAAGACCGGGAATCCATTTGCGTCCTTTGTGACATACTTTATTCCCGAGCCGAGGATCAGCGATGAGCAGAATCCTTTCCATGTCCCGGTTATGCCATAGCGGTCATCGTCGTCCATCTGAGCGTTTCCGTTGAGGTCGCTGTAGGCCATTTTCGCGAGGGACGCCATTTTGTCGAGGGTCCAGTTACCGCTCTCAGCGAGCGCGTAGATGTCGATATCAGAGTTGAGATTGCGGTATATTTCCTTATTGAAGGCGAAACCCGACGCACATGAGAGCGCGGAGAGACTGAAATTTCCTATCGCGGCGTACTGCTTACCGCCGATGTTGAAAATTCCGGTCGCCAGCGGATTCCACCATTCACGGTCAAGACTCACGTAAGGAATGTCGTTCCACGTCATAAGATACGGTATCGCGTCAAGCACACGCGGGTCATACGCGAACCAGACGTCATAGTTCGAGTCTCCTGCCATTACCTCATTCTGAATGTCGTTTGTGGTTATCTGATCCATCGCGTTCACGGTTATTCTGCAATCGAAGCGTTCCTCGATCCTGCGGTTTCTCCGGAAAATTTCGTCGTTGACGAGATCGCCGTTCTCGGCCTCGGATTCAAGCGTTATCGTTGACCACGAAAGCCATGTGGTGTTGAAATGGTTCATCGAGAACTCGAAGCCGTCCATCTGTTTGTCGGGAAGGCCGTCGGTCTCCTCGGTTTCGGGCGATTCGGTGGTTGTTTCGGCGGAGGGTGTTGTTTCGTCATTGGTTACCGTCTCGCCGCCGCAGGAGGCGAGGGTCAGAAGAGTGAGGAGCGAGCAGAGAAAGCGAGCGTGATTTGATTTCATTTTATTACTTCCTTCCGATGAATTATGATACTTTTATTATATCACAGTCGGGTCGGAAAATCAATCCCCGTGATGGGACCACTTTGACGCGAAAATGTCCCAAATTGCCCTTTCGCGGCTGTAAAAACGGTTTTTGACGGAAAATGGACGGTTTCCAACGCGTCGCAAAAAAATCCCCCCGTTTTTTTCCGGAGGGATTCGCTTTACGCGGGTTTAATTGTGTGATTCGAAGCTGGTCGCGTCGTGCGGACGTTTATCAGTTGTGCGCCTCGGAGTCAATCTGCGTGTTTGTCATGACCTTTTCGGCGTCGGTGATGACCTTGGTAGCCATGTCGCGGAGGACATAGAACTCACCTGTGCCGTCGATCGTGTAGAACGCGCGGCGGGTCGAATAGGGATAGAACTTATAGACGTGGGTCTTTCCGGCGCGGGTTTCGATCGTGAGGGTCATATAGAGATCCTTTTCCATATCGAGTGCCTCGACCGATTCGGTCGGAGCGTAATCCTCGATGGATACCGAGAGTAGCGTCTTGTAGAACTGTCTGAAGTTCTTGACCTCGGGCTGGAATCCGGTGCCGCGCTCAGTGACGACAAGCTCCTGTCCCTCGCCCTCAAGGTCGAAGACGCGCTTTGCCGTGTCGCTGTCAACCGTGATCGTCTTGACGTCGTTGATGTTCATCATGAAGATCGGCGAGTCAACCCACTTGATGAGATCCCAGTCGAGCCATTCGAGCTTCGAGCCGCTGACCTCTGTGATCAGGTTGAAGAGGAGCGAGTAGGCGTAGTAGTTGCCGCTTTCGTTCTTTTCGCTGAAGAGCACGTACTGCTGGATGCCCGAGTACTCATAGGTCAGCGTGTATGCCGGGTTGAGGAGTCCGTACTTTTCGAGATCCTCTTCGTCCGGGTCGTAGACGAGCGCGGAGTTGCCCTCAAACGCGGTGAGGACTTCAAGCGCGACCGAATAGTTCGAGTCGTTGACCGTGTAGTTTGCCGGCGCGAGCATCTTGTAAGAGCTCATCGAGGCCTCGGCTTCCTTTTCCTCCTCGTCGAGGTAGGTGATCATGACCTTGATCTCGTCGCCCTTGAGAACGGCGAAGTTCTTGACCGTGAAGTAGTCGTTCGTGTTCATCGGGAGAGTAAGTGTCGGAGTGATCATCGCCTCAAGCGGCTGAAGGATTGTCTGATTCAGCGTCGAGTCGAGGACGTAGACCGCGTTGCGTCCGGCGTAGCGGCAGTAATAACCGGCACCGGTCGGAATCTGGCTTCCGATATAGACGGTGTGCGATTTGCCCTCGCGGGTCGTGAGGGTGTACCACGCAGGATTGTCGCTGTCTGCGAGTCCGTATTCGTGCATATCCTCGGCGTCGGTCGTGACTCTTGTCATTGAGAGCGTGTAGCCCGCGCTGACGACAAGGCTTGAAAGCTGCTCCTTGCTGTATGGAGCCTCGGGATGTCCGGTGATATAGAATGTGTCGTCGTCCTTGTCGTAATATACTCCCCACTCGCCGTACTGGTTGTGGACGTCGATCGACTGGATGTCCTTCTTTTCGGTGTGCTCGAATAAGAGGATGCGGTCGCTGGTTCCGAGCACCTCGCCGTCGAGAAGCTCGATCTCTTCCTTTTTCGTCTCCTCGACGTAATCGACGATCGGCTTTACGACAAGGAAGTAGAGCGCGACCGCCGCCGCGACGATGATCGCCAGAATTAGAATCGCCTTGCGCTGTTTCTTCGCGACGCTAGCCTTCTGACGCTTGGTCAGATTACCGGACATCGGCTCGGGCGCGGAGAAGAGCGTGGATTCGCTCTTCGCTTTCGCCTCGGCCTCTTCTTCCTCAAGAGTCGAATAATTCTTGTTTTCTTCGTTGTTCATGCGTGCTTTCTCCTGATCCAGACCACGGCTCCGGCGACGAGGAAGCAAGCCGGAATGACAGCGGTGAGGAATATCGTCCAGTTGGTAGCCTGAGCCGTTGTGATATTCAGCGACTCATCGTCAAATACCTTGAACTTGAGGTCGGCGGGAACCTGTGTCTTACCCATCGTGCGCATCATGGCGTAGAGGATATCGCTGTTTCCGTATGCCTTCTTGTCGAGGTAATCGGAGGAGGTCAGGTATTTCGAACCGCAGGCGAAGACGTAGTTCGAATGGAGAACCTGACTCTTTTCGTTGTTCGCGTCGTATTCGTCGACATAGCGCGACTCACGCGAGAGAACGATAAGCGGATAACGTCCGGTTTCGACCTTTTCGCCGTCGACATATTTTTCCGCGCCGGTCGAGGTGTAGAGCGCGGTCGAGGTGATACGGCCGTTCTTCGAATCCCAGAGGCGGTTGATCGGGCGGGCGTATCTGACGATAGTCTTCGGAGGAGTTCCGAGCTCGGTCATCGACTTGACGAGCGAGGCTCCGAGTGCGTCGGGATTGTATTCGGTCTCGCTCGAAGACGATGAAGTCTGCGAGGAATAATCAACCGCGTAATCGCCGACGAGCGAGTAATGCTCGGTGTCAAGCGAGTTTGACGGGTCTTTGAGGAGCGAGTTGTCGAACTCGATTCCCCATTCGGAGAGGAATTCGTAGAGCTCGGGGAGATCCTCGGTGTCGGGATCGACAAAGACCATCAGGTTTCCGAAGCTGTCAAGGAAGTCGTCGATCTTTTCGATTTCGGACTTTCTGCCCTTGGTGTCGGCGGAGATTCCCTCAAAGTCGTAGATCGGGTTGTTTATGACGAGGAGACGTCCGTCCGGATCGAAATCCTCCTTCGTGAGGTCGATTCCGCGGATCTCATAGCCGGCGTCGTAGAGAAGTTCGAGCATCGCGACGTCGTAGCCGTTCTGCTTCAGAAGCTCAAGGACCTCGGAAGTCGTGGCCTGTCCGCTCGCGACGGCCTGATCGACGATCTGAATCGCCGAGTATTCGCCGTGAGTGTAGGTGAGGTAAGCGATCGGAGACTCGGCTTGAGTGATCTGAATCATCGCCGAGATGAGCTTCTTTTCGCCGTTGAACGCCCAGATTGTGCCGGCTTCGTTGGAGGTGAAAAGCGCGTTTGCCGCGAAGACTCTGAACTCGGTGCCGCTCTCGACGATGACGTTGGTCGTCTTGATCGTGGTGGCGGTTGTCGCCTTGTATTTCTGAGTGGCGGTGGGACTCTTGATGATATCGACGTAGTCGTAGGTTATGTTGTCGTACTCAGCCGCCATTTCCTTGACGAGCGAGAGGATCATCTTCATGTACCAGTTGCTCTCAAGCTCGTCGTAGGGGGCGCAGAAGCGGATGTTGATCGGCGCGTCGATCTCGTCGAGCAGGACGCGGGCGGGATCAGAGAGACCGTAGATTCCCTCCTTGGTCATGTCGATGTACCAGTTGTACTTATAGACAAGAGCCGAGAAGATCGTATTGAATATGACCACGGCGGCGATCACGACGGCAGTCAGTACGACCGAAATCGCGCCGTATTTGAGCTTGCGCGTCGACGCGGGGTTTATGCCATTGATTTTCACTTTATTTTACCTCCATCGGGTTATCACGACCAGCGCCGCTTTTCGTAAATGCGGACGGTAAGGAACATGAAAACAAAGCAGATTGAGAAATAATAGACCATTGTCGCCGGGTCGAGAATTCCGTATCCGAAGTTTCCGAAACGGCTGTAGATTGAGATCCAGTTGATTACGGTGCGGACGACATACGAGTCGATGTAGTTTGTGAGAAGTCCGACGAGGAGTAAGAAGATGAGGATTCCCATCGTTCCGACCGCCGCGACGAGCTGATTCTCGGTGAGCGACGAGACGAAGATTCCGATGGCGATAAACGCCGCGCCGATCAAGAGAATTCCGAGCGAGTCGGAGATGATGACCGCGCCGTTCGGCTCCTCGCAGTACTTATAGAGCGCGGCGAAGTTGAAGAGGCTTCCGAAGATGAAGGTCCCGCCGAACATCGTGAAGGCGGCGAGGAACTTCGCGAAAACCATTCCGAAGAGACTTACCGGAGAGGTTAAAAGAAGCTGTTCGGTGCGCATTCTGCGCTCCTCGCTGAAGCTCTTCATCGTGAGGAGCGGGACGAGGATTATGAAGATGAACATGACCATAGTGAAATATGATCCGACGCTTGAATCTTCTCCTGCCATCAGCGTGTAGAGCGAGAAGATGAAGGCGTTGAGTGCTAAGAATACCGCCACGAACACGTAGCCTATCGGCGAGGTGAAATATGAGAGCATCTCGCGCTTGTAAATCGCTGTCATTTGTTGTTTTCCTCCTCAGTGGGAATCTCGGCGTTTTCGGGGAGAACGTCATATGCCGGCTTGTCATTGGAATCGGCGTTAACGTCAAAGCCGGGCTTTACGTCGAACTTCGGCGCGTCGTTCTGCTTTCTCGGTTTGGTGTCCTTCGGCTTGTCGACGAGCGAGATGAAGATATCCTCAAGGTTCGTACCCTGCTGTTCGAGTCCGATGAGCGGCATATTGTTCTTGGCGAGCGTGTAGAAGAGCGGCTTTCTGATGTCGACTCCCGCGCTCGACTCGATCGAGTAGACGAAGCTGTCGCCCTCGCGGTCGCCGAAGACCTCGGCTGTCGTGATCTCGGGGATCGAGCGGAGAACGCGCAGAACGTCGCGCTGGGATCCGCAGACGCGCGCGTTGAGGCGGCGGCTGCCCTCGATCATCTTCGAGATGTTCTCGGTCTTTTCGTCGGCGACGAGCTTTCCGGAGTTTATGATGAGAATCCGGTCGCAGACGGCCTGAACCTCGCTTAAGATATGCGTCGAGAGGATGACGGTGTGCGTCTCGCCGAGCGTTCTTATGAGGTTCCGGATCTCGATTATCTCCTTCGGGTCAAGACCGACGGTCGGCTCGTCTAGGATGATGACTCTCGGGTTTCCGACGAGTGCCTGGGCGATTCCGACGCGCTGCTTGTAGCCCTTTGAAAGGTTCTTTATCAGCCTGCCCTTTTTGTAGTCGTCGGCGATCTTGACGACCTCGCAGATCTCGCCGAGATGCTTTTTGCGGTTCAGCTTGCATCCCTTGAGTTCATAGACAAAATTGAGGTATTCCTTGACCGTCATGTCGGTGTAGAGCGGCGGCTGCTCGGGAAGGTAGCCGATGAGCTTCTTCGCCTCGGTGGGGTTTTCAAGGATGTCGATACCGCCGATCGAAGCGGTACCTGAGGTCGACGACATATATCCGGTGATCATGTTCATGGTGGTCGATTTTCCCGCGCCGTTCGGGCCGAGGAAGCCGACTACCTCTCCTTCGTCAATGAAGAAAGAGATATCATCAACCGCGTATTTGCTGCCGAACCGTTTTACAAGGTTCTGGATCTGGATCATTTGGTTGTCCTTTCAATATTTTCAGCAGTTTTTCGTGCTTTTTCTCGTAAATATTATATCAAACATTTGTGAACGCTTCATGAATTCTCCGCCGTTTCGGAGAGGTTTCAGCAAAAATTCAATAAGCGTCACATAAACGTCACAAAGTTTCACACAGAGTCGAGTGAAAAGAGCTTGATTATCTTCACCGCGCTTCCGTCGGGGTAGTCGAAGACCTCGCCGAGCGCGTAGAATCCGTCCTTTCCGTGGATCCGGAGTCTTGTTCCGGTCGGATATCCGGTTCCGAGCTTTTTCTGATAGATCTCACAGCCGTTCCGCGAGAGTTTTTCGAAAAATTCGGGGAGAGTCAGGATCGGAAGCCTGTCAAAGAGACTCTCGACCGGGCGGAGAAGCGCGGCGCGTTCGTCCTCGGCGAGGTCTCCGATCTCGTCGAGCGTGACCGAGTTTTCGATGCCGAACGATCCGCTGGCGAGCCTTTCGAGCGACGACATACATCCTCCGCAGCCGAGCCTTTCGCCGATGTCGGCGCAGAGCGTTCTTATGTAGGTTCCCTTTGAACAGTGGACGGTGAGAATATATTCGTCGGGATTTACGGTCGGCTCGACGGCGATCGAATGGATCGTTATCGGTCTTGCCTCGCGTTCCACCGTGACTCCGCGCCGCGCCAGATCGACTAGCTTCTGACCGTTCACTTTGAGCGCGGAATACATCGGCGGGATCTGTGAGATATCGCCGACAAAGCTCTTTATCGCGTTCCGGACGGCTTCATCGTCGGGAATCAATTCCGAGGTCGAGAGGATTTTTCCGGTCGTGTCCTCGGTGTCGGTCGTGATTCCGAGCTTCAGTCCGGCACGGTAGAGCTTGTCCTCGGCCGTGACAAGCTCGCTGGCCTTCGCTGCCCGGCCGATCAGAATCGGCAGGACCCCGGTCGCCATCGGGTCGAGAGTCCCGGTGTGGCCGACCTTTTTTGTGTTATAGAGCCGTCTTATCCTGTTGACGCAGTCGTGTGAAGTGAATCCGGCCGGTTTATTTAAGATAAGCACGCCTGAGATCTCGTGTCCGTCCATCAGAATTCACCCGCCGAGTCGAAGGCGTGCGATTCGTCAAGCTCGGCGAGAGCCTTGTCAATCGCTTCGAGAAGTCTTTCCTCTGCGATTTTTTCGTCAGGGGCGTTAAGAGTGCATCCGGCGGCTCTGACGTGGCCTCCGCCGCCGAAGACGGCGCAGATTTTCGACACGTCGGCGACGCGGTTCGAGCGCATCGAGACCTTATATAATGTAGGATCGTCGTCCGACTGCTTGATCGACATACCGATCTCGACTCCCTCGATTGAGCGGGTGAGAGAGATTATGTCGTCGATATCCTCGCGCGAGAGATTGTTGTCCACGCGCATTTTCGTTGTGAAATTGATGATCGCGACGCGGTTTTCGTTGTGGAAGTGCAGGACGTCGAGCGCGACCTTGGTCGCCATGACCTGCGAGATCGGACGCGAGTCGTAGAGTCTTCTGGCGACCTCGGAGTGGTCGAAGCCGACTTCGAGAATCGCGGCTATGCGAAGATGCGTCTTTGGCGTCACGGCCTCGAAGCGGAAGCTTCCGGTGTCGGAGCAGATCGCGGCGTAGAGCGCGATCGCGGCCTTCTTGGTCATGAGATCCTTTCCGCGGAGTTTGAAAATTCCGAAGAGATCGAAGATTATCTCGCCGCAGGCACCGAGCGTTTCGACGTAGGTTTCGGCGGCGAAGGGCGTTCCGAGTCCGTGGTGGTCAATCGCGAGGGCGGTAATAGGCGCGTAATTTTCCTCAAGCTTTCCGAGGAGCTTTGACGCCGAGACGTCGACCGAGACGACGAGTCCGGGAGTGAAGCCTTCGGGGAGGATTTCCTCGGGGCGGAGCGATGCTCTTTCGGTGATGAAGCGCAGACGCTTCGGGATATCGTCGTCGTTTATAATATAGGAAGTCTTTCCGAGTCCCGAGAGAAGCTCAGCGAGGGCGACGCCCGAGCCGAGCGTGTCGGCGTCGGGGCGTGTGTGGGTGAGGATCACGATGTTGTCGTGCGCTTCGAGGATATCGGCGGCTCTTGTGAGATCGATGAAGTTCATTTTTCTTCCTCGTCGTTGTGTGACGGCGACTCGCGCTCGATCTTTTTGAGGAGCGAGTTTATGTGCGAGCCGTATTCGATCGAGTCGTCAGGCTCGAAGGTGAGTTCGGGCGTGACGCGGAGATTGAGAGTCTCGGCGAGGCGTTTGCGGACGAAGCCAGACGCGCTGACGAGTCCCTTCTTTATCTCCTTTTTGTCGCCCATTATCGCGGAGAAGTAGATCTTGGCGAATTTGAGGTCGGGCGTTACATCGACCGCGGTGACGCTGACGAAATTGTTCGCGACGCGCGGATCCTTTATATCGCGGAGGATTACGGCGAGTTCTTTTTTCATCTCGTCGTTTATCCGTTCGCGGCGGTAGTTAGGCATGGCTTTTCTCCTTTGAATTTTGAAAGATAGTATTATTATACCACATTTTTCGGGGAAATGCAATAGGATGGGTGAGAGTATTTGTAAATTTGAGGGGGAGGACGGGATTTTTTGAGAAAACTCTTGACAGAACATGAATTATGATGTATAATTAAAGTATGGTAACCTAACTCTATTTTATGAGCTGGTTAGTTTAACCAAGACGACAAGGCTGTTTTACAAGTTGGGAGTATATTACAAAATTACGGGGGAAAAATCATGGATGAGCATAATGACGTAGGAAAATTAGACGGGTTAAAGATAGTTGGTATAATATCTATAATTCTGCTGGTTGGTGCTGTTTTTTACAACATCATGTTTGATGTTGTAAAAAATGACTATGAGCCGAGTAATCATTTTTATGATTATGATACAGAAGTAACCACTTCGCCAGAATGTTTAAACGGAGTTGAAACCGTGCAGAGAACTGACGGGGAGGATCTTACAGATAAGGCGCACGAAAGATTTAGCGAGCTTGTAAATGTCAGTAACTATTCTTCCAGCGAGTGCCAGAAAAGAATGCTTGCTGAAGGATACTATCAAGAAGAATATCAGGATGCGCTTGATAACACGGAGGTAAGCTGGAAAAACGTGGCTTATGAAAGAGCCCAAACTTACTACAGTGAATATAGCGGTGCTAACAGATCGCAAATCATGGCGTATCTGGAGGGTGTAGGCTTTTCGAACTTTGACGCTACATATGCGGTAAATATGCTAAGAGTATATGACTCCAATACACCATACAGCAGTCCCAAAAGCAGCTCAACGGAGAAAGTCGCAACAATGGGTGAACTCAATGCCTTGAAAAAAGCTACAGAATACTTAAATATCATGCATTTTTCCAAGAAAGGACTCAAAAAGCAGTTGTTATTCGAGAAGTTTAGTGAATCCGAGGCTGAGTACGCAGTAACAAAGTTGGACATAGATTGGAAGCTGCAAGCTGTTGGAAAAGCATTAGACTATCTGGACTCAATGTCATTTTCGAAGCAGAAGCTGAAAGAGCAGTTGGAGTTTGAAGGATTTACCAGTGATGAGGCAAAATATGCAGTAGATGCTGTATATAAATGATTTGTCACGGATCTGTTTGCGGAAAATTTAGTTTTGCTCTCACATCGCGCAAATTATTCACATCGAATTTCAAAAAACCTCTTGACAAACACAAATTCCGGGTGTATAATATAATATACAAAGGCAGAACGGAATCTGCCTGCCGGAAAGTCTCAGAGAGGATCCCATACGCTGCGAGCGGATCTGACCGGAAAGCAGGAATCAAAACCGCCGTTCCCGCCAGAGGCTTATCTGACAGCCGCTGACAATGCCGCGCGCAGGAAATGGCGCGCCGTGCTTCCGACGTTATACGGACGGGGAGTATTCGCTTCCCTACAGAGTAAAAAAATCGGGTGGAACCGTGGGTACAGATCTGATCGCCAGCCCGGCCTCAGCGTATGAAAATGTCGATGGAATCGACATTTTCATTGACAAGTCGGGAGAATTTGCGAGCAGTTCTGTTCGCACCCCGAGAGTGTAATAATTTATTTTATTATGCTCCCGGGGCTTTTTGTTGCCCGGGAGCAGGAAAGGTACTATCATGTTCAAGATCAAATTTGAAGGCGCAAAGGAATTCGAGTCCGAGGCACCGATCACGGTCTACGAGGCCGCGAAATCCGCCGAGCTTATCGACCGCTCGGTTCTTGCCGCGAAGGTCAACGGTGAGCTTCGCGAACTCTCTTATGAGGTTTCGTCCGACGCTGACGTAAAGCTTCTCACCTTCGCCGACGCCGACGGCAAGCACGTTTACTGGCACACCGCTTCGCATATCCTCGCTCAGGCCGTAAAGCGTCTTTACCCGGAGGCAAAGCTCACGATCGGCCCGGCCATCGAGAGCGGATTCTACTACGACATCGACAGCGACGTCGCATTCACTCCCGAAATTCTCAAGAATATCGAGTCCGAGATGCAGAAGGTCATCAAGGAAAATCTCCTCATCGAGCGTTTCACGCTGAGCCGCGAGGAGGCCGTTAAGTTCATGACCGAGAGAAACGAGCCTTATAAGGTTCAGCTCATCGAAGAGCTTCCCGAGGGCGCGGAGATCTCCTTCTACAAGCAGGGCGAGTTCACCGACCTCTGCGCGGGACCGCACCTCCACTCGACCGGCGCTGTCAAGGCGGTCAAACTCCTTCAGTGCACAGGTGCTTACTGGAAGGGCGATCAGTCGAACAAGCAGCTCCAGAGAATTTACGGAATCGCTTTCCCGTCGAAGGATATGCTCAAGGAACACCTCGTGCAGATGGAAGAGGCCAAGAAGCGCGACCACAACAAGCTCGGACGCGACCTTGAGTTCTTCACGACGGTCGATGTAATCGGTCAGGGACTGCCTGTGCTGCTTCCGAAGGGCGCGCGTGTCGTTCAGCTTCTCCAGAGATGGGTCGAGGACTACGAGCAGGCTCACGGCTATCTGCTCACCAAGACGCCGCTTATGGCAAAGCGCGAGCTCTACAAGATCTCGGGTCACTGGGATCACTATCTTGACGGAATGTTCGTAATCGGCGATCCGCATGACGAGACGAAGGAATGCTTCGCACTCCGTCCGATGACCTGCCCGTTCCAGTATCAGGTGTTCTTAAACCGTCAGCGTTCCTACCGCGATCTCCCGATGAGACTCGGCGAGACCTCTACGCTCTTCAGAAACGAGGACAGCGGCGAGATGCATGGACTTATCCGCGTCAGACAGTTCACAATCTCCGAGGGACACATTGTCCTCCGCCCCGAACAGCTCGAAGAGGAGTTCAAGGGCTGCCTTGAGCTGATGAAGTACTTCCTCGGCACGGTCGGACTCCTCGAGGACTGCACGTTCAGATTCTCGCAGTGGGATCCGGCAAACCCGAAGAACAAGTACGAGGGCACGCCTGAGCAGTGGGACGAGGCACAGTCGCTGATGGCGAAGATTCTCGAAGACCTGCATGTCGACTACACTATCGGAATCGACGAGGCTGCGTTCTACGGACCGAAGCTCGATGTCCAGTACAGAAACGTTTACGGCAAGGAAGACACGCTCGTCACAATCCAGATCGACCTCCTGCTCGCAAAGCAGTTCGGCATGGAGTACGTCGACACCGACGGTCAGAAGAAGACTCCGTATATCATCCACAGAACCTCGCTCGGATGCTTTGAGCGCACGCTCGCCTACATGATCGAGAAGTACGCCGGAGCGTTCCCGATGTGGCTGTCTCCCACGCAGGTGGCTGTCCTTCCGATAGGCGACGATCAGTATCCTTACGCTGAGGAGATCAAGGCAAAGCTCGAAGCCGCCGGAATCCGCGTCTTCCTCGACGAGCGCAACGAGAAGATCGGCTACAAGATCAGATCGGCTCAGCTTGA
>CAKSVM010000039.1 GCA_934503195.1 uncultured Eubacteriales bacterium
CAGATCGGGCGGTTTCTCCGGTATTTCTGCGGCGTCTCGCCGTACTTCTCCTTGAATCTCCGTGAAAAGTAGAACTGATCGCAGAAGCCGAAGCGTTCGCTGATCTCACCGATCGTCAGGTCGGTCTCGCAGAGGAGCTGCTCGCATCTTGTCATCACCTCGGAGGTTATGTATTCGCAGACCGACATTCCGACCTCTTCGCCGAAGCGTTTTATGAGCGTGCTGCGCGCCACGTAGATTTTCTTGCAGATTTCGTCGATCCTGAGCCCCACCGAGAGATTCCGGTCAATGTAATCAAGCGCGCGGCGGACGCTATCCGAGAAGTTTCTGGGGCTGATCCCCACCTCCGGCGCGGTCGAGAGAAGTTCGAGTAAAGCCGCCGTAAGATCGGCCTTCAGCGAGAGCGAGTCGGCCGGGGACTGCGAGAGATACTTTTTCACGAGCGTCAGGGTCTTCTCCGAGTCAAAATCGTGTTCGAGCGGCCGCTTGTACATCGAAAGCAGATCCCGGCCGTGTCCGTTCATAAGCCTTATATTGAAGTAGAGAAAATGTATCCCGGTCACGCAGCCGTTGTCGTAAACAAGGTCGGTCGGGATCAGATACGCCCTTCCCGGCCTGAGCTCGGTGCGGACTCCGTCCGAGATTATGTAAGCGTCGCCGCCTAAGATGAAGTAGAGCTTCGCGTAGGGCGGCGGGAGGGTTCTCGATTTGCTCCACTCGGTTCCGGCCTCAAGATATCCGCTTATCAGTATCTCCAGCGACACGCCGTTGATTATTTCGTTGCAGGTGTTGTTGATTGAAAGTGACATAGCCGATTCTCCATATTTTACGCACAAAAATTCATGGAAATTTGCCGTTTGATAGTGTATAATTTAGATATAGGACGGAAAAGCCGTCGGATATTATTGAAGGGAATGTAACAACAATGAAAAAGTTTGCAAAACATCTCACCGCGCTTCTCTCGACCGTTATCGCCGGAGCGACGATACTGAGCGTCCCGGTATTTGCCGGAGTGACCTACAAGTCGGCACCCGATGCCTCAAAGCTTCCGGCCGGAACGCTGATCTACAGCGAGAATTTCGACGGCATGAAGGCTGACGACACCGACAAGGCTCTTGCGCTTCTCAACTGGACAAAGGCCGAGGGACTCAGAAAGTTCACGATGAAGCTCTCGCTCTCCGACGGAAAGCTCCATGTCGACAACCTCGACGCGTCGAGCGAGGATTCCTACGCGCTCATGATGGACAGCGCGTACCTATCGAAAGTATGTAATTCCGACTACACCTATGAATACGACGTCACCTATCTCGACGCCGGAAACACCTCGCGCTATGTCTCGCTCTTATGCAACTACGACGGCAAGGACAAGTACAACACGGTCGATATGCGTATCCGCGGCGACGGCTACAATCAGGTCAGAATCGGCGACAGCTGGATTCACTACAACGACACGACCTGCCCTCTCCGCGCGACCGACGACACCGCGATAATTAACCAGCTCTTCGGCACCAAGTTCGATTCGAACGGAATGCTCCTCAAGAACAAGACCGTGACCGTCAGAGTCGAAACCTCGATAAAGAACGGACCGACCGTCTATGTCAACGGAATCAAGGCCTCGGATATGCAGGCGAACAAGGACAAATGGAACACGATCGACAGTTACGCGATCTGCTTCAAGGCTTCCAAGCTCATCAAGGCCGACATCGACAATATCAGAATCTGGACCGGCTGCTCCGAAAAGCCGGTTGAGGTAAAGAAGGATACCACCGCCGCCGCGACGAGCGATGTCTCGCTCATCATCTGTGCGACCGCTCTCGCGCTCGCCTTTGCCGGTGTGACCGCCGCTAAGAAAAAGAAGTAAGAAAAGAAAGTTTCCCATATGGCCGCCGCGGGTTTCCCGCGGCGGTTTCTTTGTCAGATCGGGCGGTTTCTCCGGTATTTCTGCGGCGTCTCGCCGTACTTCTCCTTGAATCTCCGTGAAAAGTAGAACTGGTCGCAGAAGCCGAAGCGTTCGCTGATCTCAAGCACCGTAAGCTCTGTCTTGCATAAAAGCTGCTCGGCCTCGAAGATTATCGCCTCGTCGATGTAGCTTCCGATCGTCATCCCGACCTCGGACTTGAACTTTTTCGAGAGAGTCGACTCCGAGACAAACGCGTTCGCCGCGAGTTCCGCGATTCCGAGCTGGAGTGACAGATGCGAGCGTATGTACTCTATCGCCAGAAGCACGCATTTCGAGTAGTTCATCGATTCAAGCTTCACTCCGTACTTTCCGATCAGCGTGAGGATCGAGGCGTAGATTCCCTGACGGAGTCTGAGGCCGCTTGTGAGATCAACGTCCGACGAGAGCCTGAGAAGCTCCGAGATGAATCCCCCGCCCGGCTCGTATTCCATGAGTCCCTTGCAGCTTTTTAAGAGATCGGCTCCGCTGCTGTCGCACAGGTTGACGTGGAAGTAAAGCTGCTCCATCGAGCTTTCGCAGGCGTGCCTGAACGAGTATCCGGTCGGCATCAGATAGCAGTGGCCGACCTTGAGCGGGATGTGCCGTCCGTGTTCGATTATATACGGGTCGCCGCCGACTATGTAGTAAAGTCTCGCGTAGGGCGGCGTCACGATGCTCCCGACCCATTCCCAGCTCTGATTTGCCACGGCGTGTCCGTAGTCGACGATCTTCAGCTGTATGTTGTTCATATTGTCACATATTTTGTAATCTTTTTCAATAATCATTCCTGTCACCAAGCCCCGGATAGTGAAATTTACGGTTTTCTCCATATTCCTGACCGGATATTAACTTGCGGATTCTCCGGATCTGCGCTATAATAGAAGACAGAGGACAGATTTCCTGTCTCGTATTCTGCATATATATATATGATATAACAAATTCGCGGATTTTGCAAGTACTTATCGAAAAAAAGTGAAAATATTTTTTTAGGAGGCTTAATATGTCAAGCTACGTTGTCAGAAAAACCCCCGGCGACACCGAATGGTTCCGCCACGACCGCTTCGGAATGTTCATCCACTGGGGTCTCTACGCGATGCCCGCGCGCCACGAGTGGGTCAAGAACCGTGAGTGCATCACTGAGGAGAAATACGACAAGTATTTCAAGTACTTCAACCCCGATCTCTATGATCCCAAGGACTGGGCGAGAAGAGCGAAGGAAGCCGGGATGAAGTACGTCGTCCTCACGACCAAGCATCACGAGGGCTTCTGTATGTTCGACTCGAAATACACCGACTACAAATGCACCAACACCCCCGCCGGACGCGATCTTGTGAGGGAATACGTCGACGCCTTCAGAGCCGAGGGACTCCGCATCGGATTTTACTACTCTCTCATCGACTGGCATCACCCCGAGTTCCCGATCGACCCGCTTCACCCCCGCAGAAACGACTCCGACGCCGAGGAGCAGTCAAAGGGTCGCGACATGACAAAGTACGCCGAGTACATGAGAAATCAGGTCACCGAACTTCTGACAAACTACGGCAAGATCGATATTCTCTGGTTCGACTTCTCTTACTCCGGTTCAACCGGCGGCCCCGGCAAGGAGTGGATGAAGGGCAAGGGCAAGGACGACTGGGAAGCCGAAAAGCTCATCGCCACCGCGAGAAGTCTCCAGCCCGGAATCATAATCGACAACCGCACCGAAATCGAACAGGATCTCTGGACTCCCGAGCAGTATCAGCCCAAGGCATGGGTCAGACACGCGAAGACCGGAGAACTCGTCACATGGGAGGCCTGCCAGACTCTCTCAGGCTCGTGGGGCTATCACCGCGACGAAATGACGTGGAAGTCGCCCGAGATGCTGATCGAAATGCTGATAAACACCGTGGCGATCGGCGGTAATCTCTTAATGAACGTCGGCCCGACCTCGCGCGGATATCTTGACTACAGAGCCGAGGCGGCACTTGAGTCCTACGCCGGATGGATGAAATACAACAGCCGCTCGATCTACGGATGCACGATGGCCGAGCCTGAGCTTCTTCCCCTCTGCCCGAACGGATGCAAATTCACCCAGAGCGAGGACGGAAAGCGTCTTTACATCCACCTCTTCGAGTATCCCTTCCAGTTCCTTGAGCTTCCGGGCTTTGCCGGAAAGGTCGATTACGCGCAGTTCTTACACGACGGAAGCGAGCTTCTGTTTGATGAAAAGAACGTTTCGCACTTCTCCGAGGGCCGTTCGTCGTCCGAGGATCTGCTTGTAATAAAGCTCCCGGTCGTGAAGCCGAAGACTATCGTCCCGGTTATCGAAATATTCCTTAAGTAAAAGTCCCGGTCTTATTCATCCGGGTCAGCGAAGCCCGTGGGCAAAAGCCCGCGGGCGTTTTTTCGGTTTTCAGACTTCTATCGGCGTTATGAGGGAACTCAGGTACAGTATCAGGGCGATGTGCGCGGGGTAATATATGTAGAATCCCCATTTGAGCCGCGGGCCGCGTTTGCCGTTGTAAAACCAGACGAGAAGAGCCGACATTGAAGCCGAGATCATATTGAAGATCATATAGCAAAGCTGGTATGGATTCAGACTGGAATCAATGAAATACAGTATGTAGATGATGAACGACCACGTGACCATGACGATCATCTGGGATTTCTTCTTATCCCCCGCAAACCAGAGCGCGCCGATGAGGAGGATTCCAAAATAGAAGTAGTCGCACTCAATCCGCCCCGCGATCAACATAAAGAGAAGCAGCACCGGAATGTCGATAAACCACTTTTTAGCAGGATATTTTTTCTCGACAAGCTCAAAGACCCAGATCATCGCCGCGCCGAGCGCGAGGGTGAAGAATACGTTTGTGAAATGAAGCCGAGAAAGATTTCTGAGAAATCCCGAAGGGGTCGGCGTGGCACCGAAGGCAAAGTAATAGCAAGGCTCAGAGATCAGCGCGAAGAGGAACAGACGGCCGATATATTTCGGAAGGCTCCGTGTCTTCCGTGTACCCTCAACGATAAAAAAAGCGAACAGCGGGAAAGCTATCCGGCCGATCGTCTCCATTGTGTTGAGTATTATATATGTAATAATGTGTATACGCTGGTCATCGTATGACGCGCCCGGAATTATGGACATGAATTTGCGTTGCCCCACGATCTTCGCTAGATGGTCTAGCGTCATTGCGATTATCGCGATTATTTTTATGGCGAATGATGTCATAAAAGCTCCTTTTTCTGGGAAACGTCATGATGCCTTGCGGGCATCATGACGTTTATACGTTTTATGAAAGCACTACTTGGAAAGTAGCTGTTCCATCGTTTCCTTCGTATGAAGTCGCGGTAACCTTAAAAGTATTACCACGCGGTATTGTGCAGGCTATGGCATCGCCGGTGTACAAAAAGCCAGACTTACCTACCTTCCAATCATTCGTGTCGTCTTCCTTGTGGTAAATAGTCAAAAAAACCTTTGAGGGTCCGGTGTCACTTTTGAACGTTACGGTTACGCTGGTGTCATTGTAAATGTCCCAGTTCGAATCCTCCATAATATACGTAACGACATTATGTTCGAGGTACTTGGTGTAGTCTCTCTTAAATCCGCGACGAAGTATGGAATGCTCGGATACAGCCTCTGTGGCAATGATCCCAGATTCAGGATAAGTGATCACTTCTGCGGCGGATGCCTGTGTAGCAGTGCAAGCGAGTAAAATCGCACTTGTCATGAGAGAAAGTAAACGCTTTCTCATAAAAACCCCTTTCTTGAAACAAAGCTTGCTTAAGTGACAGAACCGAAGATGTCACGTAAATATAGCTCGCAAACTATAGGCTCGATAAGCCGGTACCGTTTTCTTATCTTACCGAATTCATTATATCACATATTTCCCCATTTGTCAACACCATTTTTGCACGTTTTCGTAAAAACAGCGTTATTACCAAAAACAACTGTATTTATTTGTGCATTGTGCTAACTTTTCTTGTGGTATATCTCATTTCCGTTGAGGTCAAATTTCCCGCACCCTGTCAAAACTCAGACGACGGAGGAGTCGTGTCCGCGGGAGATGAGGTTCGGCATGAACAAAACTTTATGCGCGTTGTCCGAGTGCAGGGTCGCACCCTGCCCCTGCCTTTAGGCGAGCCAAAGGCGAGCGGGTGAAGGAGTAACCGCGCAGCGGTAACTCCGAATCCCTCCTGACAGAACCGAGATAATCGATTCAGCACATACTAACCCTGACGATTGAGTGCAGGGTCGTACCCTGCCATAAAAAAATTCACATATTTTTTTTTCAAAAGTCTTGATTTATCCGGCCGAAAGTAGTACAATATTATGGAATAAAAAAATATAGGAGTGTGTTAATAAAATGGCACTTGTCACTACAAAGGAAATGTTCAGGAAGGCCTACGAGGGCGGTTACGCTATCGGCGCATTCAATGTCAACAACATGGAGATCGTTCAGGCGATCACTGAGGCCGCCGGCGAGGCTCGTTCCCCAGTTATCCTTCAGGTTTCGGCAGGCGCGAGAAAGTACGCCAAGCAGGAATACCTCATGGCTCTCGCAAAGGCTGCTATCGCTGACGCCAACATCGACCTCGCGCTCCATCTTGACCACGGCGCGGATTTTGAGATCTGCAAGGCCTGCATCGACGGCGGCTTCACCTCTGTCATGATCGACGGTTCACACCACACCTTCGAGGACAACATCGCCCTCACAAAGAAGGTTGTTGAATACGCTCACGCTCACGGCGTTGTCGTTGAGGGTGAGCTCGGACGCCTCGCGGGCGTTGAGGATGACGTAAAGGTTTCGGCCGCTGATTCCTCTTACACCCGCCCCGAGGAGGTTGAGGAGTTCGTGACCAAGACCGGAGTCGACTCGCTCGCTATCGCTATCGGAACCTCGCACGGCGCGTACAAGTTCAAGCCCGAACAGTGCAAGAGAAACGCTGACGGCGTTCTTGTTCCGCCTCCGCTCCGCTTCGACATTCTCGAAGAGGTCGGCAAGCGTCTGCCCGGATTCCCGATCGTTCTCCACGGCGCGTCGAGCGTTCCGCAGGAGTATGTCAAGGAGATCAACGCTCTTGGCGGCAAGCTTCCGGACGCTATCGGCATTCCGGAGGAAGAGCTTCGTCAGGCAGCAAAGATGGCGGTCTGCAAGATCAACATCGACTCTGATATCCGTCTCGCCATGACCGCAGGCATCCGCCGCGTCATGTTCAATCAGCCTGATGTCTTCGACCCGAGAACCTATCTCTCGGTCGCCCGCGACGAGGTCAGAAAGATGGTAACCCACAAGATCACCACCGTTCTCGGCTCGCAGAACACCCTTTAATTCATAAAAATCTGAGGACTGCCCGCGGAGCTTCCGTCGGCAGTCCGATCATTAACACTGGAAAACAAAATGAAATGGTCTGAACACTACCGCGTGAACACTCACGACTGCGACTTCTCGGGATTTGTCCGCGCTTCGCTCATCCAGAGATATATGCAGGAGACGGCGAATATGCAGATGAAGAACGAAGGTCCGTCAAACGAGGAGCTTCGCGCCCGCGATATGGCTTTCCTGCTGTCCAGAATCAACGTGAGCGTCTACAGTCCGCTTTTCGCGGGGGACGAGATCGACGTGACGTCGTGGGGCTGTGAGAGCCGCGGAGTCAGTTTTTTAAGATGCTATCAGATACGCCGCGACGGAGACATTGTCGCGGAGGCCTCATCTATATGGGGGCTTATCGGGATCAGCGATCACAGGATAATAAGAGTCGGCGAGGTTGAGCTGGGCTTTGGAATTGACGAGCCGCTTGAGCTTGACGCGCGCAGGGTAAGGATCCCGAGGGGACTTAATTTATCGCTTGTCGGCGAACGTCCGGTGGTTTACAGCGATCTTGACATGAACCGGCACATGAACAACACGAATTACCCGGATATGTTCTGCGACTTCATCTCCGACATGAGCGGAAGAAGGGTGATCTCGATGTCGATAAGCTACGCGCACGAGGCGCCGCTGGGGGAGATTCTGAAGGTATACACCGGATATTCCGACGGGGTATATTATTTCCGCACGATACGGTCATCCGACGGGCTTGTCAACGCCGAGGCGAACATAATGCTCGAATGAGCGAAAAGCGATTTTTTGAAAGGAGCGGGAGAAGATGAAATGTCCGATATGCGGCTGTGATGAGAATCAGGTTGTCGACACGCGCAACGTTGACAATGAGAACGCGGTGAAACGCCGCCGCGAGTGTATGAACTGCCACACCCGCTTCACAACCTATGAGACCTGTGAATTCGCGACTCCGACCGTCTGCAAGCGCGACAACACGCGCGAGCCATTTGACCGCAAGAAGGCGATGAACGGACTGATGCAGGCCTGCCGCAAGCGTCCGGTTTCGATACGTCAGATGGAGGAGCTTATCACCAAGATCGAGAACGAATGCTCGATGAATCCGAAGGTTGAGATCTCGACGGCCGAGATCGGTGAAAAGCTGATGCGGGGGCTTCGGAAGCTTGACGGTGTCGCCTACATCCGCTTCGCGTCGGTTTACAAGAAGTTTGAGGACGTTGACTCGTTCATAAACGAAATCGAGAAGATGCGGAACGAGCCGGACTGACGCCGGAATTTACCAAAGCTCTGAGTCAATTCGCGCCCGGGGAACACGGCACTATAACATAAACGCACATAAAGATCGGGTCTGCCGCTTCGCGGCAGACCCTGTTTTTTCTTTATTTCAGCATATTCATTGTCTTTTCCATCTCAGACTTGACTCTGTTCTCAATCGAAACGTAGCTTGACGCGAAGTTGGTGTTTCCGGTTCTCGCCATATCCGCGAAGTTTGTTCTGAGACCGCCCCAGTTGAAGAGGAACCCGATGTCATAGATCCGGTTCGCGAGCACCATCTCAACGATCGCCGCCGATTCCTCGTCGCGCACAGCCTTGTCCATGACCGTCGTGTCAATGAAGGCCGGCGTCACGTATTTCTGAGAATAATATCCCATCGCCTCGACAACCGTTCCCGCCATCTCAGGGTCAGAACAGGTCGCCGGAATCACAAGCGTGTCCGAGAAGGAGCTGTTGCCGTAGCTGTAATAATTTTCCTGCGCCTCGTCATACTTCGGCATAGGCAGAATTCCGAACTCGGTCTGCATTTCACGCAGATTCAGAGCCACATGAAGCTGATTCGTGAAGAATAAAAGCTCGTCCGCCATCATCTTCGGCACGAAAAACTCGGTGAAATTACTCGAAAAGCTCGTCTTGAGTGTCGTCTTCACGGCTCCGTCAAGTATGACCTCGCGAGGATTTTTCGTCGCGTTTATGAAAAGCTCGCAGATTCCGGCCGTTTTCTCATTGTTGACCGCGATAGTTATATTTCCGTCCCGGTCACGCTCTGTGAGTCTGACTCCCCCGCATTCGAGAAAATATCCCAGCGAAGATTCCTCGGCGGCAAGCCCGAACTGATCATCCACATCCACAAGATCGTTTCCGTTGAGGTCGAGAGCGGCGTCCGACGACATTTTAAGCATCTTCTCAAGCGTCCATTTTCCCGAACTCACAAGCTCATACGGGTTCTCGTATTTATTTTTCTCGACAAGCTCACGCGAGAAGTAGACGACGACCGGCGCGCCGTTGTTGAAGAAGCAGATATCCCCGACCGTGACCTGCTGTTTTCCATAGATCGTGTACTCCGCGTTTGCCGATTGGTTCCACCAGCTGTGCGAAAGATCGAGTGTCGATATCGTGTTGAGGTCAATAAACATCCCCTCGGTCGTCACAAGCGAAGGCAAAACTCCGCTCATCAGAATCGCGAAGGAATACATATCCTCGCCCGAGAGCGCGTATTTCAGGAAATTTCCGGGACTTGAGCGGTCATTCATCTCGGTCAGCGGGAGGATTTCGAGCTTTATTTTCAGGTCTTCCTCGACCGCGCGGTTGCGCTTTACTATCGCGTCGTTGATGAGGTCTCCGTTCTCCTCCTGAGAATTCAGGTCATAGCTGTTTATCACCCAGTTTGAACTCCAATTGTGGGTTATGTAGGTGACGGTTTTCCCGCCGTAGTCGACGTCGGGCTTCTTGTATTCGGCTTCGGGCACGGCTGTCGTGATCTCAGGGGTCGTTTCGGCACCGGAGGTGCTTTCGGCCGGGGATTCGTTCTGAGTTCCGCAGGCGGCTGTCAAAATCGGCGCGAACGCCAGAATCGCCGCGATGAGTCTTTTTGAGTTATTCATACATATCGTCTCCTGTGATGCAATTGTTTTATAAGTATTTTACCATATTCCGGGTATTTATTCAATGCAATATATGCCTATGATTCTATCAAAATCTGCCAAAACCCTTGACAATCCGCAAAGAATGTGGTAAAATATCCCAAAGGGGAGGTGACGCTTCTGGCCGGATATGATTACAATCTCTATCCCGATATCCGGATGAACTATTCCGAAGTGCCGACCAGGATGAGCTCTTTCCACTGTCATTCGATGAACGAGCTGTCGTTCATTTTGCGCGGGGAATCCGAGATCATCACCGAGTCGGGAAGGCTGACCGCGGCGGGGCCTTTTTTCGTCCAGTATCCGGAGAATATGCTTCACCTACAGAGAAACCGCGGCGAGTACGCGAGATATCAGTTCGCCTTTCCGACCGACGTCTTAAAAAAGCTGATTCCGTCCGCGATTCCGCTTGACGAGTGCTTTGTGATTCCGGTTCCCGAAGAGCTTGTGCCGAGGTTCCTTGAATTATACGGAATGCTCTTTGAGATGGCAAAGCCCGGCTCCGGATCGGTTCCGGACGGGAGACGTGAGCTTCTGATCGCCCTCATTTACAGCTATCTCTCGCCGATAGTTTCCGCCAAGATCACAATAAAGCGTTCCGGCGCGGTCTCCGACGCGCAGAGGGTGTTCGACATCTGCCGCTATATCGGCGGGCATTGTCAGGAAAAGCTTACGCTCGAAAAACTCTCGCGCGAATTCTTCGTCAGCCGCTCGGCAATAGTCCGCGATTTCAGGCTCGCGCTTGATATGACCGTTGTAGAATACATAACGGCCTTCCGGATTCAGAAGGCGAAAAGCCTCCTGCGGCGCGGAGCCAGAATCAGCGACGTGGCCGAAAGCTGCGGATTTTCAAGCGACAGCTATTTCACAAAGGTCTTCCGTGACTCGACCGGACAGACTCCGGCCGCCTTCCGCGCGTCAGAGCCGCGCGAAATCGAGTGAGGTTACTCCTCGAAGAACGCTTTTACAATAACTTAAAAAAAACTTCATTGTTTTTTCGGCTCAGTGTGATATAATAAAGCTGTGATAATTCTATCTGGAAAAGGAAGGTAATATCCATGAAAAACTGCAAGAAAAAATGCGATTCGATGAGTGCCCTCAGACTCGCGCTCATTATAACCGGCTCCATCGTCGCCGCCGCCGGAGTTATTCTCCTCATCGTTAAGCTCTGCAAGAAAAAATCTCACACCAGCAAAGCCTGCGAGTGCCACGACGACTTCGCCTCTAACGACTCTTGGGATATCGACGAGGACGCTCTCGGCGACCTCGAACTCGACGACGACTGCGACTGCGACTGCTGCTGCGGCGCCAACCCCGAACAGGAAACCGAAGAAGCTTCTGCCCCCGCCTCCGAATCCGAAGAACCCTCCGAAGAATAATTCCCGTTCTATGAGCTGCCTTTACGGCGGCTCTTTTTTGTTTCGGGTATGCGTTAGTTTCACGGTGAAGACCCTTTTTCGAGAAAAATGGGTCTACTAGTTGCCGGAACGGCAACTAGTCCCGAGCCCCCACCCCCAAAAGCTTTATACACTTTGGGGGCTTTTTTTCTGCTCCCTTAGTTAGTTTGAGATAGTATGAAGGGGGTGCGTGCCTTTACACTTTTGAAGATTCGTTCCTACGTGACGGGTTATTTTGCGCGCCTGTGCGTACCACTTGCGCGAGCGCAAGTGGACCAATTCCTTACGGAATTGGCTGATTCGCAGATCATTCCCGTCCGCTCACAAATCCTCCGGATTTGCTCACTATCCTCTGACTGCATAGGCGTCAGGTTATTTTACACTGTGATGTTCGGAGGTTTTCTTCTTCGCTTACAAGCCCGTTGGGCTTGCACGCTGGGATTGTTTCATGGATTTGTTTGTGGCAGTTGCTTCGCAACTGCCGGGCTTCTGCTCCCTCCGGACAAACGACTTGCACAAATGACCGTCAGAAAAAAAGACGCCACCAAAAACCAATCGCATCCTCTGCCGGAGGATAGCGAGCAAGCCCGGAGGGCTTGTAAGCGGACGGGAATGAAGTACAAAGTAGCGCACGGCGCGCGAAATGACCCGACACCGAGGAACGAAACAATCCCCTGCGCCCCCGAAGCCGAACCGACACCATTCCTGCGAACTTCATCCAGAAACCAATAAAAACAGCTGTCTAAAGCTTTTTGTGGAGGGGGCTCGGGACTAGTTGCCGGAACGGCAACTAGTAGACTCATTTTTCTCGAAAAAGAGCCTTCACCGTGAAACTAACGATTCGCAGTACCAATCCACAGAACCGCCCCTTTTTTTGTTTTATCCGTATTGACAAAACCCCCGCGGTATGGTACAATAATAGCAATGTGAAATCTGAGAGGAGCCGGGATATGGTTTTTTCGAGTCTGGAGTTTTTGTTTTTGTTTCTGACGACAACACTGCTTGTCTATTTTTTAGTGCCGATGAAGGCGCGGAATGTGGTGCTGCTTCTTTTCAGCCTCGTGTTTTACGGATGGGGCGAGCCGAGATATGTCTTCCTGATGATTTTTACGATTGCGGCAGACTATGTGTTCGGACTGCTCGTGGAGCGGGGACAGAAGCGGGGGGACAATAAATTCGCCAAGGGATCGATGATCGCGGCGATTGTCATTAACCTCGCCATTCTCGGGTTCTTCAAGTACTACGACTTTTTCGTGTCGAATCTGAGGCTGATTCCGGGACTTTCGGGTCTGCCGGCACTGGGGCTTGAACTCCCGATCGGGATCTCCTTCTACACCTTTCAGGCTCTTTCCTACGTCATCGACGTCTACAGAATGGACACCGGGGCGCAGAAGAATATCGCCGCCTTCGGCGCGTACGTCACACTTTATCCTCAGCTCATAGCGGGTCCTATCGTGAGATATAAGGACGTCGACGATCAGCTCACAAAGCGTGAGCACAGCATACCGCTCTTCGCGGAGGGAACCCGCACCTTCATCGCCGGAATGGGGAAGAAAATCCTCCTCGCCAACATGGCCGGACAGCTCTGGGAAACCCTTAAGGCAACCCCTTCCGACTCGCGGACGGTTCTCGGCGCGTGGCTCGGAATCATTCTCTACACCTTCCAGATCTACTTCGACTTCTCGGGCTACTCCGACATGGCTATAGGCCTTGGCAAGATGATCGGCTTCAGATTCCTCGAAAACTTCAACTACCCCTACATAGCGACAAGCGTAACCGACTTCTGGAGACGCTGGCATATCTCACTCTCCACCTGGTTCAGGGAGTACGTCTACATTCCCCTCGGCGGCAACCGCAAGGGAAAGGGACGGCAGATTATAAACCTCCTCGTCGTCTGGTTCTTAACCGGCTTCTGGCACGGCGCGAGCTGGAACTATATCCTCTGGGGACTCTACTACTTCGTTCTCCTCATGATCGAAAAGCTCTTCTTACTCGACAAGCTGAAGAAAGCCCCGGCTTTTCTGGCGAGACTCTACACGATGTTCTTCGTCGTCATCGGATGGCTGCTGTTCGTCTTTGAGGAGCTTCCGGCGGGAATTTCGTGGCTGTCGAATATGTTCGGCGTCGGGGTCTTCTCGGCCGCCTCGGGCGCGGATCTCTGGCAGCTTGTACGGAATTTACCCTTTCTTGTCATCCTCGGCGTCGCGTCGACTCCGCTTCCGAAGAAGCTCTACAAAAAGTTCACGGCGTCTGACGCCGGGATGACGATCGCCTCGGCCGGGGGAATTCTCGTCCTGCTCCTCTGTATCGCGTATCTTGTCGACTCAAGCTTCAATCCCTTCCTTTATTTCAGATTCTGAGGTGGATTATGAAAAAATACAAAGTATATGATCTCATCCCGGTCGTCGGTCTTCTGGCGGTTATCTACGGCTTTTCGATCGCTACTCTCGCGACGCCCGACAAGGATTTCTCACCCGACGAGAACCGTTATCTCCAGCAGAAACCGACGCTGACCCTCGAATCGCTCGACAGCGGAAAATTCACAAAGGGAGTCGCCGATTACTTCTCGGATCAGATTCCGCTCCGGAGTCTCTTTGTCGAAACCAAGGCGGCCGCCGAGCTCGCGCTCGGAAAGCGGTCGAACGACGGCGTTCTCTACGGAAAGGACGGCTATATCATCGCGTACGATCTGAATCCCGATCTCGACGAGGCGCGCAAGAATATCAAGGCTCTGAACCGTTTCGGTTCGGCTCTGCCTGAGAATATCGATTTCAGAGTCGCGGTCGCCGGGCGGGCGCAGGACGTGATGTACGACAAAATGCCGTCTCTCTATCCCGGCGAAGCGCAGACGCGGCGGGTTTTCTGGTATCTCGACTCGAATCTGACCGGGGACAAAATCGACCTCCTGACGCCCCTACAGGCGCGCTCCGACGAGTATATCTACTACCGCACCGACCACCACTGGACGACTCTTGGGGCGTACTACGCCTACTGTGAGATCATGAAAGGCTACGGAATCGAACCCTACCCGATCGGACATTTCACGCGCGAGACGGTAAGCGAGGACTTCTACGGCACGACGTGGTCAAAGGCCGGGACGAGATGGGTCGGCCCCGACTCGATGGAATACTTCCGCTTTGACGGCGACACGGATTACAAGGTGATAATCGACGGCGGCGAGACGCTTTCCGGCTTCTACGACACGAAATATCTTGACGAAAAGGACAAATACTCCTCCTTCATCGGCGGCAACAACGGACACGTGACGATCACGAACGGCAAAGCGGGACGCGAGACGCTGATTCTCATCAAGGACAGCTTCGGACATTCGCTGGCTCCCTTCCTCGCGGCGCACTTTGATCTGGAGATTCTGGATCTGAGGTACTTCAAGACGTCGGCCTGCGAATTTGTCACGGAATCGGGCGCGTCGAAGGTGCTCTTCCTCTGCAACATGGACAGTGTGATAAACTCAAACTCCACGGCGATGCTCAATATCGGAATCAAGGACTAAAAAAGGACTCACAATGAAAACTCTTCCGCTTTACTTTTCAAACGCGCTGGTCTACGGACTGAACGCGCTCTACTACTGCTTCATTCAGCTTTACATCACGGCGCACCATGACGACGAGGTCTCGGGGATTCTGCTGGCGATCGGACCGTTCGTGGCGATTTTCGCGCCGCTTTTATGGGGAATCCTCGCTGACCGGGCGAAGTCGAAGAATGTCGTGCTGGCGGTCTCGATGCTCGGCTCGGCGGTGTTCTACTATCTGATCGGGCGGGGAACGGGATTCTGGTATCTCGCGGTGATGTTATTTCTCACGATGCTCTTCATGGCTCCCTTCGGCGGGCTTATCGACACGGTCACGCTCGAATACACGACGGCTGAGAAGAAACAATACGGACCGATACGAATCTGCGGCACAATCGCCTTCGGCGGGCTTCCGATGATCCTGACCTTCTTCTCCGAAAAGGACATAAACATAATCTTCCCGGTTTATGTGATAATGGCGATTCTGGGCGCGGCGGCGGTTCTCCTCTCGCCAAAGGTCGAGGGACACGGAAGCGGGGAAAAGAAGCCGTCGATTCTGCCGTTATTCCGCGATTCCACGCTGATGCTGATCTTCCTCTTCGTCGCCGTTTCGCAGTTCACGTGGGCTTACTACCTGAATTATTTCCCGGCGCGGCTGACCGATCTCGGCTTTTCACAGTCGGTCTGGGGGACGAACGTCTTTCTGACGGCTCTGGGTGAGGTACCCTTCTTCCTCTGCTTCAACGCGCTTTTCGATAAGCTCGGCATGAAAAAACTCCTCGGCCTGAGTCTGATCCTCTGCGCTCTCCGCTATCTCGGACTCGCTCTCATAACCTCCGCTCCTATCCTCTTAACAATAGGTCTCTTAACCGGCGTAGCCACCACAATCTTTACCTACTGCGGCTCCTACTACATCACAAACCACATCCCCTCTGAATCAAAGGCCAGCGCAAACCAACTCATGTACGCCCTCGGTAACGGCTTCCCAAAAGTCCTCGCCGGTCTCATCGGCGGCTCCCTTACCTCCTCTATCGGTTGTGTCTCTACCCTGTTAATATGCTCTTTGCTATGTTTTATTGCTCTGATTGTGTTCTTCCTCACCCGGCGGCGGTTCGCCTAGGTGGGGTTTCGGGTATGTGTTAGTTTCTCGGTGAAGACCCTTTTTCGAGAAAAAGGGTCTCCCCCGAACCCCCACCCCCCAAAGCTTTATACACCTTGGGGGATTATTTTTACTCCCTTGGTTAGTTTGAGATAATGTGAAGGGAGTGCGTTCCTTTGCTTTGGTGTAGTTCCGTTCCTGGGTGACGGGTTATTTTGCGCGCCGTGCGCTGATTTCTGCTTCATTCCCGTCCGCTCACAAATCCTCCGGATTTGCTCACTATCCTCTGACTGCATAGGCGTCAGGTTATTTTACACTGTGATGTTCGGAGGTTTTCTTCTTCGCTTACAAGCCCGTTGGGCTTGCACGCTGAGATTGTTTCGTGGATTTGTTTGTGGCAGTTGCTTTGCAACTGCCGGGCTTCTGCTCCCGCCGGACAAACGACTTGCACAAACTTTCGTCAGAAAAAAGACGCCACCAAAAACCCAATCGCCCCCGCTTCCGGAGGATAGCGAGCAAGCCCGGAGGGCTTGTAAGCGGACGGGAATGATCTACCAAATAGCGCACGGCGCGCGAAATGACCCGGCACCGAGGAACGAAACTCCCTCACCAAGCCCCCGAAGCCGCAACGACACCATTCCTGCGAACTTCATCCAGAAACCAATAAAAACAGCTGTCTAAAGCTTTTTGTGGAGGGGGCTCGGGGGAGGCTCTTTTTCTCGAAAAAGAGCCTTCACCGTGAAACTAACACATACACGTAACTTCCAAAAGAAACAAAACCTCTTCCAGAATAAACATTGACAAACACCTCATCATGGTGTATAATATACGCAACGAATGAAACGGAGGCAAAGAAGATGGAGTTTTACACAGAATCCACAAGAAAAATACCGGTATCTGTGGAATATGATGTGATTGTCGCGGGGAGCGGACCCGCGGGGATCAGTGCGGCGGTTATGGCGGGGCGTATGGGTGCGAAGGTTTTGGTAATTGAGTGGGGAAACTCGGTCGGAGGGATATCGACGAGCGGGATGATGAGTCACTTCACGGGGACGGTAAGCTCGGGGATTTACACTGAGATTCTGAAGCGGATGGCCGACGCTAATGAGGTCGACCGGGGGAAGATCCAGACCTGCATTGACCCGGAGAAGCTCAAGTCGATTTATCTTGAAATGCTTCAGGACGCCGGAGTTGAGATTCTGCTTTACACCTTTGTGTGCGGAGTCGAGATGGAAGGAAACAGGGTTCGCGGAGTCATCACCGAGAGCAAATCGGGTCGGAAGCTTTTCAGAGCGAAGGCTTTCGTTGACGGAACTGGCGACGGCGACGTCGCGGCTTTCGCCGGAGTGGAATTTTACAAGGGTCGTGAATCCGACGGAAAAATGCAGCCCTGTACGCTGATGTTCAAGGTGGCGGGAGTCGATATGGAGAGAGCGGTGCTTCTGGGGTCGTTCGAGTCGACGTATCAGACCGAAAAAGGCGAGCTTCAGGCACTGGCAAAGGAACATATCCCCTACCCCGCCGGACACCTTTTAGCCTATAAATCCCCGATTCCCGGAATCGTGACGCTGAACATGACAAACTGCACCGAAATCGACGGAACGAAGGCCGAGGACCTGACGAGAGCCGAAATCGTCTGCCGGAGTCAGATGCCCGCGATCATGGAATACCTCAGGGAATACGTTCCGGGCTTTGAGAAGGCGTATATAATCAGCGCGGCGTCGCTTATGGGAATCCGCGAGACAAGGCACTTCAAGGGGCTTTATACGCTCTGTGAGGAGGATATCCTGACGGCGAGGGTTTTTGACGACAGGGTGGTCGAGGGAGCGCACTTCAATTTCGACGTCCACAATCTGACCGGAGCCGGACTCGACAAAACCGGAGTTCAGCATAAATGGACTCAGCCGAAGGGCTATACGATCCCATACGGATGCCTTGTGCCGGAGAAAATCGACGGCCTGCTTCTCTCGGGTCGGAACATCTCGGGAACCCACATCGCGCACTCGAACTACAGAGTCATGCCGATCTGCGTCGGAATCGGAGCGGCGGCCGGAGCCGCGGCGGCTTTGGCGGTGAAGGAGAATGTCGAGGTCAGGAATGTTGACGTGAGGAAGATTCAGGAGCAATTGGGAATCAGATCGGTTCAGGAAAACCGAACATAGAAAGAGGACGGATGCCGTCCTCTTTTGTTATACGAACAATGCAACGTTTGCAACGCGAAAAAACAGCGATTTTGGAGGTGTGTGTGTGTTCAGGAATAGAGATTCCTCGGAGTGATCAGAGTATTAAGACCGATGAAGCCGCGAATGGCGCGGGTTCTGTCAGGAAGTCTGTTGACATACCTCAGACCGTAATTTCCCTGATGGTTTATGAGAAAGGCTGAGAAAGCCCTCGGCGAAAGCTCGGCCACGTTGTTGTCGGAACACCAGACCTTGTAGACCTCATAAAGCTCCTTCGTCGATACCGAGCCGTCCGGATCCCTTTCAATGTAGCCGGAGGAGGTCATGAAGTCGGAGACGTTCACACTGTCGCGCATTGCCTGAGCGAGGTTTCTCTTTGCGCGGTCGCTTATCGTGAACCGGAAGTTGTTCTTTACCAGACGCTGTAAACCCTCAAAGCACCACTTGAAGATTCCGTCGGCTTCGTTTATCAGCTTGTCGGCAAGATACGGATCGTCGACTCTGTCCTTTGGCCTGTCCTTTGTGGTGATGATGATCTGACGCCGGAAGAAGCCGAAGCTGTGGTCGTTCATCGATTGCAGTGTCCCGTTTCCGAGTCCCAGAAACCTTACGTAAAGCTTGCCCTGATAGCTCTGCACACCCTTCCTTTCGAGATCCATAGGAAGCTCGGCGGTGATTATCGACTTGATGTAGTTTGTCTGAGGGAGAGCCTCAAGCTTGAGGTCGTCGTCAAGTAAGAGAAGCTTGTCTTCAAGATCGGCTCTGGCGAACTGATTCGTCTCGACCTTCGAGATATTCCCGGTGTTCATCGCGTTTCCGAGAAGGGCGCGTAAAACCTTGCCGATTCTTGACTTACCCTCGCCGCCCTTTCCGATGATCATAAGCATCTTCTGCGCCCGTGTGGACGGGATGAAGAGGTAGCCCATGTATTCCTGAAGGGTGGGAATATCCGACTCGTCGAGCAGCTCGGAGAGGAATTTCAGCCACAGAGTCGGTTCGGGGGCGTCCTTCTTGTATTCGGCGGGAAGCCGGTTCATGCAGTATTCGCGGGAGTCCAGAAAGGTTCCGTCGACATAGAGGGTTCCGTTGTAGAGGTGGATGCGGTCTTCCTGGTTTTCGATCTTTTCAAAGCTTTCGCCTTCGAGTCTCATGACGCTGAGAATCTTTGTGATCTTGGAGTTGACGTTGGACGAGACGTATCTGCTGATGATGTTGTAGATCGTGACCCTGAGTTCCTGTTCTTCCATGACGCCTTCGGTGCTGTAGAACTTTCCGTCACTGCACTTGAAGTAGCCGAAGCCGAGGAATTCCTTTGCGAACTCCACCTCATTGATGAAGCCCCTGTCTCCGACCCAGACCGGGAGGGAAGGATCGCGTTCTTTTTTTGTTTCTGACATAACAGTCATTCCTTTCTTATGAGTTCAGTAAAGCTGAACTTTATTTTTGTATAACCATTATACCATAAAGGAACGCGTCACCGCACGCCACAACGCGCCAGAGTGCGTCAGCTTTTTGCACAAAGTTTCGGTGAAACCAAAGGATTTTTTTGACACCCGCAGTGCCGCGCACACACACCTCCAAAATCGCTGTTTTTTCGCGTTGCAAACGTTGCATTGTTCGTATAACAAAAAGAGGACGGCATCCGTCCTCTTTCTGCGTTCAGTATTTCTGAACGTCAAGACATGGTAAAACCTATTTTCTTTAGGTGTACCAGTTGCTCCGCAACTGGTCGGGGGCTCCCCCCGCTTTAACATGGTAAATCGATGCGCTTATACGCAAATACGCGTATTTTCGGGGGTCATTCCCCCGTTTTTTTTTATACGGATGCGTATATCTTTTTCCTTTAGGCGAGGGCGAAGCCCGAACGGGTGAAGGAGTAGCCGCATAGCGGCAACTCCGAACCCTCCTGACAGAACCGGAACAACCCCACCAGCACAAACTAACCCTGACGTTCGAGTGCAGGGTCGCACCCTACCTGACAGAACCGAGATAAACCACTCAGCACAAACTAACCCTGACGTATACAATACATGGCCATGTATTCTTCAATCCGCTTTTCAGTCTCAGCGTCAATCAGGGAGCCTCGCAGGTGGGAGAGTATGTCGCGGATGGTTACGATCGGGTGAACCTTGATGCCGAACTCCTCGCCGATTTCAGTTATCGCCGTTTTGCCTGACTGACCGATTTCCATGCGGTCAACCGAGATGATCATGTGTCCGACCTCGACCTTCGCGGCCGCTCTGAGCTGGGGCAGAGTTTCCCGGACAGCCGTTCCGGCGGTTATGACGTCCTCGATTATCACAACCCGGTCGCCGTCGGAAAGCTTCGCTCCGACCATATTGCCGCCCTCGCCGTGATCCTTGGCTTCCTTGCGGTTGAAGCAGTAGGGCTTGTCGATTCCATACCCGGTAAAGAGCGCGATCGAAGTCGTCGTCGCCAGCGGAATTCCCTTGTAGGCCGGTCCGAAGAGAATGTCAAAATCATCGCCCACGTTTTCCTCAAGGCACCTCGCGTAATACTTTCCGAGCTTGTACATCTGCGCCCCGGTCTTATAGTTTCCGGTGTTGACGAAATAGGGGGATTTCCGTCCGGATTTTGTCGTGAAGTCGCCAAAGCGGAGTACGCCGCTCTCAACCATGAAGTCGATGAATTCGGTTTTGTAGCTCATGTTATTCTCCTTTTTCACTCAGTTATAGGATTCAATGATCCTTTCCATCTCGTCCTCGATCTCCGCGAGTCTCCTAGGGCCCTCGGATCCGATTCCCGGCGGGTAATCGCCGATCCGCTTTTCGAAAATCACGACGTCGTGCCAGACTCCGAACTTCACTCCGGCGTTATGCTCGCGGCCGACCTCGACAAACCCTAACGACTTATGAAGCGCGAAGCTTGCCGGATTCGGGTCAGTGACGATTCCATAGAGATTCTTGTATCCCATCGCCTTCATGATGTCGATCATGATCTTATAGAGAGTTTTACCGATCCCGTGACCCGTGAGTCCCTTCCTGACGTAAACCGAGAGCTCGGCGCAGAATCTGTATCCGTATCTCTCCTTATACCGATGCGCGTAGGCGTAGCCGACAATCTCGCCGTCAAGCTCACAGACCACATACGGGAAAAGGCAGGCGGTCGCCGCCACACGGTTTATGAAATCCGCCTCGGTCGGCTCCTCATATTCAAGCGTCACGCTGTCCTCCCTGACGTACGGCAGATAAATCTGCCGCAGAGGCTCGTGGTCACAGAGTTCAACTTTTCTGTATTTTATCATAGTAACTCCTTTCGTGAGGTGAGGGCATAGCCCGAACGGGGCGAAGGAGTAACCACGTAGTGGTGACTCCGACCCCCTCCTGACAGAACCGGAACAACCCCACCAGCACAAACTAGCCCTGACGTCTGGGAGCGGCGGCTCGCCGCACTTTTCTGTACTTAATCATAGTACAACTCCTCGTTACGCCCTCAGAGTGATTCCCAGTTCTCTTTCAAGCAGCGTCAGAATCTTCTTCGAGACCTTGTCGGCTTCCTCATCGGTGAGAGTGTGATCGGCGGCGCGGAGCGTAACGTTGAAGGCTACCGACTTCCTGCCCTCGCCGAGCTGTTTTCCTTTATAGACGTCGAAGAGCTTTATCGACTCGACCGCCTTTCCTCCGGCCTTCTTCATGACGGCCTCGATAGAGCCGACCTCAAGCGTGTCGTCGCAGACGAAAGCGTAGTCACGAGTGATCGCCGGGAACTTCGGCAGGGGTTTGAACTCCTTGGTCAGATCCGACTTCGCGAGAAGATTCTCGAAATCGATGTCGGCGACATAAACCGGAGCGTCGATCGCGTAATTTGCCTGAACCCCGGGGTGGATCTCACCGAGCTTACCGATAACCGTTCCGTCCTGAGCGATAATCTTCGCGCATCTTCCGGGGTGGAAGGTGGGATCCTCGGTGTCGGCGACGTAAATCGCGTCCTTTATTCCGGCTCTGTCGAGGAGTGTGTCGCAGATTCCCTTGAGGGTATAGAAATCGCCGTCGCGGAAGAAACCGATCACGATCTGGCGTCTCTCGTCGGGGAGCTTTGTCGTGTCCTCGTTCGGGATATAGATCTTGGCGAGCTCATAGAGCGCGGTTTTCTCGGCGTGGTAGTTATTGTTGCGCGCCAGCACCTCAAGCATCGAGGGAATCGCGGTGGTTCTCATGACGCTGGTGTCCTCGCCCAGAGGATTCGAGATGACGATCGACTTTCTTCTCGGGTCATTCTCAGTCATACGAATCTTGTCGTAGTACTTGGGGCTGATGAAGGAGAAGGTTTCGCACTCGTAGAGTCCCATCGCGCAGAGGATATCGGCGCAGAGGAGTTCGAATTTCTGAGCGGCGGTACGGCTTCCGGAGGTTATGGGGGTGACGAATCTGGTGGCCTTTATCGTGTTGTAGCCGTAGATTCTGAGGATTTCCTCGGCGATATCGTTCATACATCTGCAATCGGCGCGGAAGGAGGGGACGGTCAGAGTGTCGCCGTCGACCTTGAACTCAAGCTTTTCGAGGACTTCCTTCATATAGTCCGCGCTGACGTCAAGGCCGAGGAAAGCGTTTATGCGGTCGGCCTCAAGCTTCATCTTATAGGGTTCCTCTTTGCCGCCGTAGACGTCGATCGTGCCGTTGACAACCTCTCCGGCTCCGAGGAGTGAGATCAGCTCGCAGGCTCTGTCAAGCGCGGGGAGAGTATTTTCGGGGTCAAGACCCTTTTCGTAGCGTCCGGAGCTTTCGGTGCGCATTCCCTGACTCTTGGCGGTGATTCTGACCGAGGATCCGAGGAAGTTCGCGCTCTCGAACACGACCGTTGTCGTTGAATCGGAGATTTCGCTGTTCGCGCCTCCCATGACTCCCGCCAGAGCGACGGCCTTCTTCCCGTCGGAGATGACAAGGTTCTTTGAGTTTAAGGTATGCTCGTTATCGTCAAGGGATTTGAAGACCTCGCCGTCGTCGGCTCTTCTCACGATGATCTTCTTACCGTCGAGGCAGGAATAATCGAAAGCGTGCATCGGCTGACCGTATTCAAGCATGACGTAGTTGGTTATGTCGACTATATTATTGATCGGTCTCACACCCGAAGCGCGGAGTCTCATCCGGAGCCAGAGCGGCGAAGACGCGATCTTTACGTTCTTGACGACTCTCGCGGTATATCTGGGGCAGAGCTTGGCGTCCTTAACCTCGACCGAGAGGTAGTTATCGATCTTATCGCCGTCCTCCTTATAGGTGACCCTGGGAGTGGGGAGAGTGAATTTTCTGTCGAAGGAGACGGCGGTTTCCCTCGCGAGTCCGATTACCGAAAGGCAGTCGGGACGGTTGGACGTGATCTCGAACTCGACCACTGTGTCGGAAAGGTCAAGAACCTTATGGATATCGTCGCCGGGCTTACAGTCGATTCCCGACTCGTTAAGGATGAAGATACCGTCCTCAATCGCGCCGGGCATATCGTGGGTAGTGAGGTTGAGCTCGCCGATCGAGCAGAGCATACCGTTGGACTCGACGCCTCTGAGCTTACCCGCCTTGATATTTACGCCGCCGGGGAGCTTTGACGGAGCCTTCGCGACCGGAACCATGTCTCCGACCTTTACGTTCTGCGCGCCCGTCACGATCTGCACGGGCTTATCCTCCCCGTCCCCGATATCGATCTGGCAGATCCAGAGATGATCCGAGTCCGGGTGCCTTTCGAGCGAGATGACTTTTCCCGCGACAACATTCTCGATGTCCTCTCCGAGTACCTCGTAGCCCTCGACCTTCGATCCGGTCGCGGTCAGTCTGTCGCAATATGTCTTGGCGTCGATTCCGCTTATATCAACGAAGTCGTTTGTCCAGTTGAGTGAAAGATTCATACTTTAATTATCCTTTCTGGGGCTGGTTTCTGCCAGCCGTTCGTTTTCCCGGGGGAAACCTTTTTCGAGAAAAAGGTTTCCCCACGGACCCCCTTCCCCAAAGCTTTATACACGTTGGGGGTTTTTTTCTGCTCCCTTGGTTTGTTTAAGATAGTGTGAAGGGAGTGCGCGCCTTTAAGCTTTGGTGGAGTTCCGTTCCTACGTGCCGGGTCATTTCGCGCGCCGTGCGCTATTTGGTAAATCATTCCCGTCGGCTTACAAGCCCTCCGGGCTTGCTCGCTATCCTCCGGTACGGGTAGGGGGTTAGGTTATTTTACATTGTGATTTGTGTGGGGGTCGGTATTTCAAAAAACATTCGTACGATTTTAACATCGCACCAACGCCGCCCACACAATTTCCGGCCGCCGGGAGGCCGAGTTGCAAGCAACTCGTCGGATCGCAGACGACGGAGGAGTCGTGTCCGCGGGTTACAAATAATGGCATACCACAAAGCGTTATGCGCGATGTCTGCCCGCGGGGGCTCCCCGCTCAGAACTGATTGAGGAACCGCACGTCGTTCTCATACAGATATCTCATATCGTCGATACCATACTTTATCATGGTAACTCTCTCGATACCCATACCGAACGCGAAGCCGCTGTAGACCTCGGGATCAATGTCGCATCCGCGAAGGACGTTGGGGTGAACCATTCCCGCGCCGAGAATCTCGATCCAGCCCTCGCCCTTACAGAGCTTACAGCCCTTTCCTCCGCACACAAAGCAGGAGACGTCGACCTCGGCCGAAGGCTCGGTGAACGGGAAGTGATGGGGTCTGAATCTGATCTGAGTCGACTCGCCGAACATGGTCTTGGCGAAGGTTTCGAGCGTACCCTTGAGGTCGCCCATCGTGATGCCCTTATCGACGACGAGACCCTCCAGCTGATGGAAGAGCGGCGAATGCGAAGCGTCGACGGCGTCGGAGCGGTAAACGCGTCCGGGAGAGATGATTCTGATCGGGGGCTTCTGCTTCTCCATAGTTCTGACCTGAACGGGGGAGGTCTGGGATCTTAAAAGGATGTTATCGGTGATGTAGAAGGTATCCTGTGTGTCTCTGGCGGGGTGGTTCTCGGGGATATTGAGAGCCTGGAAGTTATAGTAATCGTATTCGACCTCGGGACCCTCGACGATTCCGAAGCCCATGCCGACGAAGATATCCTCCATCTCCTTCTGAACCTGAGCGAGGGGATGACGCTTACCGATTTCGGGAGCCTTGCCGGGCATAGTGACGTCGAGTCTTTCGGCCCTGAGCTTTTCTTCGAGAGCGGCGCGTTTGTCGGCCTCGGCGCGTTCAGAGATCGCCTTTTCGATATACTCGCGGACCTCGTTGGCCATCTGACCGATCTTGGGACGCTCATCAGCCGAGAGCTGACCCATTCCGCGAAGGACGCTGGTGAGTTCGCCCTTCTTTCCGAGGAAGCGGATCCTGATCGCTTCCAAATCTGCGTGAGCGTCCTCAAGCTGAGCCTTGGCCGCCTCACGGATCTCAATAAGTTTCTCTTTCATGTTATGGTTCCTTTCACAAAATATAGATAAAAAAACACGCCCGTCCCCGTCCGGTTCCGGACGAAAAGGACGAAGCGATAAAACTCCGCGGTACCACCTTAATTCATCGTGCAAACGATGCTCTCGGAACTCTGTAACGTGAGTCACACGCCGGAAGCTTGCCGGATATAAAAAACATAAACCCGGTTCACAGCCGATGCTCAGGGGTGAAATGCCGCGCGCATAGAGTCAGGCTCTCTCAGCTAAAGGGGAGGTCTGTCAAAAAACCCCTTTGAGCCACTCTCTGTAAACTCCTCGTATGCGTGAAAGCTACCCCATCATAGCTTTATATATAGTATATCACATCCCGCGCAAAATTGCAAGAGGTTACTCAAAAAAATCTTACTAAATTTTTTGAAGTGAATTGAAAAATCTCTATACGTCGCGATTCCTCTCTCTGGAGGTACGCATATGCCATAGTTTCCCGGTGAAGGCTCTTTTTCGAGAAAAAGAGCCTCCCCCGCACCCCCTCCACAAAAAGCTTTATACACGTTGGGGGATTATTTTTACTCCCTTGGTTAGTCTAAGATAATGTGAAGGGACTGCGCGCCTTTGCTTTTTTGAACTTCGTTCCTACGTGTCGGGTCATTTTGCGCGCCGTGCGCTGATTGGTAGATCATTCCCGTCGGCTCACAAATCCTCCGGATTTGCTCGCTATCCTCTGACTGCATAGACATTAGTTTATTTTACACTGTGATGTTCAGAGGTTTTCTTCTTCGCTTACAAGCCCGTTGGGCTTGCACGCTGGGGAATGGTACGGGAGATCGGAGGAACTATAGTGGCGCACTGTCTACGTAGGGGAGGGTCTTGACCCTCCCGCAAAATAAACGTAAACCCATAACGAAACGGGAGGGGCAAGCCCATCCTTTGAAATGTCGTTCAATCATGCCTTACGTGCAATCGCCGACCGCGTTCGCCGTCCGTAAAATCCCGGGCTTCTCACAAGGCCAGCAGAATATCGGCGAATTCGGCTCCGGACAGCTTTGCGATATCCATCGGGGAGGCCTCGATCTGCCAGCCGATTTTCCCGGCACTGACGAATATTGTGTCGAATTCCCTTGCGGACTGGTCGATGACCGTCTTATAGCGTTTTTTCATTCCGATCGGGGAGCATCCGCCGCGGATATATCCGGTGACCTTATTTATATCGGCGACGTGGATCATCTCGACCGATTTGACTCCGACCGACTTCGCCGCCTTTTTGAGGTCAAGCTCACGCGCGACGGGGACGTCGAAGACGTAATAGTTCTTATCGCTTCCATGTGTGACAAGTGTCTTGAAGACTCTCTCTACCGGGATTCCCATCGAATCCGCGACCGTGATTCCGTCGACCGGGTCGTCGTGCTCATGCGGGTAGGTATGCGGTGTGTAGGGGAGTTTTTCCTTATCGAATATTCTGTAGACGTTTGTCTTGAATTCAGCCATTGTTCTTATCCTTTCCGAAGAGCTCGTCCGTGATCCCGGCCGACGCGGATTTTAAGAGCTTTACGTAATGATCGACCTCGTCGACCGTCCTTCTTCCGATGAAGCCCGAGAAAGACAGCGCGGCGATTGTACCGCCCTTTTTGTCCCTCACCGGAACCGCGACGCAGAAGCCCTCAGCCTGCGACTCATGCGCGTCAATCGCGAAGCCCTGTTCCCTTGCCTTACAGAGTCCCGCGACGAATTCCCCGCGGTCGGTTATCGTGCTTTCCGTAAGCTTACCGAAGTCGATCCCGTCGAGTATCCGGTCGCGTATGGCCTCGTCGAGTCCGGCGAGCAGAACCTTCCCGCACGCGCTGGCGTGGAACGGCAGATAAGTTCCGACCGGAGGGACGTAGTCGACGATCTTTCCGGTTCTCGACTGGCAGATGATATAGCATCGGTCATAGTCGCGCACGACGAGATTCATGGCCTCGTGTTCGGTTTCGGAGAGCTTTTTCATCCGGTAATAAGCGACCTCACAGAGCTCCGAAAGGAAGCTGTGGCTTGACGACACATAGGAGAGTCTGGTTCCGATCGAATATTTCTCGTCCTCACCCTGCCAGACAAAGCCGTGCGCGAGAAGGGTTTTCAGAATTCTGAAGGTTGATGCCGGATTCAGTCCGCAGACCTTGGCAAGCTCATTGACTCCCCGCGGCCCCTTGTCAAGCTCCTCGATGAGGAGAAGCGCGCGGTCGAGTACTTTTATATTTGTAGATTCTTCCATGATAAATCTCCGTTCTCAAAAGTTATCTTTTACTATTATACCACACGTGAGAATGTCAAGTCAAGCGGGATTTCGTGAACAAACGGCGCGGGTCAGAGGCGGGTCTCCTGAGTGACGGCAGAGTAAAATCGCAAGTGGGGGCGCGAAGCGCGGCAAACGCCGCGCTTCGCGTGTTCCGGCACGCCGCGGCGTGCCGGAACGTCTCGCGTCCGGTCGGCTGCGCCGCCCGGACGCGAGTGCAGGTTG
>CAKSVM010000040.1 GCA_934503195.1 uncultured Eubacteriales bacterium
TCTGACCTAGTGCGCCCTGTGCGGACGGACACAGGGAAATTCTACACTATTTGCCATCGTTTCGCATCACCGATTTGATTTATTGTGGTTGTGCGGTGTTGCCTTTACAGAAAATTGATGTGACTTACAACTGAACGCGCGAAAGGCGTGGTGCCGGCTTGAGGGTCGGCACCGCGTTTTTTGTTCTGAGTTGGGTTTATCGCCGAGTACAAACGGCGATCAGGAATTTTTAATTAGAGGAGACAAGCATGAGAATCCTTACTACCCTGTTCACGGCAATTTCGTTACCGCTCAGCGGAATGTCAGGTTATACGCTCATCAATAACGCTGAAAAAAAATCTCTGTTTCGCGGAACTTTTTCTTCTCCCTTGCGTCTAATACATCAAAGAAAGTCAAAAAGGAGAAGAAAAATGAAACCCTCAAAAATCATCGCCGCTATCTGCGCGGCTCTTACCTTTACAACACCTGTTTTCGCTGACGTTCCGAACATAAAGGGCGTGTATCCCGCGTCGCGTATGAAGGACCGCGTAATCTACGACTCGATCAGTCTCTTCGCGCGAGGAGAGCTTGTAAGTCACGAAAAGTATCCAGCCGCGCCTTATTATAAAAACGGAAAGCTGATGGTTCCGCTCCGCGCTGTAGCCGAGAGCCTCGGACTTGAAGTGACCTACAACAAATCGACCGGGGAGATCAACGTCGACGACAACTATATCCGCCGCGCGTCACTCTTCGCAGGCGACTCAAAGGTCTCCTTCAAAGGCCATCTTAAGGCGATCAACATGGATATGGAATGGGACTATGAGGTTCCGTTCGAGCTTGTCGAGGACAATCTTTACGTTCCCGTCGAGTTCTTTGAGGCCTTCATATACGAGGTTCAGTACGAGATCAAGGACGGTGTCCTGAACGTCGACATCACACCGCAGATGGCTTATATTGACTGAGCAGAATGACAACGCGAAAACGCGGCCGGAGCCCCGGCAGCGTTTTTCTTTTATTTAATCAGCTGATACGGCAGAATCCTCCGCCGATTTTCGGAATCTCGTGCGATCCCGGATAAAGCTCACCCCGCGCTCTGAGCCCGTGAATCTCCTCGGTCGTCGCCCACTTCGCCGCGCAGGTCTCGCCCTCCTGAAGCTTCACCGACTCGATCGGATAGTCGCCGCGGAACATATAAACGTCGATGAACCCCGGATTCTTCCAGCGCGGATAATCGTATCTCGTCGACGAGATAAGCTTCCCCGTCGAGGCGTCAAGCTCGATTCCAAGCTCCTCGCGCACCTCGCGGAGCGCGGCCGTGAAGGTGTCCTCGCCCGCGACGACCGAGCCGCCCGTCGCTTCCCATTTCCCGGCCATCCACTTCTCGGGACTCCGCTTTGAGATCAGCCACTTTCCCTCGCTGTTCTGGATCCAGACCTGCACCACAAGATGGTAATCGTCCGGATTCATTTCCTTTCCGCGCTCCTGAAGACGTCCGGTCTTCACTCTGGCGCGGTCATAGATATCCCAAAGCTCCATGTCAGTCAAAAAGCTCGCTCGCGAAGATCTTTCTCGCGTCGCTGTTTATCTCCTCGTACATCGCTGAAAGCATCTCGTCGGCCGCGTCGCAGGAGCCCGGAGTGTGCATAAGCTCGGCAAGCTTTTCGACCTTGGTGTGCCAGAGTGCGCTGTAGGCCGGGTAAAGCTCGCAGGCCGCCATTCTCTCGTCGGGCGTCAGCGGGCAGATCGCGCGGTAGCCGTCAAGGAAGCTCCTGAAGACTCCCGGACGATCCGAATCCGAAAGTCCGTCGGCAAGCAGAGACTCGTTCGCCATTGTCAGTCCCTCAAGAATCATATCGCCGATAAGCGTCTCGTCTCCGGCGTTGTTGAAGTCGAAGACTCCGAGTCTCTCTCCCGCGCTGTAGATGTTTCCGAGCGAAATGTCGCCCTGAACCGCGCTGCAGGGAAGTCTTCCCCAGACGTCGGCGGCCGACGCGAGCTTGCGGTCATAGATCGCGATTATCTCGCGGCAGAGTTCGGGCTTCTTGCAGAAGCGGTGCGGATAGGACACCGACTTTATAAGACTTGCCTCGGCGTGTCCGGCAAGCTCGCGGAAGCTGTCGATTCCGCTGACTGAATTCTTTCCGAGCGCGCCCCACATCGTCGTCGCGCCGATCTTGAAGTTGTCGCGGAATGAGAGACGGTGAATCCGCGCCATGAGCTTTCCGGCCTCGCGCGCCATATCGTTGTCGACTGTCTTGGTCAGCGACTCGGCGTGATCCTCAAGAACAACATTCAGTCGGACTCCATCGATTGTCCGCTCGACACAGTAGTTCCCGCCGATCGAATAATGCTCGGGTGTCGCGATTCCGTTGCGGCGCAGATGCTCTGCGAAGACGCACTGACGCTCAATTTCGGTGTGCGAGTGTCCCGGCTCGCGGATGAGCTTCAACACAAGCGGGCCGCGGTGCTTGACGTCGACCTTCGCGACGATCTTGTAGTTGTTCGTCTCGGGATTCTGACGGTCGATGAAGTACTCGATATTCGTTATGGCGGTTGAAATTCCGTAGTCGCGCAGAATCGGCGCGAGGATTTCGGGCGTGATGTTCATATTAATACCTCCGGTGAGTTCTGGATACATATATTATACTATAAATCTGCGCGCGATGCAAGTATATTCTGAAAAAAACGGGAAAAAATCTATGATATGAAAATCCCGGAGGCCTGACCTCCGCAAAAAAAGGAAACAAGTATATGAAATGTTACGCGATGCTGAAAATCGGTGAAACCGGATGGATTGAAAAGGAGAAGCCGGCTTGCGGCGCGCTTGACGCGATAGTCCGTCCGATCGCCGTTTCTCCATGCACCTCGGACGTCCACACGGTCTATGAGGGCGCGATCGGCGACCGCCATGACATGGTGCTCGGCCACGAGGCGGTCGGCGAGGTATGCGAGGTCGGAAGCCTTGTGAAGGATATAAAGGTTGGAGACCGGGTCATCGTCCCCGCGATAACTCCCGACTGGGGGAGCGTCGAGGCGCAGAACGGATTCGCGATGCACTCGGGCGGAATGCTCGCCGGATGGAAATTCTCAAACTTCAAGGACGGTGTTTTTGCGGAATTCTTCCACGTGAACGACGCCGACGCCAATCTTGCCAGACTCCCCGATAACGTCGACCCGGCCGAGGCCGTCATGCTCTCGGATATGATTCCGACCGGATTCCACGGAGCCGAGCTTGCCGATATAAAATACGGCGAAAGCGTCTGCGTCATCGGAATCGGCCCGGTCGGACTGATGGCGGTCGCCGGAAGCGTGATTCGCGGCGCGGGAAGGGTTTTCGCGGTCGGCTCGCGCCCAAGATGCGTCGAGGCGGCGAAGAACTATGGCGCGACCGATATAATAAACTACCGCGACGGAGATATCGTCGCGCAGATAAACGAGCTTACAAACGGCACCGGAGTCGACAAAGTCATCGTCGCGGGCGGAGACAACGACACCTTCATCGACGCCGTGAAGATCTGCCGTCCGGGCGGAATAATCGGAAATGTGAATTATCTCGGAAACGGAGACTTCATCCGAATTCCCCGCGTCGAATGGGGCTGCGGAATGGGACACAAAACGATCGCGGGCGGACTCATGCCGGGCGGACGTCTCCGCATGGAACGCCTTGTGAAGCTCCTTGAATACGGCCGTCTCGACGTCTCGCCGCTCCTGACCCACCGTTTCAGCGGCTTTGAGCATATCGGAGAGGCACTTGAACTCATGCGTGACAAGCCGCGCGATCTCATAAAGCCCGTCGTGGTTGTTTGAAAAACGCGATAACCGTTCCGATCTTCTGGTATTAAAATCTTTTCTTTTTTTGACGCTGTTATTATGACCACAAGTGCTGTATAATATTAGCAATCAAAGAAAGGAAGAAGAAACCATGAAAAAAGATTTTTCAGTACACTCGGTAAAATGGATCGCCGTCACAGGTATGTTTATGGCACTTGTCGTTGTGATGAGCATGAGTATATTCAGCATTCCGGTTCCCGGCGGGCACCTCTATATCTGTGATATCGCGGTCTGCACCGCCGCGATAATCCTCGATCCGCTCGGAGCGTTCATCGCGGGCGGCGTAGGCACATTCCTCGGCGACGCGATATTCTATCCCGCGCCGATGTTCGTCTCGCTCGTGACGCACGGACTGCAAGCCGTCGTGATCTCGCTCTGCACCAGAAAGCTTAAGATGAAGAAGCCGCTCGCGTCCGGAATCGGAGTTACCCTCGGCGCGATCATAATGGTTGTCGGCTACACGATCGGCCGCGCGTATGTCTACGCGACCCCGGCCGCGTCAATCGCCAAGCTGCCGTATGAGATCCTTCAGGCCGCGATCGGAGCCGTTGTCTCGATGATTCTCTGCTATCCCTGCCACCTCGTCGATCTCTTCCACAAGATCCTCGGTAAGGAAACGAAATAATCCCCGCGAAAAAGAAGAGAAGAAAAGAAATTTCGCGTCCGTCGGGTCGACCGATTCCGAAGGCGCGAAGCTAACCTCCCGTGACAGAGCTTATCTGCCACGGGAGGCGTTTTTTGTTTTGCGCGGCGGATTTGATGAGAATTGTGATGAACGACAAATAACAATCCCGGTAACCGCAAAATTTCGTCGGAACGCACTATTGCAATACAAAACATTTTGTGATATAATTATGATATGGAAGCCGGTACACGGGCGGCGTTTATGAGATTACAAACCACGGAGGCTTTGAATTATGAGAGGAAAAATACTCAGGGCAGTGACAATTATGATCATAACGGCGGGGATTTTTGCCGGGGGTGGATCGGACGCCGGATTTCCGGCCGTCAATCTCGACGTCTCGCGCTACGACAACCGTTCGATGAATCCACAGGACAGTGGAAACGGCTTTTTTGTCGGGGAGGACAGGCTGACGCTTACATATTATGAAGGAAAATATCCGAGGGAGTTCCCAGACGCGGTAAACTATCTGAACACCGGAATTTTTGTCAGCGACGCCGTGACCTCGGTAGGCGTCTGCGATTCAGACAAAATCAGCGCGGAGGTTTACACAAGCGTTGATCGCGGGGAAATCATCCGTTTTCAACTCACAAGCACCGATGGCGGCGTCACTTGGAAATATGCAGAATAAAGGGGAAGATTCATGAGAAGATCACTTATAATACTGCTGGTTCTGTCGCTTCTGCTCGCGTCCTCCTGCGGGAGCGGAAACACGGAAATGCCGTCCGGTGAATCCACCGCCGGGGAAAACACTTCAAAGGCCGACGAGACCTCACGTAAGCCGGAATCCGAGTCTGCGGGCGAAAGCACTGCCGTGACGTCCGCGCCGGATTCGTCCGAAAAGGCCGGAACGACTGAGATTCCGGTCACTTCCGCGCCTGAGACCTCCGCGAACGAGATGCTTCCGGACATAACGAGACTCACTGACGACGACATCCGCGCCATAATCACAAATGATCTCGGAAAGCTCAGCTCCTCCCAAGGCTCTATGGACAACGAAAAGGAGATCATCGCGGAAAACCCCGAAGTTTTCGAGGAGATCATGTCGTTCGGCGAGAGGGCGATTCCGTTTCTGGATGAAATCATTTCCGACAATAAAACCGGGTACACTCTCGGCTGTATCGCAAAGTACGCGGCCTATACCCTTGATCCGTCGCGCGACGATCTGGTTTTCGAGTCTCCGGACAAAAAGGTCGGCCTCAGACTTTCGGTCGGAACATTCATGGGCAGTCGGTATAATTACGATATTTCGCCGACGTATGACAGGCTGACTCTGACCACCGCCGCTTCACCGGATAATCCGACCGTATTTGCCCTGCCTGATTACACCGTGGCTGACGTGTCATGGTCGGACGGCGGGAAATACGCTGTTCTGATCGGAAAACAGAAAAACGATCGTTCTCCGTCTCCGGCGTCGCTTATCGACACGCTGACCGGGAAAATGACCGCGCTTCCCGAACTCGAAATCTACAACCGGATTCTCGAAAGCGAGCCGGGGCTCGAAATCTTCCTGTCCTTTGCCGCCGAAAGCTGTGAGTGGAGCGAGGGGAATCCGACGGTCGGATTTGAGCTGAAGGTCGGCGCGGCCTTCTATCCCCGGAAGATCCACGGAAAATACACATTCAACACGAAGACAAACGAGATTATAAATGTAACATATGATCCGCTCACGGTCAGGACGCCGGACGAGACGCTGACCGACGAGGAGATAAAAAAGGCCGTAGACGAGAATCTCGACATTCTGACCGCCGACGATAGTCTTTATGCCGAGGATAAAATAATCGCCGCGCATCCCGAGGCGTTTGAGAATATTCTCGCACTCGGTAACGGCGCGGTGGAATATCTTAATGAAATCGGAAAGGGATACAAGCACGTTGGTGAGGACACATCTGGAAATAACCGCTGTTTTACCGCGAAAGCGGCGGCGTATGTGATAAATCCCGACGCGGACGATCTCACGTTCGCGTCTCCTGACGGCAGATATGAGCTGAAAGCGTCAGTATACTCGTTCTCGTCACTGGCCGATCCATTCTCGGGCGTTGATTACAAGCTTTGTCTCAGAGACAGCGGAACAAAAGCGGTGATTTCCGCCTTGCCGTCATACTTCGGGTTTTCACCGTCAATATATGATCAGATATATTGGTCGCCGGACAGCGAATACGTCGGGATAGAACAGGGATATCGGCATTATTTCACGTCTTTTCCGCTTCTTTCAGCAGAAAGCGGGAAGGTTATTGAACCGCCGGGTGAAGGCGGGCTTGAGGACTTCCTCGGGCTTGATCTTACGGCATACGATCCCGAGCATGGCTTTGATCTTGATAACACGCATATTTATCCGGACGAGTGGGGCGACGGAACGATCAGGATCCGTGTCGAAAAGAGCGGCTCGGTCGGTGTGTATGCTGACATCGGATGGTATATCTATGATATTGAGAACGAGGAGATCATCGAGGCGGATTTCGGATTCATAACTTATCCGCCGGAGCTTTATGAAAAAGGATATCTTAACGCGGTCAAACGATACAGACTCACGTCCGCGGGGACTGATATTTCGGCGTCCTATCCGGTTCTGAACGGCGGTGAGGAGAATTCCGCGATCGCCGCGATTAACGAACAGATTCATGACTATGTGATCTCAGACTGCGAGGCGCGCAAAGAAAAGGCGATGGTGTCCGAAACGCGCTGCGAGGTCACGAGGCTGGACGAGGAAGCGGTCGGCGTGCGTTTTATAGCTTCGTATGAGGAAAACGGAACGGCGCGTGAGGAGTCGCGGGACCTGACATTTGACCTTAAGACTGGGGAAGAGATCACGGAGTGACCGCTGATGTGTCGGGAAAAAGCTGACACGTAAAAATGAATTTCCGGATTTCAAATATTGCAAAACACCACCGACGATTTTTGTCGGCGGTGTTTCTTTCTGTGCTTGGCAAAGCGTGATCAGAGCAACCGGAGATCCGAGAAAGAATGGAATCTAATGCAAGATACTATCTAAAAACTTGCAAAAATGTACGCACAGCACATCATAAATGTGCTGAAAATGAATATATCATGCCCATGATATGCAAACTCGCGGCGCGACACGCGCCGGGGTTTGTGTGATATATAGAATAAGGGCGTACGGAAAGATTCATGCTTGACTTTTCCTGAGGGGTGTGATATAATATATACATCAACTTGATAAACCGATTCCGGAACACCGGAACAGACAATATGCAAGTCAAGATAAATAAACTTTCAAAAGCGCGAAACAATGGGGTTTCACAGAGAACCTGTTGTTCTGCGCTTTTATTATTTCACAAGGAGGACATGACCATGGAAAAACCGATTATCACGGTCGATCACGTAACAAAGACATTCACTAACAACAAAGCGAAAGTCACCGCGCTTTCGGATGTGTCGCTCACGATAAACCGCGGTGAGTTCATTTCGCTGCTCGGTCCGTCGGGATGCGGAAAAACCACTCTGCTCCGGATGATCGCCGATCTCATTGATCCGAGTGAGGGAACGCTCACGGTTGACGGCGGAACCCCGCGCGAGGCCAGACTCGGACGCAAATACGGAATGGTTTTCCAGAGCCCGGTTCTCTACGAATGGCGGACGGTTCAGAAAAACGTCGAGCTTCCGCTTGAAATCATAAAGCTTCCGAAAGCCGAGCGCGAGGAACGCGCGCTGAAGATGCTCGAGCTTGTCGGACTCACGAGCTTCGCCGATCATTATCCGTCGCAGCTGAGCGGCGGTATGCAGCAGAGAGTCGGAATCGCCCGCGCGCTCGCGCTTAACCCGGATATCCTTTTGATGGACGAGCCGTTTTCGGCACTCGACGAGTTCACACGCGAAAAGCTTCATGAGGATCTTTTACGGATCTGGAAAAAGACCGGCAAGACGATAATCTTCGTCACGCACAACATTTCGGAGTCGGTTTATCTCTCGGATCGCGTATGCGTCCTATCGCCGCATCCCGGAAGGCTTTCGGCGGTTGTCGATATCACCCTCGGGCGGCCGAGAGTTACGGAAATGCGAAGCTCGCCCGAACTCACAGAGCTTGTCTCGGTCGTCCGGAACAGCTTTGAGGGAATCTGAAAGGAGATGTAATCTTTGGATATAAAAGAAAAAGTCCCGGCGTTCTTAAGAACGGCCGGAAGGGAAGAGAGGGAGCCTTTCTTAAAGAAGCTTCTCGCCTCGGACGGCTTCGTGCTTTTCGTCTGGATCCTCGGATTCATGGTAATCTGGGAGGCCGGAGCCTTCTACATTCAGACCGTCTCGCCGAAGCATCCGGAGTACATTCTCCCGCATCTCTGGCAGATAATTTCCTCGGCGGGTCAGAGCGCGAGCGACGATCAGACGATCTTCGGAATGGTCATGACAAACGCGTGGGCGACCTTATCGCGAGCCGGAATCGGATTTCTCATCGGAATGGCGCTCGGAGCGGTTCTCGCACTCCTAATGAGTCTTTCGGGAACAGTTGAGAAGATCGCGTTTCCGTATCTGATGATAATCCAGATGATCCCGATACTCGGCATGGCACCGATTGTTTTATCGCTTACCGGAGACATTTCGTCAAGCCGGATAGTGATCGCGGCGATTCTCACGTTCTACCCGGTGGCGGCGAATATGCTCGCCGGATTCAGATCGGTCAGCCGCGAAAAGCATGAGCTGATGTTCTCTTACGCGGCGAGCCGCTTCACGCTCTACAAAAAAGTGATGCTTCCGACCTGCCTTCCGTATTTCTTCACCGGACTCAAAATCGCGGCTCCGATGGCGATCACGGCTTCAATTCTCGTCGATACGCTTCAGGGCGGCGTCGGACTCGGATGTCTCCTGTCCCAGTCGTTAAAACACAACACCTCGATATACGCCTTCTGGGAGATAGTCTTCATCAGCGCGGCACTCGGAATCTTCTTCTCAAAGCTGATGGGCTTCTTCGAGTCACTGCTCTCGGGAAAATATCATAATAAGCGAAAGAAAGGTGAAAGCAGATGAAAAACGTCAGAATCAAGCGCAAGGTCATAAAAAGCGTCAGACGCTGGGAAAAGGACGCGCCGTCGACCTTCAACACAGTCACGGCGGTGGTTTACCCGCTGATCTTCGGAGTGGTTCTCTTCGCGCTCTGGCAGACGCAGATTCTTCATAAGCTCGTTCACGCAGACGAATGGATTCTCCCGACTCCGTCGCACATCGGTGAGATAATCGGAGACAATCTCAGGAAGCTCTTCGGAAACCTCATAATGACGACGATTCCGGTTGTTATCGGACTCGCGCTCGGCTCGCTCATCGGATTTCTGGTGGCTCTCTTCGCGGTTCAGTTCAGACACTGGGGCAAGGGAGGACTCGCGGTGGTGTCCTGCTTCAACGCGATACCGATAGTCGCGCTGGCTCCGGTTTTCAACAATCTTGTCAAGGTCTGGGTCAGCGACATTCAGGTGCGCGGGATAATTTCAAAGTTCCTTGTCGTCACGGTGATGTGCGTGTCGAGCATGAGCTTCAACGCCTATCGCGGACTCACCGAAATCCAGCCGTTCGGCGAGGATCTTCTGAAAACCTACGCGGCCGACAGGAAGACGGTTTTCTTCAAATTGCGCCTTCCGAACTGTCTGCCCTTCATCTTCACCGCGCTTAAGGTAAGCCTTCCGGTCAGCGTGATAAGCGCGCTGGTCAGTGAATATTTTATCGACACGGTCGAGGGCAGCGGAAGCTATCCCGGACTCGGGCGGATGATCCGCGGAAATATCCTGAACGCGCAGTACGCCTCGGCGTGGGCTTACATAACCTTCGCCTGCGCGCTCGGCATCGGATTCTATATGCTTCTGATGCTCATACAGAAAAAAGTGCTTGGCACAAGATCAAAATAAACAAGCTTCCGGAAACATCCGGTTAAATATCTTAAAAAGGAGATAAAAGTCATGAAAAGTTCAAGAATTCTCTCGCTCACCCTCGCGGCTCTGATGGTCGCGGCAAGCGCGTCCTGCGGCGGTCAGGCAGGCGGAAACGACACCGCGTCCTACTACGACGCGAACGCCTCCTCGTCTGACGTCATCAAGGACGCCGCGTCGAAGGGCAAGGTCGGCAACTGGGGACTCGGCAACGAGTATGAGATTCAGGCGCTGCTCGCGAAGTACGGCTTCCCGACGACCTATCTCTCGCAGAACTTCGACATGGACGGCTTTGACAGCGACGAGATCCTGCTCGCGTCGGCGATGACCTACAACGAACTCGGACTTGTCGTCAACGATTATGAGGGCGGCTACGGCTACGGCGATTCGGTAAAGACGATTGACATGAACGACGAGGGCGTCGCGATGCTCGAGGACAATATCTTCTGCACCGCGGATTTCGCGAAGCAGAACCCGAACACGGTGAAGGCTTTCCTCTACGCGTCGATGAAGGGTTGGAAGTACGCCTGCGAGCATCCGGATGAGGCGGCTCAGATAGTTTATGAAGCCGGGTCGTCGGTCTCGGCCGATCACCAGAAGTATATGGCGACTGAGGTCGCGAAGCTCGTGACGACCAATACCAAGGGTGAACACACCGAGGACTACGGCGCGATCGACAAGGACGCGATGGAGCAGACTCTTGAGCTTGCGAAGAAGTACATTCCGCTCGAAGACAGCGCGGCAAAGGACAGACTCGCGAAGATGACGCTCTCGGACGTCTACGATGACAGCTACATAAAGGAAGTCTCGGCGTCAACCGACGGAAAGTTCGGAACTCCCGAAAAGGCGTCGGTAAAGGTTCAGCTTAAATGGCTTCCGCAGGCACAGTTCATGGGCTACTTCGTCGCGAACGCGCTCGGTTATTACAAGGAAGTCGGTCTGAGCGTCGAGATTGTCTCGGGCGGCGGCGACATCGGCGAGACCACCGCGGTTTCGAACGGCACGGTTGATTTCGGCGTGACATGGGTCTCGAACCTGATCACCGCGAACGCGGGCGGCATGAATCTGCTTGAAATCGCGCAGATCTATCAGAGATCGGGACTTGAACTGGTCTACAAGATCAATAAGTAATCACCACAAGAATTAAAGAAACTCTCTTCCGGGCAGACGCCCGGAAGAGAGGGTAATATAATGAAAGGAAAGCGTAAAATGGATCTTCTGATTAAAAACGGAACGCTCGTCTCATCGGGCGGAATGTACAAGGCTGATCTCGCCGTGACCGGCGAGAAGATAACCGCGATCGGCGAAGAAATCCTCCCGACTCACGGAACGAAGGTGGTCGACGCGGCTGGAAAGCTCGTTCTCCCCGGCGCGATTGACGCGCACACTCACCTCGCGATGCCTTTCGGCGGAACGATCTCGGCCGACGGATACTTTGCCGGGACGAGAGCCGCGGCCTGCGGCGGAACCACGACGGTATTCGATTTCGTCTTGCAGGATTTCAACGAGTCGATGCTCGACTCGATAAAGCGGCGCGACGTGCTCTGCGCGCCCGAGGCCGCCGTCGATTACGCCTTCCATGTCGCGATAAAGGATGTTCACGGCGGGCTTATCGACACGATGAAGGACGCGCTCGACTACGGCGTCCCGTCGTTCAAGGTCTTCATGGTTTATGATTTCGGAGTGACAGACGGAGTTTTCTATCAGGTGCTTGAGAAGGCGAAGGAGATCGGAGCTCAGATCAGCGTCCACGCCGAGAACAACGAGATGGTCAAGTATCTGACCGCGAAATTCCTCTCGGAGGGCAAGACAAGCGCGTGGTATCACTACCTCTCGCGCCCCGAGTTCGTCGAGGCGGAGGCCGACAAGCGCGCGATCGAGTGGGCAAAGTCGCTCGGAGCACCGCTCTACATCGTGCATCTGGCGAACAAGGAGGGCGTTGACGCGGTCACGAAGGCGAAGGACGAGGGTTACGAAATCTACGCCGAGACCTGCCCGCATTACCTTAATTTCACGTCGGAGGTTTACAAGCGTCCCGACGGACGGAACTTCGTCTGCTCGCCGCCTATCAAGGGCAAGGAGAGTCAGGACGCGCTCTGGGAGGCTATAAAGCGCGGCGACATCGATACGATCGCGACCGACCACTGCCCCTTCCAGCAGGCCGAGAAGGACTGGGGGCTTAACGATTTCACGAAGATTCCGAACGGCTGCGCGGCGATCGAGAATATGTATCCGTATATGCTCTCGGCGGCGAATACCGGAAAGATAAAGTTCGAGCAGGTCGTGAAGATGTGCGCCGAGAATCCGGCGAGAATCTTCGGCTGCACCGAAAAGGGTTCGCTCACGGTCGGAAAGGACGCGGATATCGTGATCTACGATCCCGAAAAGAAGTTCACGATTCATCAGTCGAATATGCACTCCGACTGCGACCACACGATCTGGGAGGGAACCGAGCTTGTCGGATATCCGGTGAAGACCTATTCGCGCGGCAGACTTGTCTATGACAACGGCGATTTTGTCGGAGAAGCCGGATGGGGTAAGTTCGTGAAGAGAAAGGCGAGAACGCCGATACCGAAAGAAGAGTAAGGGATGGTTTGAATGACAAATGCAGCTGACAGATCAAAATACCGCGCCGAGCTTCTGAACGCGTTTTCGTCGGCCTGTATGCTCTGCCTTGACGCGCCGTGTTCAAAGGCCTGTAAAGCCGGATTTGACCCGGCGGGGATGGTCAGGGCGGTCAGGTTTGACAATATCGGCCGGGCGGTTACGCTCGCCGGGGACTGCGGAGGATGCGACGCGCCGTGCGAAAGAGCCTGTGTAAGCTTTTCGGGCGCGGTCAGGATAAAGGAGATCTCCGGACTCGTGAGAGAGTGCGGAAGTCCGGAAAAGGCCGCCGCCGATCTTTCGGTTGAGTTCTGCGGCGTGAAATGCGAGAATCCCTTCTTCCTCTCGTCGTCGGTGGTCGCCAGCGGATATGAGATGTGCGAAAAGGCACTCGCCGCGGGATGGGCGGGAATCGTTTACAAGACTATCGGAAACTTCATCCCCGAGGAGGTCTCGCCGAGATTTGACACGATCGGCAAGGAATCGACGCCCTTTATCGGCTTCGGAAACCTTGAGCAGATTTCGGATAAGTCGCCCGACGAGAACTTTGAGATTCTCTCGGCACTCAAGAAGAAATTCCCGACGAAGATCATCGTCGCCTCGATAATGGGGCGGAACGAGGACGAGTGGACATTGCTCGCCAGACGCTCCGAGGAGTGCGGCGCGGACATGATCGAGTGCAATTTCTCCTGCCCGCATATGTCGGCGCACGGACTCGGCGCGGACGTCGGAACGAATCCCGAGCTCGTCGCGGCTTACACAAAAGCCGTTAAGCGCGGAAGCTCGCTCCCGGTGCTCGCCAAGATGACGCCGAACCTCCAGCACATGGAGATTCCCGCGACCGCGGCGGTAAAGGCCGGAGCCGACGGACTCGCCGCGATAAACACGATAAGGTCGATACGCGGCTGGGATTCCTCGCACGGCGAGCCGATTCTCTCGGTCGGAAAACGCTCGGCGGTGTCGGGCTATTCGGGCAAGGCGGTCAAGCCGATCGCGCTGAGGTTCATCCACGACATGGCGGTGTGTGAGGAGCTTCGCGGCGTGCCGATAAGCGGCATGGGCGGAATCGAGACCTGGCGCGACGCGGTTGATTTCATCGCGATGGGATGCCTGAATCTTCAGGTCACGACGGCGGTGATGGAATACGGCTACCGGATAATCGACGATCTTCGCGACGGGCTTTCGAGATACCTCGCGGCGAGCGGCCGCGAGAGCGTCAGAGAGCTGTGTGGCGCGGCTCTTCCCGAATATGTCGCGACCGACGAGCTTGACCGGACGACGGTCGAGTATCCGGTGTTTGACCGGACGAAATGCGTCGGATGCGGACGCTGCGTGATATCCTGCGACGACGGCGGGCATCAGGCGATATTCTTCGACGAGAATTCGCGAAAGCCGAGACTCAATATAAACCGCTGCGTCGGATGTCAGCTCTGCCGTCTGGTATGTCCGGCGGGAGCGATCGGGAAGTCTAAGCGCGTGCCGAAAAGAGTTTCGTGAGTGCCGCCCGAGTATTGTCTGAAATGGGGGAGGAAAATGTCTGCTTCGCTTGAAGCCCTGATAAAATTCATCGGGGAAAAATACACGATAGAAGAGATCGTCGGCGGCAGCGGATGCGTGAAATGGATAAGTCAGGTCGAGGATCCCGACACGGTTCACGACCTTGAGCCGGGAACTCTGGCGGTCTTCGGCGGACTCGTGATAAAGACTCAGGACGGGCTTGACTCACTGGTATCCGCGCTTTCTGAGGCGGGAGCCGCCGGAATAATAATCGCGGCCGACATTATGCCCCGCGAGAGATCGATTCCGATCTTCCATATGCCGCGCGGGACGCGGATACCGAGGCTCATCTACGACTGCGGGCGGTTTCTGATCCGTCAGGAATCAAAGGAGCTGACGGTCGCGAGGGCGATGAAGCTGATTCTCGCCGGAAGCGTTCAGAACGAGTCCGCGCTGAGATATCTTGAGTCGCACGGATTTCCGGAAATGGCGAATTATTATCTGCTCTGCTCGGATAATCTCGCGGCCGCTGAGATTTCGGTCGACGGAATACGCGGATGCTCGTTCAGATACGGCGATCTGATGGTTTATGTGATCTGCGCCGGGGATTTTTCAAAATGCGGGGAATTCGCGAAAATCGTTCCGGGAAACGTCGGGGTTTCGGATGTGTTTCTGAGTCCGCGCGAGCTTCCCGGAGCCTACAGGCAGGCCGAGTCGGCGATGAAGACCGCGGCCGTGACCGGGGAACACGTCGTGTTCTATAACCGCGCGGGGTTTTTCACGCTGATAAGGCTCGTCGCCGGGACGAGCGAGGCTCATGACTTCGCAGAGAACATTCTCGGCCGGATAAGAAAATACGACGAAGAAAACCGCGCGGATTATCTTGGCACACTGAGAGCTTACATAAAATGCAGCGGCAGCGTTCAGGACGCGGCCGATTTACTCGGAATACACCGCAACACGGTGAACAACAAAATAAGATTTATAAAAGAAAACTTCGGACTGAGCTTTGATTACGCCGGAATCGCGTCGATATGCGCCGCGCTGGCGATTTGTGAGATCAGCCCGGAAAAAGGAGAGATATAAAATGACAGGCGAAGAAATCAGCAGAATGCAAACCGAAAACGTGCTCCAGTCGTGGTCGAAGCAGAAGGGGCTTCATCCGATCGCGATCGAGAGGGCCGACGGAATCTATATGTGGGACTATGACGGCAAGCGGTACACCGATATGTCGTCGCAGCTCGTCAACCTCAACGTCGGCTTCGGAAACCGGAAGATAATCGACGCGATCAAGACTCAGGCGGAGAAGATCTGCTATGTCTCGCCCGCCTACGCGAGCGAACCGAGAGCGAAGCTCGCGAAGATGATCCTCGGGCTCATGCCAGACAACATGGGCAAGGTTTTCTTCGCCAACGCCGGAGCCGACGCCAACGAGAACGCGATCAAAATCGCCCGTATGTACACAGGACGCAACAAGGTCTTCTCGCGCTACAGAAGCTATCACGGCTCGACCTTCGGCGCGGGCAACCTGACCGGCGAGCCGAGACGCTATCCGCTCGAACCCGGAATCCCCGGCTTTGTCAAGTTCTTCGATCCGTATATTTACCGCGAGAAGATAAAGTTTGAGAGCGAGGAGGCGGCGACCGGGTATTACGTCGGAAAGCTCCGCGAGCAGATAATCTACGAGAACCCCGACAGCGTCGCGGCGATCGTGATGGAGACGATCACCGGATCGAACGGCGTCATCATCCCGCCGAAGGGCTATCTCGCCGGAGTGCGTAAGATCTGCGACGAGTTCGGAATCATGATGATCTGCGACGAGGTCATGGCGGGCTTCGGACGCACCGGAAAGATGTTCGCTTTCGAGAATTTCGGTGTCAAGCCAGACATCGTCAGCTTCGCGAAGGGTGTCACATGCGGATATGTTCAGCTCGGCGGCTGCGTCGTCTCGAAGAAGATCGCGGAGTATTTCGACGATCACACGCTCCTCTGCGGACTCACCTACAGCGGTCATCCGCTCGCCTGCGCCGCCGGAGTCGCCTGCCTTGAATATTACAAGGAGTCGAACATCCTTGAAAACGTGCAGAAGAGCGGAAAGCATCTCGGCGAGCTGCTTGAGGGACTGAAGGCAAAGCATCCGTCTGTCGGCGACGTTCGTTACATCGGACTCTTCTCCTCGATCGAGCTTGTAAAGGACCGCGAAACCCGCGAGCCGCTCGTTCCGTACGGAAAGGATCCCGACGGCGTCATGAAGAAGATCATCGGAAAGCTCGCCGCGAAGGGCTTCATGACCTATTCGCACGAGAACATGATCTTCGTCTCGCCCCCGCTGATCATAACTCCCGCGCAGCTTGACGAGGAATTCGTAAAGCTCGACGGGGTTCTCTCGGAGGTCGACGAAATGATATGAAGACAGATTTCTTTCTTCCGACCGAAATACATATGGGAAGCGACGCTGTTCTCTCGAACTCCGGAAGACTCGCGAAGCTCGGGAAAAAGGCTCTGATCGTCACCGGAAAATCCTCGGCGAAGCTCTGCGGCGCGCTCGGTGATCTGGCGTCGGCGTTTGACAAAGAGAACATCGCGTATGAGATCTTTGACGGCGCGGTTCCAAACCCGACGATTGACAGCGTTTATTCGGGCGCGAAGGCGGCGAAGAATTTCGGCGCGGACTTCGTCGCGGCGATCGGCGGCGGCTCGCCGATGGACACGGGCAAGGCGATAGCTCTGCTCGCAGCGCAGGATATTCCGAAAAACAAACTCTTCTCGGGGAACTACCCCGGGAAGATTCTCCCGATGGTCTTCATCCCGACGACGGCCGGAACGGGATCCGAGGTCACGCAGTATTCGATTCTGACCGACGACGCGGCGAAGACCAAGAAGACGATCGCCTCGCCCGGAATGTTTCCGACGCTCGCGCTGCTCGATTCGAAGTATCTTGCCGGACTTCCGAAAAAGACGGCGATAAACACCGCGCTTGACGCGCTGTCGCATTCGGTCGAGAGCTTTCTCTCAAACCGCGCCGACCGGCTCAGCTCGCTTCTCGCGCTCGACGGTGCGAAGGCGGTGTTCGATAGTCTCGATTCCTTAAAGGGAGACGAGATTCCGGGCGACGTACTCGCAAAGCTTCAATACGGCGCGCTGATCGGCGGAATCGTCATAGCCCAGACCGCGACGACGGCGGTACACGCGATGGGATATTCGCTGACCTATTTCAGACACATTGATCACGGCCGCGCGAACGGGCTTCTGCTCTATGAATATCTGAAATTCACCGACAGAAAATGCCACGAAAAGGTCGGAAAGCTCCTCTCATCGCTCGGCGTCAGCCTTGACGAGTTTGGAGAAAAGCTCGCGTCCCTTCTCGGCGAGAGGGAAAAGTTCAGTGAAGAGGAGCTTAAGGGCTACGCCGCGATCGCGATAAACGCGAAGAACATAAAGAACTGTATCGTCGAGCCGACCGAAGACGAACTCTTTGATATCTACAAAAAATCACTCTGCTAGCCGAAAGGAGCCTTGTAAATGCCGGACGATAAAAAAATCAGACCGTATCTGCCTCTCGGAGATCTTTTGCCGTATGATCATTTCAGGACGGTGGAGTCCTTTGAGATGGCGAAGGCGGCGAGCGAGATGAGAGTTGAACTCGGACTGAAGCCGCCGTTTATGGAAAAACTCGCTTTCGCGCTCCCGTGGGACGGCGCGCTTCTCGGATACGCGAGAAAGACTCCGGCGATGGAAGAACTTTGCCGGAGAGAGGAAATTGAGTTTGACCGCGCGGAACTCTATATGAACGATTGGGGCGATCGGTTTCTGATGACGCTTGACGACGAGGCGGGGCGCAAAAGCTTCAGCTTTTACGTGACTCCGGGCGAGATGAAGGAACTGCTCGAAAAATGCTGCAAGATCCCCGCCCACAACAAGCCGCGCGAGATAATAAAAATAAAAAAGCGTAAAAACGCCTGAAAATCACAGAAAGGAAGAACAGTCATGTATACTTGCAGTCTTGAAAGAATGAAGGATAAGATTTCGACCTTCTCGAAGTTCGGCGACGCCGGACACGGCGGAATCACCCGCTACTCGCTCTCGGAAGCGGCGATAAAGGCCAGAAACGAATTTAAGAAGCGTATGGAGAATATCGGCGCGGAAATCGAGATCGACGATCTTGGCGATATGTACGCGACCCTGCCGGGAAGCGATCCCGACGCGAAGCGGATTGTCATGGGTTCTCACGTCGACTCGGTCAAGAACGGTGGAAACTATGATGGAATCCTCGGCGTCATGTCGGCGATGGAGGTGCTTGAGACGGTCGCCGAAAAGAAGATTCCGCATAAGCATCCGCTGACCGCGATGATCTGGACGAACGAGGAAGGTTCGCTCTATCCGCCCGCGATGATGTGTTCGGGCATCGTCTGCAACGATTATCTGCCCGAGGATATCGGCTCGAAGTTCAGATACGACGACATGATGAACTCGAAGTCGATCCTCGACCCGTCGAAGACCTTCGGAATGGCACTCGACGCGTCGGGCTTCAAGGGGGACAGAAAGTACCGTCTCTCGCCCGAAAAGTATCTCTGTATGTTCGAGACGCATATTGAGCAGGGGCCGATACTCGAGGACGCGGGATGTGACATCGGAGTCGTTGACTGCGTACTCGGAATGTTCAACTACCGCGTGAGATTCTACGGACAGACGGTACACGCCGGAACCTTCCCGATGCCGAAACGCCGCGACGCTTTCTACGCCGCCGCTAAGGCTCTCTGCTATCTGCACGATGAGATCGACAAGCTCGGAATAAAGGATCTCGTCTACACGACCGGAGAGGTTGTCTGCCATCCCTGTGTTCACACCTGCGTGCCGGATTACTTTGATTTTTCGATCGACGCCCGCCACGAGGATCCAAAGGCACTTGAAAAGGTGCTCGCGGTTGTGAAGAGCTGCGCCGGCCGCGAATGGGTCGGATGCCGCTGTGAGGTTGTCAAGGCATGGAATCGCGACACGGTTTACTGGGACAAGAAGCTTGTCGGATATGTCGAGGAGTCGGCGTCCGAGGCGGGGGTAAGCCATATGAATATCCACTCGGGAGCCGGACACGACGCGCAGTTCGCCTCGTATATGCTCCCGACGACGATGATCTTCGTGCAGTCGAAGGACGGACTTTCGCACTGCGAGCCGGAGTATTCGACGCCCGAACACTGCACGGAGGGTGCGACCGTTATGCTCGGCGCGGTACTGAGAGCCGACAAGGACTGAACGTGTTCGACTGAGCCGCGAGCGGCGGTTTTCGGAAGCATCAGCGCGGGTTCGGGATTCCCGCGTTGGTGGAAACTATACCGGAAGCGGCGTTAGTATCGATTTTCAAATAAATATCGCGTGAATCGGGAAGGGGCTGTCGCTTTTGCGACAGCCCCTTCGTGCCAATTTCGGGGGGTTGACGGCTCTCTCATTCGTCGTGATTCATATTTTCGTTGTGTGCCACGTCTTCATTGTGATCGGCACTTTCGTTTTGCTTAGCGTTTTCGTTATGATCCGCGTTCATCCGGTAGCCGACGCCGAGTTCGTTTGAAATAAACCACGATTCACCCGGCCTTATTCCGCATTTTCTCCGGATATTCGCCATGTTCACCTGAAGCTTTTTTATACTGCCGTCGTCGGGATATCCCCAGACCTCTTTAATAATCGAGGAATAGGTCATCATCTTTCCGCAGTGTTCCGAAAGAAACGCCACGATATTGTATTCGGTCTGCGAAAGACTTACTTCGCGGTCGCTTATGAATATCTGTCGCGCGTTGTAGTCGATCGTGAGATCCCTCATGTGGAATTTTCCTCCCGGGAATTTGCCGCTCTCTGCGCGGGACTTATTCCGTAACAACGCTCTGAGACGCGCCATGAACTCAGCTGAGCTGAAGGGCTTTGTCACATAATCATTCGCGCCCGCGTCAAGCGCGCTGACCTTGTCATTGTCACTGCTCCGCGCGGACAATACGATTATCGGGATGAGCGAATCCCTACGGACAAATTCAAGAAACCGCATTCCGTCGCTGTCCGGAAGACCGAGATCAAGGATAACAATATCCGGCATATGAGATGAATACAGCATTACCGCGAGTTCGCAGGTTCCGGCGATTATTATCTGATATCCGGCGGATTCCAGCAGAGCCTTCATGATTGACTGTATGCTTTCATCGTCCTCTACCAGCAGTACTTTGAACTTATTGTTTTTAATCAACATTTTTCTCCCTCTTTATCGTAAAGCGGAACAACGCGCCGCCGCTCTTGAGATTCTGTGCCGTGATTTCTCCGCCGTGCGCTTTGATTATCGTTGAACATACCGAGAGCCCGATTCCCGAGTATTGATGCGCCTTTGGCGGCGGGTTCTTCTGTGGCGGCTCACAGCCGCCGTCAAGGATGTTCTTGAGCTTGTTTTCATCTATTCCACAGCCGTTGTCCATAATTTCGAAGACGATATGATCATCCTCGGGATAGGCTTTCAGCGAAAGCGCCGTCATGCCCTTGGCGTGGATTATGGCGTTGTCCAGAAGGTTCAGGATGACCTGCTCGATGAGAATCAAGTCGGCCGAGAAAATCACAATGTCTTTTGGTATTGAAACCTCTATCGCCTGATCCGGATGAGACTGATAGAACTTTGTGACAGACGAGTCGATAAGCTCGTCAAGTATCGTTGACGTTTTGTTTATCGTCATCGACTTATTATCTATCCGTGTGACCGAAAGGAGATTTTCAACCATGCGGATCAGCCACTCAGCGTCCTTCTGGATATTAGATAGCATCGTCGTTTCCTGATCATCTGTGAGCGAGCCTTGCCGCTCTTTGAGAAGCGAGCTTGCGCTGTAGATTGACGTAAGCGGTGTGCGGAGGTCATGGGAGATCGCGCGCAGAAGATTTGAACGCGTCTTTTCGCGCTCGCTTTCGGCCTTCAGTGCCTCGTAATCCTTGATCCTTGTCGTCAGTATTCCGGTGATAATTGCGACTATCAGCATGATTAACGCCGAGATCATGTTTGTCGGCGTTATGAAGTCAAAGGCGTTGAATGGATATGTAAATGTGTAATTGATGACGATAGTGCTGAGAAAGGCCGAAATTATTCCATAGATATATCCTTCGGTGCAGAGAGACACTATAAATACGGCGAGAACGAAAATCGTCGATATCTGTTCCTCAACGCCGAGGCACTGAAATATCAGGCTTATCACATGGGCGATAATCAGCGCGATCAGCAGGACGATAATGTTTTTGATAAACTTTTTCATAAGCTTGATCACCATGCTTCTGTTGATATTCGATATAATAATTATAGCATATATCCGGCTAAGGAACGGTAAAAATTCGGATATTTCGACCTCATTTTACATTTTAGCAACATTTCAGACACAACTAATGTCTTGCGCGGCAGACACGGAGCGAATGGCTTATTATGCGCGGGCGTGGTCTTGCTGACACCGAAAATTTACATTTTGTCTTATTGACAATCCGGCGCGGATAGTGTATAATGGTTGTACTAAATGTTATATAGCGGGGGATCATATGTCACGGAAATTTACAATAATCGCGGCGTTTGTAGTGCTTTCAATCGCCTCAACATCCTGCGTCACGGCAGAAATTCCCGAGAATCCCGGATCTGACGAAGTTCTTTCCGGAGCATCTGAGAGCGGCACGTCCGACTCCACGTCCGGAGCCGAAGAGGCTGCGTCCGACGTGACGACGGCTGTTATTCCTATTGAAACCTCCGAACCCGAAACGTCCGAGCCTGAAACGTCGGCTCCGGACACCACGGCCTATATCAGATCTGAGCCGGAACCCGCGGATTTCGATTATACCGGAATTTTCCCGGAGGACAAGTACTCCGACGTCGCGGAAAAATGGTCGGATGACAGACGGTATCTTCTTCTGACCGCCGCGCAGAATGACGACTGCTTTCCGGAAGCCGAGTGTGTTGTCGACACTGAGAGCGGGGAAACGCGTTCACTCCCGACGCTTGAAGTCTACAACCGGATCATTACCGAAAATCCCGGGACCGGATCTTTCCTGACGCTCAGAAACGTCGGACTCGAATGGGATTCCGACAGACTTTCGGTGGACTTTGAGCTTGATGTCGGCGTGAAATTCCTGCATTCGACCCTGACCGGAAGCTATACGTTTGACCCGGCGGCGGGGGAGATAAAGGACTTCACGTATGAAAAGCCGCCGGAAAAGGCGGAGCCGCCCGCGCTTTCCGAGGACGAGATAAGAGCGGTTGTCGACGAAAATATCGACGCTCTGACGGCCGATACGGACTGGGTCTATAGAGGGGATTACGGTGATACTCAGATGGAGCTGATCAGGAATATAGCCGCGCTCGGAAAGTCCGCGCTTCCATATCTTGACGAGCTTATAAAAGAAAATCCGCACGTCGGCGGTACTATGCTGGAGAATGTCCCCTGGATCGTCGCGATGATAGTGGCGTATTCGATCGACCCGGCAAGGTATGATACCGAAACCGTATCACCGGACGGAAAGTACGCGCTTAAAACGCAGGCCGGGAGCTTTACAGAAATAGAATGGGGCGGAGACCTGACTATCGGTTACGAACGGCTCAGCGTCATCGACACGGCCACCCGGGAGATACTCATGATAAAGAACGCCAACGCAAAGAACCGTTATTACGGCCCGTATACAAATTTCCAAGTTTACTGGTCGCCTGACAGCAGATATGTGGCCGTGAGGGATGAGATGGATCATATGATAGTGCTTACGGATCTGGTATTTGACATCGACCGGAGAAAGGTGATCGACCTGCCTGACGGCAGGTCGGAAGATGTTATGATTCCGATTCTTGAGTGGAAGAACACGGAGTACTCTGACAGACCAACGTTCACGCTCGGTGAGTGGATGGAAAATGACATGGTGAGGATTGATATCACCGACGGCGGGATGTCACGGTGGCTCTCTGAAGGATGGTATACCTATGACCTTGCCAATAAAAAGGTCGTGAAGGTGTCGATAAGCGTCACGGATCAGATTGACGAAATCGAGATCAGTAAGACACATAAAGTAAAGCATAACGGATTCATCTATCGGTATCCGGAGGCACTTGTTGACATGAGTGTGCATTATCCGGTCATTTCCGGCGAGGCCAGGGAAAAAATCAACAAGACGATAAGCGAATATATCTCCGGAATCTGCGATGAGCGGATGAACAGCGACTCGACCGCCGCCGGAGATTCGATGTCCTTAAAGCTGATCTATGAGGTGACAAGGGACGACGATGAGATTCTGAGCATCCACTTCTCGGCTCAGATCGCGGGCGGCGGCTCTGTTCAGCACGTTGATGACGAGGGAATGACCTTTGACCTGAAGACCGGGGAAAGGCTCCCGCTCTCGGCGTTCTATTCGAAGGAAGAGATCAGCGATATGCTCGACAGTTTTTTCGAAAACCTTGACCAGTCGGAATATGGTTCGTTCTTTAATCTATACACGCTTGATGAGCTGCGCGAGGATTACAGAGAGAAGTTTGACGACGTGGAAAATTATGATTCGTTCTGGCTCGGGAACGACAAATTGTATCTTTCGGCCGGGTATTATCCGGATTATTCGGAAGACGCGAGCGATCCGGTTCACGGATGGCGCGGGTTTGTTGAGGGGATCGGGACGGGGGACGGGGATTCTTCCATGGATAACAGTGGTCAATAAAAGACACGGACGCAGCCGTGCCGTGACGATATACTATCCGAAACTAAAGCAAAGGGGTTGCCGCGGGAGCGGCAACCCTTTTATGTTCTGGTGTTATATCACGATCTTATATATGCGGTTATTTTTCCAACGCCTCAAGAACCTTCGCGAGATTCTCCTCCACCTGCGACTCAGCGGAGGCGATCGTCGAGGCGGCAGTGCTCTGACCCTTAATGACTATCGACTGAAGCGCGGAGTCGAGAGCTGTGGTGATTCCGAATATATTCGAGACCAGTGTCGAACGCGTTCCGCGGATTATCTGAAGCATTTCGATCGAATCCTCGTTCCGTAGTCCCTTCTGCGAAACCGTAACGTCATAATAGACGGGCAGGCAGTTTTTGTAGCTGTCATATGTAAGCGCGTCGATGATGATTCCGGTGCGGCGCATATCGGGGTTGGTCGTCGGAATTGTTAAGAAGCAAGAGATCGGGTTTACATAAGTGATGTAATCGTTCTGCGTCTCGTCGTATTTCGGCATCGGGACGAGTCCGAAGTCGGATTCCATCGAACGAAGCTCCATCGCGGATTTGAGTTCACAGCTTATAAACATCGCGCGGTCATGGAAGAACGCGTAGAGATAACCGGCGCGCTTTGAGAAATCCGCGATGCTTTGGGAATAGGCTTTTCCGCTTTCCTCATCAAGAAGCGTTATGAGCTTGTCGATTGTTGAAAACATCCGGTCGGTGTTTGCCGTGAATGTGAACTTATCGCCTTCATGTGTCATTAGTTTGTTTCTGGCACTGAAAATGAATGGCGATGGGCTTGTAGTATGGTTGGCTATGCCATAGACCGAGTTGCCGTCGGGATTCCAGTTGAAGGAATCGTCGCCGTTCAGCGAAGCGGCACCGCTTAAAAGCGTGTTCAGCTTGTCAAGTGTCCATGTTCCCGCCCGCACGTCTTCATAGGGTTTTGCCACACCATAATCAGTCATAATATTTTCATTGAAGAGAAGCACCCACGAAAGGTCGAATGTCATGAAGTTGAGTGCGCTTGATGCGGTGTAGAGATTTGTTCCTATAGTCATTTCATCGTTGAGCGCGTTGTCCCACCATGGCTTATCGAGATTCAGTTCCGGGATTGATTTGAGATCCTCGAGATACCCTTCGGTCGCGACGGATGGCTGGAAGTAGATCGGCAGATAAGCGGCGTCATAGTCCGTGTCGTTCGCCATGACCATCTGCGCGAATGCTTTACACATATTCACCTGTCCGACATTCCAAACCGACGCGTCGAATTTGTATTCACTTATCACGCAGTCGAATTTTTCCTCAATCCGGCGGTTGCGGGCATAGACGGAGTCGTCGAGCTTGTCTCCGGTCTGTTCGTCAAAGTCCATTCTTACATAGCATCCGAACTGCGTGTCGGCACTGAAGAACGTGAATTCATAGCCATCGAACTTTTCTGACGGATAGGTGTACTCTTCGGGAACTGTTGTGACGTCCGTTTCGCCATTATCCGGAGCGGTCGTTCCATCTGACTGACCGCTGTCCTTCGCGCAGGATGCGGTTACGAATGCAATGAGAATAGCAAGAATCAGGCTGACATAGCGTTTTGTATACATTGATTATACCTCTTTTTTCGAAAATTTTATTTTTGCTATTGACATTATAGCACAGCTGGTGTATAATTGTAAATGACATATTTGCGCGATTTGCTGCCATTTTTGTGAAATACGGGTTGGAAAGGATGCTTTTCAAATTATAATATGAATGACAAATATTATGAATATAGCCGCGATATGAGCGTACTCCCGTGGGCGACACTTTCAATCTGCCGGGCGGATGTCGCCGAACATTTTCACTATATGATTGAAATAATATACGCGATTGACGGCGGAATGCGTGTGAACGTGGACAATAACTGGTTCACAATGAAGGAAAATGATTATATATGTATCAACAGCGGAGTTCCGCACGCCACGACAAACCGGGACGGCGCGAGACATTACTTAGTGTCGATTCCGAAATACGTTCTGATGCCGTCGCTTCAGATGATGAAGAATAACTTCTATTATGAGCGTGACAACGCGGCGATGTCGATGCGCGATCTGATAAAATGTCTAAAGGACAATGGCGATGGTGTTATAAGGGAAACGGAATTCAGAAGGAAAGAGCCGCAAAACAAGATATTCCTGATCTCGCTGGCGAATTCGATAATCTCGTTCTTCAAGTCGAAAAATCAAGATTCCATTACTCATGTAAAACGCGAGGACTCATTTCTTGAGATAATCGGCTGTATCTGTGAGAACTACCGCGATTCAAGCATTAAGCCGTCTGAGCTCGCGACAAGGTTTGGTTACACAACACGGATGCTTTCGGATATGTTTGCGGCCAATCTGAAAACGAGTCCGAGAAAATATATAAACATACTACGGGTGAACGATGCCAAATTCCAACTGCTTTCGACTCCCGACAGCATCGATGTTATTTCAGCGCGTGCCGGATTCGAGTCGGTTCGCAGCTTCTATCGCGTTTTTGAGGAGCAAACCGGCGTGTCTCCCGGAAAGTATCGTGACAGCTTCCGGAAATGAATATGGATACGCAGATTTTGCGGGGATTCGCTGAGTTCCCGCACAAAATGTGAAACTATCTGACATAATTGTGTATTGCAATATTACGCGGAATATGATATAATTAACGGGGTGATATCATGAAAGTATTTATTCTTACCGATCTTGAGGGCATAAGCGGAGTTCTGTCGATCGACTGCATCGAAAAAAAGCCGGACTACGCCGACGCCTGCAAAAAGCTTGAAAAATCGCTGAACTTCGCGATCCGCGTGCTTCGCGAAAACGGGGCGGAGAAGATTTATTATCTCGACGGCCACGGCGGGGGCGGGAATATCGATCCGTCGGCGATCGATCCTTTCGCCGAAAAGACGACAATCGCGGGCTGGCAGGAGCTTATCCGCTCGGGTGAGATTGATTTCCAGATCGAACTCGGCTGTCACACGAGAGCCGGGACGCTCGGAGGCTTCCTCGACCACACGATGAGTTCAAAGAAATGGTTCTCGTATGAGGTAAATGGAAGGGAATACGGCGAACTCGGGATCCACGCGCTTTTCTGCGGCGCGTATGGCGTTCCGGTCGCGATGTGTTCGGGCGACGACGCGGCCTGCGAGCAGGCGAAGGAGTACATTCCCGGGATAATCACGGCGGCCGTTAAGCACGCCGACTGCCGGAATCTCTGCGTCGATTATCCGGACGCCGACGCGATTCTCGAAAAGGCTCTGATAAGCGCGGCGCGCGGGTATAAGGATATAAAGCCGCTCACGACTTCGCTTCCGGCTGAGATAAGGCTCACTTATTACCGGAGCGATATGTGCGACGAGGTTTTCACGAAGGCTCCGGCGGGAGTTGTAAGAGAGTCGGCGAGAACGCTTTCGAAGCGGATTTCGCGGATAACGTCTTACGATGAACTGAAATTCTGACAAAAAAGCGCGGCCGCCGGGAAAAGCTTCCGGCCGCCGCGCCTTGTGCGTTTAAGGAGGGGTATATGCTGATAGTAATTCTAATCGCGATAGCGGTGATATGCGCCTTTGCGGCTGTGAGCGTGTTCCGCTCGTCGTCCGGGCACGATGATGGGGCGGACATGAAGCGTCCGAAGACGATACGCTGTCCCAGCTGCGGAGCAAGAGCGACCGTTCATGGAAAAAGCTGGCGATGCGGCTGGTGCGGCGACAGCGGGCTGCTGAAGTGAAAAGAAAAAGTACCGTTCGGATGAACGGTACTTTTGGTGGAGACAACAAGAATCGAACTTGTGACCTCTTGCATGTCAAGCAAGCACTCTAACCAGCTGAGCTATGCCTCCGGAATATGGAGCGGATTACGGGGCTCGAACCCGCCACCTCGACCTTGGCAAGGTCGCGCTCTACCAAATGAGCTAAATCCG
>CAKSVM010000041.1 GCA_934503195.1 uncultured Eubacteriales bacterium
CCTCGAACGTCGTCTACGGAAAGGCGACCGGCGCGCTTCCCGACGGACGCCCGGCGTTCACTCCCTTCGCTCCCGGCGCGACCCCGTCCTACGGCGCGGAGCAGAACGGGCTTCTCGCTTCGCTCAACTCGGTCGCTAAGCTCCCTTATGAGTACGCGCTCGACGGCATCTCGAACACCGAGACGATCGCTCCCGACGCGCTCGGACACACTCCGGACGAGAGAAAGAACAACCTCGTCCACGTCCTTGACGGATATTTCGACAAGGGCGCGCATCACCTGAACGTCAACGTCTTCGGACTCGACAAGCTGAAGGACGCGATGGAGCATCCCGAAAAGCCTGAGTACGCCAACTTCACGATCCGTGTCTCGGGCTACGCGGTCAAGTTCATCGACCTCACGAGAGAGCAGCAGCTCGATGTCATTTCGAGAACCTGCCACGAGTCGATGTGACGGGATCCGGCTGAATTTACAGATACTGTGACAAAGCCGTCAGCCGGATTTTCCGGCTGGCGGCTTTGTCTTGGGAAACACTGAATAAATCAGTGTTTCCCTTATGAAAGGATCAGAATTTATGGAGACTACAGGATATATTCACTCGACCGACAGCTTCGGCTCGGTGGACGGTCCCGGCGTGCGGTTTGTGATCTTCCTTCAGGGCTGCCGTATGCGGTGCGCGTACTGCCATAATCCCGACACGTGGAAAATTCCGGGAGCCGATGAGCCGAAGGACGGCGATCCGCCATGCGGCTGCAAGGAAGTTTTACCGTCCGCGCTCATAAAGCAGGCTCTGCGGTATAAGAGCTACTGGGGCGGAGAAGGCGGAATCACGGTCAGCGGCGGCGAACCGCTTTTACAGCTTGATTTTCTGACCGAGCTTTTCGGTCTGGCGAAGGAAAACGACGTCGGAACCGTGCTTGACACCGCCGGACAGCCCTTCACGCGCGAGGGAAGTTTCTTTGAAAAGCTGCCGAAGCTTATGGAGAACACCGATCTTGTGATGCTCGACATAAAGCACATCGACCCGGAAAAGCACAGACTTCTCACCGGACACACAAACGAAAACATTCTCGACTTCGCGAGATATCTTGACGGGATCGGAAAGCCGGTCTGGATCCGTCACGTCCTTGTCCCCGGGATAACCGACGACGAGGAGAATCTTCGCGGAATCCGCGCCTTCCTCGACACTCTGAAAAACGTGAAAAGAGTGGAGGTTCTTCCGTATCACACGCTCGGAATCTTCAAGTGGGAGAAGCTCGGAATACCGTACAGGCTGAAGGACGTGCCTGTTCCGACGGCAGAGTCGGTGAAGTCGGCGAAAGAAATCCTCGGCGCGTTTTCGTGAAATGATTTTACAGTCTTATCGGCTGACTCCATGTGATCGAGCCGTCAAAGCCCGTGAGAATCGCTTTCACTGTCTTCGCGTCCTTCGGAAGCTCCCATGAATGGCTGACAAGCGGTCCTGACGGCGTTCCGTGCGCGGGATGATATCCCGGCCATTCGCGTCTTACGTTGAGATAGATATTCCGGCAGGGCGAGCATTCGACGTGCGCGACTCCGTCATCCACATAGAAATCGTAAAGCTCCGGCGCGGTGTGTCCGTCCGGACCGTAGCTCGCCGTGAAGCTTCCTTCGTTTATCGCCGCGAGAATGTCCCTGTGGGTGAGCGACTTCGCCTTTACTCTGATATATCCCCCGCGATAGTCGGGAACGTGTCCGTGCGCGTCGTCAGAGCCGAAGCACCAGATCTGATTTCCGTCGCGCCAGAGATATTCGAAATATTCCTCGGCGATTCCGCTTTTCCACTCCTGCTCACAGCTGTAGTTTATGATCTCCATGCCGCAAAGCCCTTTGAGAGACGCGAGAAGCGCGTGGTCGGCGTAGCTCCAGAAGGGATGCGCGTATATAGCTATCCCGCCCTCGCCGAGTATATAATCAATGGTTTTCTGCGGGTGGACGTCGCGTCGGTACTCGACCGGGACGAGCGTTTTGTCGGGATGATCTCCGCCGATTCCGACGATATGGTGAACTCCGCCCTGCCACACAGTGTCGATCTCGACGCCCTGAAAGAGCAGGAATTTTTCATCCGAAAGCGGCGCGTTTCCCCAGCGGTTATGGTCGGTGAGAGCCAGAAAATCATATCCCGCGTCGCGGTAGAGGCGCGCGGTCTGCTCGGGAGTAAGTTCGCCGTCGCTGACGGTGGTGTGAGTGTGAAAATTGCCTTTGTACCAGTTTCCTTCGCGTATAAGTGTGGAAATCATATTGCTATCCTTTCAGAAATACCGCGGGCTTCGGATTCCCGCGGTATTTTTATGTGATTTTATCTCAGAGAATCTCCGAAACGAGCGTCTTTACCTTCTTATCCGACGCGATCGGGACGTACTTTGTCACGTCGCCGAGTTCGATGTACGCGCCCTCGTCCGAATCCTCGTCCGGGCGGATGACCGGATAGATCGACCAGACCGCCACGCCGTCCTTCGGGAGGGTCAGAGTCTCGTCCTCAAACGAGCAGATACGCGTGAATTTCTTCGAGAAGTACTCATATGCGACATACTCGGTGTCCTGCGAAAGCCCGGGGATCGCCGCGAAGTCGACCGTGTCGGTCACGTCGGAATCGCTCACGTTGAAGGCCGCCAGCGCGAAACTGCCGCCAGAACGGTTCCAGATCTTGAGGAGCTTATTTTCGGCCGCGCAGTCGGTGTAAACGCAGTCGAGAGTTGGTCTCGCCGCCTCGTCGCAAAGCATGACCTTTCCGTCATCACCGATCGTCGGGAGGATGTTGTCATGGTTTGATTCGCCGATCTTGTCGCTGACATAAATCGGGGAACCCGAGATCGCGCGGAGAACGCCGCTCTGGATTGCTGACTCGGGATGATCCGACCACCACATATCGAAATCGCAGAAGTAGATCTGACTGTGCCAGATCGCGTTGTAGACGTTCTGAGTCAGGTGCTTTATGAACCCGCGCTCGCGCTTCGGGAAGAAGTCGTCGCTGTTTCTCGAAACCGCCGACATCGGACGCGCAAGAACGTTTTCCATATCCATTCCCATGCAGTCGATGACCGCGCCGCCGAAGTTTTTCGTGATCGAACGCTCAATTGAGTTGTGCGCTCTGCGGCAGCCCTCGGCCGTCGGGATCGCGCCTATGATATAAGTTGAGTTCGAGGACTGATTGTCGACCTTGAGGAAGTCTACGCCCTCTGAAGCGAGGAAGGAATGCCACGCGTCCCAGAATCTGAAGGCCTTTTCCTCGTCAAGAGAGGGAAGCGCGAGTCCGCTCGGGGTGATGAAGAGATTATCCTTCTGCTCCTCATAGAGCTTCGAGTTAATGTCAACTCCGCGCCAGTAGCCGTTGAAAGCGTGCCAGACGCCGACCTTTTCGACGCCGAAATCCTTCTTCATCTTCGCGATCGTCGCGCCGAGACCCTCGGGGAACTTTGAGCGGTTGACGTCAAAGCCCGAGAGCTTGTCGCCGTTTGTGGTCATCCAGCCGTCGTCGATTATGACCCACTTGACCGGGATGTTCTTCTCTTTGAACTCGGTGAGCTTTTCGTAGATCTTTTCGGACGTGACTTCCCTATAGAACGCGTCCCATGTACACCAGCCGAAGCCTCTGAAATGCTCGGGAAGCACTCTCTCGCTTCTGAGCGGGACGAGGATTCCGCCGAGCTTTCTCGCGCCGCGGTAGTTCGCCTCAACCGCGCGGATCGGGTCTGTCGAGACCGAAACGGCGAGGAAGGCTCCGGTGAGCTTGCAGATTCCGCTCATATCCGAGGTGAATTCGCCTTTTCCGGCGTTGAACTCAAAGCGGAAATTATCTCCGGTGAGCGGGAGCAGATGATAGCTGAGTTCGCCCGACTTCACGAGAAGCGACTGCGTTCTGGGCGCGATCGACGAAAAATCGTTTCCGAAGGTCGGATACATCCACCACGGGCCGTCGTGGCGGCTTCCGAGGAGCGCGTCGGGCTTTATGTCGCCCAGAGTGAGGAGAATCGCGTTTTCGGGAGCGAATCCACAGGCGACGCCCTTTATCGCGTTGATCTCGGCGTCGATCGAGAAGAGAATACTCTCGTCGCCAGCCTCGGCGGTTATGACGAGCTTATCGACTCCGGCGGCGGGCCTGAAGGTGTATATGACCCTGTTTCCATCGGTCTGTTCGGATTCGACCGCGAGTTCGCCGTGGCGTCCGCGGTTAAGGTTCACTTCGACCGCGAGGTCGGAGAGCAGATGCTTTTTTGTAAAATCAATGAGTTTGTTCATGAGTTCCTCCTGCGAGTTTTCTTATATTTTAACATATGTAAAGGCCGATGTCAAGTGTGAAATGGAAAATTTTGCTCAGATTTTTATTTATCTCCGTTTTGCTCGATGCGTTTTACTTCTTCGGCGCGCTTTCTGAATATTCTCGGAAACGAGGTGAAAATCACCGTGGCTGTGATCGTCCCGGCGGCGAAATCGGCGATTCCCTCCGACATATAGACTCCCTTGAAGCCGAGAAAATGTGTCAGGACAAAGCAGAGCGGAATCAGAATCACGACCTTGCGGTTGACCGCGAGAAGAAGCGCGGACTTTGCCTGTCCGAGCGCGACGTTGACATTTTGCAGGGTCATCTGGACGAAGAACATTATCGAACCCATCAGGAAAAGCGGGCAGTATTTTCTGACTATCTCAGTGACCGCCTCGTTTGCCGAGAAGAGTCTGGCGTAGATTTCGGGGATTGTCATCGAAACCGACCAGATCGTGACGCAGAAGCAGAAGGCCATGATCGTGACGTATTTTATCCCCTTTTTCAGGCGGATCTCGTCGCCCTTGCCGTAGTTGTAGCTTACAAAGGGCTGGACGCCGTTTCCGAGTCCGTTCAGCGGGAGCGAGATCAGCTGAAGTGCGCTTAACATTATCGTCAGCGCGGCGGTGTAGTCGCGGTCTCCTCCGGTCGAGCGGTTCAGGTTTATATTGAAGACGACCTGAATCGCGCACTCGGTGATCGTCATCACGAATGGAGTGAAGCCGAGCGAGACGATGCTGAAAATCCTCGCCGGGACGAGCCTCATCTCACCTGTTCTGAAATGAAAAATGCTTTTTTTCGTATTGAAGAAGCAGATTACGAGCGTGAATGAGCAGAACTGCGAAAACACGGTCGCCAGACTCGAACCCTTCACGCCCATTCCGAGCGCGAAGATGAAGATCGGGTCTAGGATGATATTCATGCACGCGCCGAGGAGAACCGACCCCATCGCGACGAGCGAATAGCCCTGTGTGAGGATGAACGGATTGAGTCCGCTGGCCATCATGATGAAGAATGTACCGCAGGAGTAGATTCTGAGATAATCCACCGCGAACCCGGCCGCGCTCGGCGGACAGCCGAAGAGAAGGACGATCTGCCTTGAAAAAACGAAGGTCACGCATCCGATCGTCAGCGCGATGATTCCGAGTAAGAGAAAAGCCGTGTTGAAGATCCGGTTCGCCTCGTCGCGCTTTCCCTCGCCCATGCGGATTCCGGCTCTGGGCGCGCCGCCAAGACCGACGAGATCGGCGAAGGCCTGAATTATCAGCGTGATCGGAAGTACGATTCCGAGCGCGGCGAGCGCGTCCATTCCGACGTTCTCGATCTTCGCGACGTACATCCGGTCGACGATATTATATAAAAATGTAATGAGCTGAGCGAAGACGGCCGGGATCGAGAGTCTTATTATGAGCGGAAGGATTTTTCCGTGGTCAAGCTCATCGGTGATATTCTTTTTCGCTTTCTTTTCCATGTTTTCGTTCACTGCTTTAATTTGATTCTGACACTGAAGACGGCATCGAATTTCTCGTCAGCCGCGCAGGCGCAGATGAGGATCGACGGTCTGCCGTTTTCAAAGAAGATCTGCGGGCGTTCAAGCTTATAGACAGGCTTTCCGGCGAGCTTCCGTTCAAAGGCGAGCGGACACTCAGGCGATTCCGTAGTCCGACTCGAAAAGCGCGGTGGCTGAGCCGTCTGTCCTTGTGAAATAGCCCTGAAAATCCTTGACGAGCGCGTAAAAGCGGTCATCTCCGCGCCAGATGAAGGGATCCTCGACCGACCAGCCGTTTTTGGGATTGACCATTATCGGCCGTCCGATCTTCTTGAATTCTCCGCCCGGAGACCCGGCGACGGCGACGCCGCAGACGACGTCGCCGCCCTTCGGGAGCGATCCGTTTCCCGAGACGCCCTTGTAGACCATGAGGAGCTTTCCGTCAGGTGTTTTTGTCACGGCCGGGTTCGAGACCATCAGACTGTCAAAGCCGGACTCCGAGACGTCGATTGCCGGCCGATCGGCGAAGTGCCACTCGCCCTCGGGATCGTACGCCCACGCCATGCCTATGCGCTGATTGTTGCAGTGAGTCCACCAGTCTCCGTTTCCGTGATTTCCCATGTAGAAGAGGTAATATTTTCCGCTCTGCTCGAACATCGAGCCGCACCAGACGTAATATCCGTCCTCGGTGAAAGTCTTTATATTGCCTGTGAGAAGCTTCTGAAAATCCATGATTTCCTCCCGCTATGCGATATAATCTCATTATAACATATCGCCGTGGATAAGTCAAGCCTTTTTTAGTATGATTAAGACATATAATAATACGAATTTTCCATTTACAAACGCGGCGGAATGTGGTATAATTTTAGTAAAATACCAGTGATGGGAGTGTGACTATGAACATAAGAAATTACATAGAAAACAATCATATGCTTTCCGAAAACCGCCTGCCCTCGCGCAGTATGCTGATTCCAGCGTCCGTGCGCGGTATAACCCCGAGAAATTTCGAAAAATCCGACCGCGTGACCCTGCTTTCGGGCGACTGGAAATTCAGATGGCTTCCCGAAAACGACGATTCCGAATTCTTCCGCGCCGATTTTTCCGAGGCTCAGTTTGACGACGTGAAGGTTCCGTCGATGTGGCAGTATCAGGGCTACGGACTCTGCAAATTCCCGAACGTCCAGTTCCCGTTCCCCTACGATCCGCCGTACATTCACCGCGACAACCCGGTCGGACTCTACAGAAAATCCTTCACGGCGAAGAAATCCGAAAAGACCATTCTCCGCTTCATGGGAGTCGGCGGCGCGTATTTCGTCTGGCTCAACGGGGAATATGTCGGATTCTCGAAGGGATCGCGCATCGCGTCCGAGTTCGACGTCACAGATAAGCTTCATGACGGCGAAAATCTCCTCGCGGTGAAGGTCTTCACATGGAGCGACGCTTCGTATCTTGAAAATCAAGATATGCTCCTCGCGAACGGAATCATCCGCGACGTTTATCTTGTCGGGATGGAGAAGGAATATCTCTGGGACTACACGATCGTTCCCGAGGCGGACGGATTCAGACTCTTCGCCGAGTCGGTCGGAAAGCTCTCGGCCGAGCTTTATGACGCCGACGGAAATCTAATGGCGTCGGCTGACGACTGCGGGGAGGAGGTCTTCCTGAAGGTTGAGAAGCCGCGTCTCTGGAACGCCGAGGATCCGTATCTCTATGAGCTCGTTCTGCGGGTTGGAAACGAGGTTCACACGAAGAGGATCGGTATGCGCTTCTCCGAGGTCGTCGGGAACAAGCTGCTCCTCAACGGAAAGCCGATCAGACTCAAGGGAGTCAACCGCCACGATAACAACTGCCATACCGGTCAGGCGATCACGCGCGAGCAGATCTTAAGTGAGCTTTGCGACATAAAATCCTGCAATCTCAACGCGATCCGCAACTCGCATTATCCTCGCGACCCGGTGTTCTATGAGTACGCGTCGGAGCTTGGAATCTACGTCATGGACGAGGCCGATCTCGAAACCCACGGCTGCGAGGTGACCGGCGATCAGGGCGCACTCAACAAGAATCCCGACTGGTACGACGCTTTCTTCGACCGCGTTTACCGGATGTATTCTCAGGACAAGAACGAGACCTGTGTCAACATCTGGTCGCTCGGAAACGAATGCGGAAAGGGCGACAGCTACGATAAGATCTCGCTCTGGCTCCGCGGACAGAGAGTGAGGAAGCCGATTCACTTTAGTTGCGCCGGAACCATTCCCGAGGCACATACTGACTTCCGTGAGACCGGATATATGTCGATGGCGACGCTTAAGAGCTTCGGCACCGAGGGACGCCCGGTTCTGATGGTCGAATACGCGCACGCGATGGGCAACAGCCCCGGAGGACTTGAGGACATCTGGAATCACGTCTACCACAATGAGCAGTACGCGGGCGGCTATGTCTGGGAGTTCAAGAGCCACGGCTTCTATGTTGAGGGTAAGGACGGAAAGCCGCGCTATCTCTACGGCGGCGATTTTGAGGATCTCTACCACTGGTCAAACTTCTCGCTCGACGGATTCCACACGAGCGACGGGACTCCGAAGCCCTCGTGGGACGAACTGCGCGAGGTCAGCGCGCCGATCTTCATCGACCGTGAGGAGGACGGAATCAGAGTCTCGAGCAGCTACGATTTCACGACGATAAGCGGCGCGACGGTCGATTTCTCGGTCATCGGCTATGACGATAGGTCCGGAGAGGTCACGACGATCAGACATGAAATTATCCCGCTCGCCGACATTCCGCCGCGCGGGTCGGCGATGATAAATCCCGATCTCGGCTTTGACGACGGTTTTGGTCACGTCTCGGCGCGCCTTCTCTTCACGATGAATGGAAAGCAGCTCGGCGACAAACAGATAATTCTCCGCGACGAAAAGGTTGAATTCACCGGAAAGTCCGAGAGCCTTACCGAAACCCACGATGAGTCCGGAAACGCGAAGGTGAAGTCCGGAAAGCTGAGTCTCGAATTTGCCGGAGGACTTCTCTCAAAGCTCGAAAAGGACGGAAAAATCCTCATCGACGAGCCTATGAGGCTGAATCTCTGGCGCGCTTACACCGACAATGACGGAATCGAAAAGCTTTTCCCGAGACGAATGGGTGAATGGCGCGGCGCGCTCGTTCACACCGCGAGATTCGGATTCCACGAGTGGAAGGTCGACGGCGACCGTCTCGTCGCGGTCGGAAAGCTCCTTCCGCAGGGGTATTTCTGGGGATTTGACGTCGAGATCGCGTATGAGATCTCGGACGGCGTGAAGATCAGCGTCCACGGCAAGCCCTACGGAAGAATTCCCGGAAAGCTCCCGAGGATCGGAATCATGTTCGGTCTTTTGGAGGACTACACAACCTGCGAATGGTTCGGACGCGGAGAGGGCGACAGCTACTCCGACCGCAGGGCGAACAGTCATTTCGGAGTCTTCAGGAAGGAAATTCCCGATCTCAACTTCATCTACGACGTCCCGCAGGAGACCGGAAACCACGAAAACTGCCGCCGGGTCACGCTCTCCGGAAAGGATCTCTCGCTCACCGCGACCGGAAGCTTCGCGTTCTCCTGCCACGATTTCTCGCTTGAAAATCTCACGGCGGCGCGCCACTATGACGAGCTTTGCCGCGGCGGAAAGAAATATCTCTACCTTGATTATAAGATGCGTCCGCTCGGAAGCGCGTCCTGCGGTCCCGAGCCCGAGCCGGAATACGAACTTACGCCGGAGGAATTCACCTTCGATGTGAAGCTTGGCTGAAGTTCACACTTTCCCTGTTTCACGCCGGAATTTCCGGCGTGAAATTTCGCGTTTTCTATTGATTTTTTCATCCAGATGTGATATACTATTTGTATCGCCTGAAAGAGCAGAAAAACGAAAGTGAGACCAGAATATGTCATTCATAAAAGAAATTCTCGATTCAAGAAAGCTCCCGGAGATTCCGTTCGATCCCGATCCCGAACAGAACCGGAAGAGGATCGTCGACATTCTCTCGGAGAACATCTACGGAAGAACGCCTGACTTTAAGTCAAAGGTCAGCGGAAAATGCACCTATAAGCACGAAAAATGCTTCGCCGGATTCGGAAAGCACTATCACTACGAGATCACCGCGACGACTCCTGGCGGCGATTTCAGATTCCCGCTTTTCCTCTCGGTTCCGAAGACCGAAAAGAAGGTTCCGCTCATAATCTACATAAGCTTTGAGTTTGACATGCCGAGCGGAATGATTCCCGAGGAGGAGATCGTCGTTGAAAACGGCGTCGCGGTCGCGAGATTCTGCTACACCGACGTCGCCGCCGACAATAAGAACGACGGCTTCAAGTCGGGCGTCGCGCCGCTTTTCCCGCGCGATGAGAACTCGTCCGACAACTGGGGCGCGCTCGGAATGTGGGCGTGGGCGGCCAGCCGTTCGCTCGATTTTCTTCTGACCCTCGGACTCTTTGACGAGACAAAAATCGCCGTTCTCGGCCACTCGCGCCTTGGCAAGACCGCGCTCTGGTGCGGCGCGCAGGACACGAGATTCACCCATGTCTTCTCGAACAACGCCGGATGCTCGGGCGACGCGATCACCCGCGGAAAGGCCGGCGAGACGATCGGACGCATCTACGACGTCTTCCCCTACTGGTTCTGCAAGAAGTACAACGACTATCGCGACGACGGAATCGAAAATATGCCGTTCGACCAGCATTTCCTTGTCGGCGCGATCGCACCGAGAAAGGTCGCGATCGGCGCGTCGTCGCTCGATATCTGGGCCGATCCCGAGTCGGAGTTCTTATTGTGCAAGGCCGCGTCGTCCGCGTACGAAAAGCTCGGACTCGTCGGATTCGTCGCGCCGGACGACAGATTCCCCGAGGTTGGCGAGAATTTCGACGAGGGCAGCATCGCGTTCCACAACCGCGAGGGCGAGCATTCCCCCTGCCGCGCCGATTGGAAGGCTTACATAAAATTCCTCAAAAAGTGATATTGCACAAAAATCTCACCAAAATTTGTGCATGATGACGATAAGGCGCGATTTTTTGAAAAATCGTATGACTGCACAAAAATTCCATTCCGATTTGTATTTATTCACTATTAGCAGACTGAAGCCGCGGGCGAAAAGCACAGCGGCTTTTTTCGGTTTTCCCGGAATAAAATCCCGTCCGACGCAATATATATTTACAAAAAAGTCAGTGCGGGAGTGAAAGCCTTGATCTATGATACCGACGACCGTCCGAAGCTTATCGCGATTTACGTCATCGAGCATAACTCGACCGTCAGAGCCGCCGCGAAGGCCTTCGGAATCAGCAAATCCACCGTCCACAAGGACATTACATATCGTCTGAAACGCTCCGATCCGGCTCTTTTCGTCCGCGTGAGAGCTGTGCTCATGAAAAACAAATCCGAAAGACATCTTCGCGGCGGCAACGCGACAAAGCTCAAATACGAGAGGCAGAATATACAAAAAAATCAGAACGATTTGTGCAAAAAGCACATAAAAACCTGAGCGCGACGCGCTCACTTTTTTATTCAGTTTATCGGAAAAGCCTTTACAGAACGCAAAAAATGTTGTATAATATAGGTATCGGGAAATAGAACTTGAAAAGAGATCTGTATGCAGGATAAATTTACGATACTGAAAAAATATTACGGATATGATTCCTTCCGCCCCGGACAGGAAAAGATAATCGACAATATAATCGCTGGACGCGATATAATGGCTGTCATGCCGACCGGAGCGGGAAAATCGATCTGCTATCAGATCCCCGCGATTCTGCTTCCCGGGATAACGATTGTCATCTCGCCGCTCATCTCGCTTATGCTCGATCAGGTGACCTCTCTCAACTCAAACGGAATCCGCGCCGCCTACCTCAACAGCACGCTGACTCCAAGGCAGATGTCGATAGCACTTCAAAGAGCCTCGCTCGGAGCCTACAAAATTATCTACGTTGCGCCCGAGCGGCTTGAGACCGACAGCTTCAGAAACTTTGCCGCGAACGCTGACATATCGCTCGTTGCGGTCGACGAGGCGCACTGTGTGTCTCAGTGGGGACACGATTTCAGGCCGAGCTACACGGCAATTTCGGGATTCCTGAACTCGCTTCCGATGCGTCCGGTGGCCGCGGCCTTTACGGCGACTGCGACCGAGCTTGTCAAAACCGACATAAAATCGCTGCTCGGGCTGAAGAATCCCTTTGAGGTCACGACCGGATTTGACAGGCCGAATCTCTACTTTGGCGTCCAGACCGAGAGCGATCCGATCGGTTTTGTCAAACGCTATCTCGACGAGCATTCCGAACGCTCCGGGATAATATACGCGATGACCCGCAAGACGGTCGAGCAGGTTTATTACGAACTTCTCAGAAGCGGCTATAACGTGACGATGTATCATGCCGGACTCGACGACGCGACCAGAAATCAGAATCAGGAGGATTTCATCCGCGACCGGAAACCGGTCATGATCGCGACGAACGCCTTTGGAATGGGAATCGACAAGCCCGACGTCGGATTCATAATCCACTACAATATGCCGCTCTCGATGGAGGCATATTATCAGGAGGCCGGGCGTGCCGGACGCGACGGAAGCGAATCCGAGTGCATTCTCCTTTTCTCGAAAAAAGACATAATGGTCGCGAAATTCCTCATCGAGAACTCGGCCGACGAATCGGGAACCGACTCCGCCGACACTGTCGCCGCGAAGAATGCGAGGTACGGCAAGCTCAGCAAGATGATCGAGTATTGTGAGACGACCGACTGCCTCAGAAGCTACATACTCCGCTATTTCGGCGAGACTCCCAGCTTTGATTTCTGCGGAAAATGCTCGTCCTGCAACGACGAACACGTGACGCTCGACGTGACATTCGAGATAAGATGCGTCTACAACGCGGTCACATCGACAAACGAACGCTTCGGCGTGGCCTTCATAACCGATTTTCTCCATGGCGACGACAACGCGCGGATTTCGGGTGGATATGCGGATCTTCCGGCCTACGCGTCGCTCTCGGACAAGCCGAGAAGCTTCATCCGCGATCTCATCGAGCGGCTGATCTCGTCGGGACTTCTCGCGAGATCCGAGGGGCAGTATCCGATTCTCTCGGTCTCGACCGCGTTTGACGAGCTTATCGCGAGCCGCAGGGAATTCAAGATGAGATTCAAGTCCGAAAAGCTCGAAAAAAAGAAATCCGGACGCGCGCAGTCGAAGACGAAGAACCGCGCGGATCCGGGCGCGCAGGTCGATTCGGAGCTTTTCGAAAAGCTCCGCGCGTGGCGTCGCGAGGCGGCGGCAAAGCGGAGCATCCCCGCTTACGCGATCTGCACCGATCTCACGCTTCGCAACATCTCCGCCGAAAAACCGAAGACCCCGCGTCAGCTCAGCGCGATAAGCGGAGTCGGAGAGGTCTTCATGGCGAGATATGGCGAAAAGGTACTCGAAATAATTTCAGAAAGAAAATAGATATTTTACATTTTTTGACAGAAAAAATCTCCCGGATGTGGTATAATAGATAGAGGAAATCACCCGGCAGTGCCGGAAAAATACATCGGCTCCGCGGATTGTCCCGCCGGACTTTACGCGGTCTGAGAAAGGAAGAAAAAATGAGCAACGAAAAAGACGCCGCAAGCTTTGCGCCGACCGAAGAGATTCACAGCGCGACTCCCGACGATCTCGCCGCGTTCTATTTCCATCAGGGAACGAACACACACGCGTATGATTATCTGGGCTGTCATCACGCCGAAAAGGACGGAAAGCATTTCTACACCTTCCGCGTCTGGGCTCCGAACGCGAAAAAGATCGAGCTTGTCGGCGACTTCAATGGCTGGACTCCGGACGGCGAAATGCGCCGCGTCACCGACATGGGAATCTATGAAACGGTGATTGAGAGCGGCAAATCGCTTGACGGGCAGAACTACAAATTCCGGATCACCTCGAAAAACGGCGTGCATCTGAAGGCCGACCCATACGCCTTCATGTCCGAAACGCTCGGCGGCACGGCCTCGAAGATTCACGAGGAAAAGCCTTTCAGGTGGAACGACTCGCTCTGGCGCGCCAGAAGGATGCTGACGATCGCCGGGAAGGGTTCGAGAGCCAAACGCCGTGAGTTCTGCATGACGCCGATGAATATCTACGAGGTTCATCTCGGCTCGTGGAAGACGCGCGACGGAAAGACGACCGAGGATGGCGAAAACTATCTTAATTACCGTGAGATCGCGGACGAGCTTTCGGCATATGTGAAGCAGATGGGATACACTCATGTCGAGCTTCTGCCGATAATGGAGCATCCGTTTGACGGTTCGTGGGGATATCAGGTCTGCGGCTATTACAGTCCGACCTCGCGCTTCGGGACGCCTGAGGACTTCAAATATTTCGTAAACAAGATGCACGAATCGGGAATCGGCGTGATTCTTGACTGGGTTCCGGCGCATTTTCCGAAGGACGAGCACGGACTCTATGAGTTTGACGGCGGTCCGCTCTATGAATATCAGGGAAAGGACCGGATGGAGCATGAGGTCTGGGGAACGAGATTCTTCGACGTCGCACGGAACGAGGTCGAGTGCTTCCTCATCTCAAACGCGCTCTACTGGATCCGCGAATTCCACGCTGACGGACTCAGGGTCGACGCGGTGGCGTCGATGCTCTACCTCGACTTCGACCGGAAGCCGGGCGAGTGGATTCCGAACGAACACGGCGGAAACGAGAATCTCGAAGCGATCGCCTTCTTCAAGAAGCTCAACGGCACGATCGCTGGAGAATTCCCGGACGTTCTGATGATCGCCGAGGAGTCGACCGCGTGGCCGATGGTCACAAAACCGACCGAAAGCGGCGGACTCGGGTTCAACTTCAAGTGGAACATGGGCTGGGCGAACGATACCTTTGATTACGTCGAGACCGACCCGCTCTTCAGAAAGTACAAGCATGAGAAGCTGACCTTCCCGATGATGTACTCGCTTAACGAGAATTACATTCTCCCGGTCTCGCACGACGAGGTAGTACACGGCAAGAAGTCGCTGCTTGACAAGATGTTCGGTGACTACAACGAGAAATTCGCCGGGGACCGCGCGTTCATGGCCTATCAGATCTGTCATCCCGGAAAGAAGCTGACCTTCATGGGCTGCGAGTACGGGCAGTTCCGCGAGTGGGACTATCAGAATCAGCTTGAATGGTTCATGACCGACTACGATATGCACGCGAAGCTCTGGCATTTCACGGCCGAGCTGAACCGTTTCTATCTCGAAAACCGCGAGCTGTGGGATCTCGATTTCAGCTGGGACGGCTTTGAGTGGCTCGAACCCGACCTCAAGGAGCTGAACATAATCTCGTTCAGACGCATGGATCGGAACGAAAACGAGCTTGTCGTCGTGATAAATTTCGCCCCGGTCGAGAGAAAGGAATTTGTAGTAGACAAGCTGACACACACAAGATACGTCGAGGTCTTCAATACTGACAGGGAGGAGTTCGGCGGCGGCGGAATCACGAATCCCGGCGCGCTCGACACGGCCGAGACCAAGAACGGACGCGCGCTCACGCTCGATCTTCCGGGAATGGCGGCCGTGATCCTGAAACCCGCGGCAAGGCCGAGAAGAAAGGCTGACAGATAACGCCGGGCAGATTTTCCGGCGGTCGGAAAAGAAGAAAAAGCAGAAGCAAAATCTTAAACTCATTTCAATTTCGGAGGTTACAATCGGTATGTACAACAAAAAAGAATGCGTCGCGATGCTCCTTGCCGGAGGGCAGGGAAGCAGACTCTATACTCTCACCGAAAAGACAGCAAAGCCCGCCGTCCCCTTCGGAGCAAAGTACCGCATCATAGATTTCACGCTCTCAAACTGCGTAAACTCGGGAATAGACACGGTCGGAGTCCTGACTCAGTATCAGCCGCTCGTGCTGAACGAGTATATCGGCAACGGACAGCCCTGGGATCTCGACCGCATGAACGGCGGCGTTATGGTTCTCCCGCCGTATCAGGGAAAGAAGTCGGCCGACTGGTACAGCGGCACGGCGAACGCGATTTATCAGAATCTCAACTTCATCGAGAGATACGACCCGGATTATGTCCTCGTCCTCTCGGGCGACCACATCTACAAGATGGATTACAGCGAAATGCTTGATTATCACAAGAAGATGGGCGCGGCGGCGACGATCGCCGTCATCGACGTTCCGCTTGAGCAGGCCAGCCGCTTCGGTATCATGAACACCGACGAGACCGGACGCATTGTGGAATTTGAGGAAAAGCCGGCTCATCCGAAGAGCACGAACGCCTCGATGGGCATCTACATATTCAACAGAAAGCTCCTTGCCGAGTATCTCCGCGCCGACGCCGAGAATCCGGATTCCGCGAACGATTTCGGAAAGAACATCATCCCCGCGATGCTGAACGCAGGGGAAGCGATGTTCGCCTACCGTTTCAAGGGCTACTGGAAGGATGTCGGAACGATTCAGTCGCTCTGGGAGGCGAATATGGATCTCCTCGGCGACGATCCGGTCTTCAACCTCTACGACAAGGACTGGAGAATATTCTCGCGAAGCGACGTCAGACCACCGCAGTTCATCGGAAGCGACGCGAAGGTCACGAACTCGATTGTCACTCAGGGCTGCGAGATCAACGGAGTAGTCGAGAACTCGGTACTCTCGAGCGGAGTAAAGGTCGCGCGCGGAGCCTATATCAGAAACTCGATAATCATGCAGGACACCGTCATAAAGGAAGGCGCGTCGGTATTCTACTCGATAGTCGACGGCGAAACCGAGATCGGCGCGGGCTCGCAGATCGGCGAGGCGATCGAGTCGGGCAAGGGAATCACCCTTATCGGAAGCGATCTCACGATTCCGGCCGGAACGACCGTCGCGGGCGGCGAAATGGTGAACCAGCAGTATCTTGACAAAAAGCAGGGCAAGTGAAGAAAGAGAGGTAAATCAAAATGTCTGTACAGGGAATAATTTTTTCGAATCTCCACGATAAGAACATCCCGGAGCTGACTCATCGCCGGACGATGGCGTCGGTTCCTTACGCGGGACGTTACCGCCTCATAGATTTCACGCTCTCGAACATGGTCAACTCGGGAATAACCGATGTCAGCGTCATCACCCACTACAATTACCAGTCGCTGATGGATCACATCGGCGCCGGAAAGGATTGGGATCTCGCGCGCCGCTCGGGCGGTATCAAGATCCTCCCGCCCTACATATCGGCCTTCGCGAACAACCAGAACGCGCTCTACAATTCGCGCATGGAAGCCCTCAAGAGCGTCAACTACTCCTTAAGCCGCTTCAACTCGGATTATGTCGTTCTCTCCGACTGCGATATCATCTGCAACATTGACTTAAACGACATGATAAACGACCACATCGCGAACAACGCCGAGATCACGGTCGCGACAAAGCGTGTGCTCCTCAGCCGCGAGTCGGCGAGCCGCAACGTGATCGTCGACGCCAGCGAGGACGGACGGATAATCGACGTCAATCCCTATCCGACGAACGTCACCGGATACCGCGACATCAACCTCAACATCGTCGTGATCAACCGCGAATATCTCCAGAGCATTGTCCTCGACGCGATCGCTCACGGCTATTCGAGCTTCAACCGCGACGTCCTGAGCCGCAACGCTTCGAGAAGAAATTACCGTATCTACAAGTACGAAGGGTATTTCGCCAACATCAACTCGATTGAGGATTACTACACGCACTCGATGGAACTTTTAGGAAGCCCTGAAAACCGCGCTATGCTTTTTGATGTCAAGAACCGTCCGATCTACACCAAGGTCAGGAATTCCGCGCCGACGAGATACTCGACGACCTCAAACGTCAAGAACTCGCTCATCGCCGACGGCTGCATAATCGACGGAAGCGTTGAGAACTCGATTCTCTTCCGCGGAGTCAAGGTTTCGAGAGGCGCGAGCATCAAGAACTCGATCCTCTTCCAGGACACCGTTATCGGCGAGAACGTCTTCACAAACTGCATAATCACCGACAAGAACGTCGTCGTCCGCGACGGACGGATTCTTTCGGGTCACGAGTCACTGCCGTTCTTCATCGAGAAGGGCAAGATGATATGAATTTCAGAGTGACGACCTCGCCGACAGAGGACGATATTTCCGGAATCCACGCGATGCTGAAAGAGTACAACCTCGCGAAGCGCGAGAAGTCCGAAAATGTCCCGCTCGGGATTTTTGTCGAGGAGGACGGAAAGAAGCTCGCCGGGCTGACCGGGGAGCTATTCGGAAACTGGCTCTCGATAAAGTATCTGTTTGTCGCAGAATCGCTTCGCGGCAGGGGCGTCGGAAAGTCGCTGATGGAACGCGCCGAGGCTGAGGCGAAATCGCGCGGCGCGAAATACGCGTTTGTCGACACGTTCAGCTTTCAGGCACCGGGCTTCTACAAGAAGCTCGGGTACAAGGAGGTCTTTACCCTGACCGAATATCCGTATACCGGATCAAGGACGTATTTCACAAAGGAACTTTGAAGGAGATAAGCACCATGAAGAAAATTCTTTTCGTCGGCTCTGAAGCCGTACCGTTCGCGTCGACCGGAGGACTCGGCGATGTCTTAGGCTCGCTCCCCGCGGCTCTTAAACGCGAGGACAAGGACACTGACGTCCGCGTCGTAATCCCCATGTACCAGTCGATCTCCGAGAAGTACAAGGAGAAGAGTAAACTCATCTCCGAGTTCACGGTACAGCTCTCGTGGCGGCGTCAGTACTGCGGCGTCTGGGAATATAAGCTTGGCGACGTGATATACTACTTTATCGACAACGAGTATTACTTCAAGCGTCCGTCGCTTTACGGAAGCTTCGACGACGGCGAACGCTACGCCTTCTTCTGCAAGGCTGTGATGGACATGATGCCGCAGATCGGCTTCATCCCGGACATTCTCCACTGTCACGACTGGCAGAGCGCGCTCTGCGTCATCTATCAGAAGCGCAAATACTGCTACGATGACCGCTACGCTCAGATAAAGACGGTTTACACGATTCACAATATCGGCTATCAGGGAATCTACAGCTTTGATATCCTTGGCGACGTCTTCGGACTCGACTCGTGGGACAGATATGTCGTTGAGTATGACGGCTGCATAAACCTCACGAAGGGCGCGATTGTCTGCTGCGACAAGCTGACGACGGTCAGCCCGAATTACGCAAAAGAGATCCAGACCGAATACTTCTCCTGCGGACTTTACCACATAATCAGAATGTATTCCTCAAAGGTCTGCGGTATAATCAACGGAATCGACACCGATTACTACAATCCCGCGACCGATCATGAGATCGTGAAGAATTTCGATATTTCGACAATCGGCGATAAAGCGGTCAACAAGGCCGCGCTCCAACGCGAGCTCGGACTTCCGGAGAAAAAGGACGTTCCGATCGTCGCGATGGTCTCGAGACTCGCTTCTCACAAGGGCTTCGATCTCGTCCGCCGCGTCGCGGATGAGATAATGAGTTTCGATCTTCAGTTCGTTCTCCTCGGCACGGGCGAGTGCGAGCTTGAGGATTTCTTCGCCGATCTTTCGAGACGCTATCCCGAAAAGTGCGCGGTCAGACTCATGTTCGACAAGAATTTCGCAAAGCAGATCTACGCCTCGTCGGATATCTTCCTGATGCCCTCGAAGTCCGAGCCCTGCGGACTCGCGCAGATGATCGCCTCGCGCTACGGAACCGTGCCGATTGTCCGCGAGACCGGAGGACTTTACGACACGATCAAGGCCTACAACACGACCGAACAGACCGGAAACGGCATAACCTTCCGCACCTACAACGCTCATGATATGCTCGACGCGATAAGACGCGCGATCTCGTTCTACAATGACAAGGACGAGTGGAAGATCCTCGTCTCGAACGCCATGAAGATGGATTTCTCATGGAGCGCGTCGGCGAAGAGATATCTTGAGATGTACGAAAGTCTCTGATATCCAAAATATAACAGAAAAGAACAGGCCGGAAACATCCGGCTCATAAACAAAGGAACTGAAAATAATAATGAACACCGCATACACCAAAGCGTCGATCCGCGACGCGATCACCGCGAAACTCGCAAGATATTTTGGTACGACTCCAGAGGAGGCCTCCGAGGAACAGATTTACAAATCGGTCGTCCTCTCGGTAAAGGATATCCTCACCCAGAAACGAACCGATTTCAAGCTCGACACCAAAAAACAGCGCGGCAAGAAGGTTTACTATCTCTGCATGGAATTCCTTGTCGGCCGCTCGCTCAAGAATAATCTCCGCAACCTCGGAATCGCCGATCTCTACGGCGAGGTGCTTTCCGAAATGGGCTTCTCGCTTGACGAGGTCTACACTCTCGAGCCCGACCCGGGACTCGGAAACGGCGGACTCGGAAGACTCGCCGCCTGCTACATGGACGCGCTGACCACACTCGATTACCCCGCGACCGGATTCTCGATCCTCTATGAGTACGGACTTTTCAAGCAGCGCATAATCGACGGAGAGCAGATCGAGCTTCCCGACATCTGGATGCCCGAGGGCGACGTCTGGCTCGTTCCGAGAAAGGACAAGACATTCACGGTCAAGTTCGGCGGTCATGTGAGCGAGAGCTGGGAAAACGGCCACTGCGAGATCACAATGGATGGCTGCGACGACGTTCAGGCCGTTCCTTACGACATGATGATCTCGGGCGCGGACTGCAAGGCGGTCAATATCTTAAGACTCTGGAAGGCCTGCGACACGACGAACTTCAATATGAGCCTCTTCTCTCAGGGACAGTACTACAAGGCGATGCAGGAGGACACGAACGCCGAGATCATTTCAAAGGTTCTCTATCCGTCTGACAACCACACCGAGGGCAAATTCCTCCGCCTCTCGCAGCAGTATTTCCTCGTCTCGGCCTCGCTTCAGTCGATAATCGCAGATCATCTGACGGCTTACGGCTCGCTTGACAACTTCTCCGAGAAGGTCGCGATCCACATCAACGACACTCACCCCGCGATGGTCATCCCCGAGCTTATGAGGATTCTCATCGACACCTATTCCTACGGCTGGGACGACGCTTGGAAGCTTGTCACCTCGACCGTTTCCTACACGAACCACACCGTCATGCCCGAGGCTCTGGAGACCTGGAACGAGGATCTCTTCAAGCTCAAGCTTCCGCGCATCCACTCGATAATCTGTGAGATCAACCGCCGCTTCTGCGCCGACCTCTGGAAGGCTTATCCGGGCGACTGGGACAGAATCTCCAGAATGGCGATCGTCGGATACGACCAGATCAGAATGGCAAATCTCTCGGTTGTCGGCTCGCACACCGTCAACGGAGTCTCGAAGCTCCATTCCGAGATCCTCAAGAAGACGATCTTCCACGACTTCTACAAGTACACTCCGCAGAAGTTCACGAACGTGACGAACGGAATCGCGCATCGCCGCTGGCTCTGCTACTCGAATCCCCAGCTGACCGCGCTCATCGACGAGTGCATCGGCGTCAGCTGGCACAAGAAGCCCGAGAACCTCATCGACTTCATGCGCTTCGGAAACGACGCCACGGTGCTTGAGAGAATCGGAAAGATCAAGCGCGCGAACAAATCGAACTTCGCGATCTACGCCGAGGGCAAGTGCGGTATGAAGCTCGACCCCGACTCGGTATTTGACGTGCAGATCAAGCGTATGCACGAGTACAAGCGTCAGCTTCTCAACACGCTGCGGATAATCAGCCTCTTTGTCCAGCTCAAGGAGAACCCGAACCTCGATATCACGCCGCAGACCTTCATCTTCGGCGCGAAGGCGGCTCCCGGCTACTATATGGCGAAGAATATCATCAAGCTCATCTGCTATGTCAGCGCGGAGATCGAAAAGGATCCGAAGATCCGCGAAAAGCTGCGTGTCGTCTTCATGGAGGACTACAATGTAAGCCTTGCCGAGATTCTCATCCCCGCTGCCGACATAAGCGAGCAGATTTCGCTCGCCGGAAAGGAAGCCAGCGGTACCGGCTGTATGAAGCTGATGGCCAACGGCGCGATCACGATCGGCACGATGGACGGCGCGAACGTCGAAATCTTCGATCAGGTCGGCGACGAGAATATGTATATCTTCGGACTCACGACCGAGGAGGTCGACGATCTCTGGAGACGCGGCTACAACGCGATGCAGTACTATATGCAGAGCGAGCGGATCCGCGCGGCGGTCGACGCGCTTGACGCCGGGTTCAACGGGCGTTCGTTCAGCGATATCAAGCAGTATCTGATAAATCCCGCGCTCTCGCACGGAATCGCCGACCCGTATATGTGCCTTGCCGACTTTGATTCCTACTCGAACACCCACGACGCGATGATCCGCGACTACTCGAACAAGGACAAGTGGAACAGCATGTCCTTCATCAACACGGCGAAGTCGGGAATCTTCTCGGCTGACCGCGCGATCCGCGAGTACGCCGACAATATCTGGCACATCCGCTCGATAAAGTGATGCTTCTGTATAATGATTTTTCAAAGATAAAGGCGCGGGCTTTTCTCGATACCTTCTCAGAAAAGTCGGGAAAGACCGATTCCCGCGCCTTCGCGGCGGACGACACTCTCACCTTTACGGTGAGAGTGCCGCGTGTTTTCTGCGCGTCGTCGGCCTTTTTGGCTTTTTACACCGACGCGGATATGTCGGATCGCGACATCGCGGCGAAAATTGTCGATCCGGCAGATGATGAGTTTTTCCCGGCGTATGATTCGTTTTCGCTGACGCTTTACGCGAAGGAGGTCGGAACCGGGCTCTATTACCACACCTTCGGAATCGACTGCATCTACGGCAGACTCTGGATGAACACCGACGGAAGCTTCACTTCCGACCGCGCGGCCGCTTCGAGAACCCAGCTCACGATATATTCGGAGGATTTCCACACGCCCGACCGCTTCAAGGGTGGGATTATGTATCAGATCTTCCCGGACAGATTTGAGAGAAGCGGACGCGTCACAAAGCTACCGCCGCGAAGAAGTCTTGAAACCGACTGGAATAACGGCGTCCCGCAGTACGCGAAGGTACCGGGCGGAGAGGTCGCGAACGACAAATTTTTCGGCGGAGATCTCTGGGGAATCGCCGACCGACTCGACTACATAAAGTCGCTCGGAGTCGATATTCTCTATCTATGTCCGATTTTTGAGTCCGCGTCGAATCACCGCTATGACACTGGTGATTATATGGAAATTGACCCACTGCTCGGCGGCGATGAGGCTTTCGGTCATCTCGTCTCGGAGCTTAAAAAGCGCGGAATGAAGCTGATTCTCGACGGCGTTTTCAATCATACCGGAGCCGACAGCCGCTATTTCAACAAGTTCGGAAACTATCCCGGCGCGGGCGCGTACAACTCGAAACGCTCGAAATTCTACAAGTGGTACACCTTTGAGGACTATCCCGACGAGTACCGTTGCTGGTGGGGCGTGAAGATTCTTCCGGCCGTGAAGAGTGCCGAGCCGACCTATCGCGATTTCATCTGCGGGAAAAAGGGTGTCATCCGGCATTATCTCGAAAAGGGAATCGACGGCTGGAGACTCGACGTGGCCGACGAGCTTTCGGACGAGTTCCTTGACGAGCTGCGCTGTGCGGCGAAGGGACAGAACCCCGATTCCTTGATTCTCGGCGAGGTCTGGGAGGACGCGTCGAACAAGGTTGCCTATGACCGCCGCAGACGCTATTTCACCGGGCGTCAGCTCGACTCGGTTATGAATTATCCGCTCGGAGAGGGAGTGATTGATTTCGTCCTCACGGGCGACAAGACGAAGCTGGAGAATTCGGCGAAGATTGTCTATCGTCATTATCCGAAGGAGGTTTCGGACGTTCTGATGAATCTTCTCGGTACTCATGACACCGAGCGGGTTCTCTCGGTTCTGGCGGGAGTCGGGATCGATAAGAAGACAAACGACGAGCTTGTCTCGTTCAGACTGAGCCGCGATGAGCGCAAAAGAGCGGTCGACCGCCTTAAGCTCGCGTGGGCGATTCTCTGCGGATTCCCTGGGATTCCGTGCGTTTATTACGGTGACGAGGCCGGGATGGAGGGCGGACGCGATCCCTTCAACCGTATGCCGTTTGTAAAGGAGAACGCCGATAATGATCTCACGCATTTCTACCGCCGCGTCGGCGCGGTGAGGTCTTCGGAAAAGGCTTTCGCGTCGGGGAAAATCGGATTTTTTGGCACGGCGGACAGCGGTCAGCTGCTCTTTTCGAGGAGTAACGGGGAAGAGACGATCCTTGTTGCGGCAAATCTCACTCAGCGCGTGTGGGAGCTTGAGGTTCCGCTTGGAACCGAGCGGCTTATCGGCCGTGACGAAGCGGGCGATCTCTCGGGAATCGTTGTGCTGGAGCCGTACAGCGTTGAATACCTGAAGTATTCAGAGGAAAAAACGATCTGATCAGTGTGTCCTCAACTGACAATATGCACAAAAACGTGCGCCAACATTTGTACAGTCCACCAAAGTTTCAGAAATTTGCGAAAATGACTTCAAATTTCCCAAGATTTGTGATATAATGGTATCAGCAAGCTGGAAGCAGCTCGAAATATATTATCCTGATTGGAGATTACTTAATATGAAAATGCGTGTACTCTATTCAACAAGCAAAGGCAAGATGAAGACCATCGCGCAGATGATCACCGACAGCTACGCGACCGAAAAGGTCAACTGCATGGACAAGGTTCCCCCAGCTTATTCCTGCGACAAGGAGAGACTCGTCGTCATGATCTGCTCGGTTTCCAAGGATCCCGACAATGCGCTCATCCTCTTCTGCAAGGAGCTTACCAAGGCGAGAGCGGCGAATGTCGCTTTCATCATCGACGGACCGGCTGAGGGCACGAAGATACTTGTTGACGCCGTCAAGGGCGCGGGTGCGAATGTCATTGATGACGTTCTCTACATGAAGGGCGGACTTCCGTTCCTCAAGGGCGTCAAGGATGACGAGAAGAAGCAGGTCACCGATTTCATGGAAAAGGTAATGGCTAATTTACAGTGACGATCTGTCCGCGCTGTTTTCCGGTTCAGGGGGACAGCGCGGTTTTTGTAACCTATATTCAGGGAGGAAACTATGCTTGAAAATTCATATTGGATCTCGGGCGCGGGGATCAACGGCTGCCCCGAGTTCTGCCGAGGATTCAGAACCGAAAAGAAGATCAGCTCCGCGAAGCTAACGATAACCGCTCTCGGAGTCTACACCGTTTACATAAACGGACACCACGTCGGAAATTTCCACCTCGCGCCGGGCTGGACTGTCTACCGCGAGCGCGTTCAGGTTCAGACCTACGATGTGAAGCCGCTTCTCACCGATGAAAACGAAATGATCGTCACTCTCGGAACCGGATGGTATTCGGGAGCGATTTCCCGCGCCTCCGCGCCCGAGGACAAGCGTCCGTCCTTCATCGCCGAGCTTGAGATCGTCTATTCGGACAAGAGCCGCACGACGATTGTCACCGACGAGGACTGGCGTGTCCGCGAGAGCCACACGACCTTTGCCGATATCTATCACGGCGAGCATTACGACTCGACGCTCGATCAGGGCTGGCTCTCGGGAGTCGAGGTGCGCGAGCTTCCGAAGTCGATTCTCATCCCGCAGTGCGGCGAGGAGATCGTCGCTATGGAAGAACTCGCCCCGGTGAGATTTTTCACGACTCCGAACGGCGAGAAGGTTCTCGACTTCGGTCAGGAGATCACGGGATTCGTCCGCTTCACGGTGAACGGCGAAGAGGGACAGCGTATCCGCCTCACCTGCGCCGAGATGCTTGACGCTGACGGAAATTTCTACACCGAAAACTATCGCGCGGCGAAGAGTGAGATGATCTACATCTGCCGCGACGGCGTTCAGAACTGGAATCCCGAGCTTACCTTCTACGGATTCAGATACATCCGGATAGAGGGAATCTCGCTGTTCGACCCCGACGATTTCCGCGCGGTCGTACTCTGCTCCGACATGAAGCGCACCGGATATCTGACTTCCGGCGTCAGAAAGCTCAACCGTCTCTTCTCGAACATCGTCTGGGGGCAGAAGGGCAATTTTGTCGACGTTCCGACCGACTGCCCGCAGAGAGATGAGCGACTCGGCTGGACAGGCGACGCGCAGGTCTTTGTAAACACGGCCTGCTGGCAGTTCGACGCGAAGAAATTCTTCACGAAGTGGCTTGACGACGTAAAGCTTGATCAGCGCGACAACGGCGCGATTCCGAGCGTCGTTCCGGACGTCTTCTCGTCCCACGACAAGCAGGATATCAAGGCAAGCACCGCGTGGGGCGAGACGGCGACCGTCTGCCCGTGGCAGGTCTACCGTCACTACGGCGACAAGAAGCTTCTCCGCTCGCACTATGACATGATGAAGAAGTGGGTCGGATACATGACCTCGGTCACCGACACTCCGTACCTCTGGACGGGTTACACGAAGAAGAGCGATCACTACGGCGACTGGCTCGGACTCGACGCGCCCGAGGGCTCGTATGTCGGAAGCTCGGACAAGGATTTCATCGCTTCGGCGTTCTACTATTACTCGACCGGACTCACGATCGAGGCCGGACGCGAGCTTGGCGAGGACACCACAGAGCTTGAGGAGCTTCACGATAAGATTCTTGAGGCCTTCCGCGAGAGGTTCCCGGTTTATAAAACCCAGACCGAGTACGTGCTGGCGATCTGTTTCGACCTTGTCGAGGACAAGGAAGCGGCCGCGGAGTCGCTGGCGAAGCTGATTCACGAGAACGGCGACCGCCTTACTACCGGATTTGTCGGAACTCCGTATCTTCTCTACGCGCTGTCGCAGAACGGGCAGACCGAACTCGCGTACACTCTGCTTTTACAGGAAAAATTCCCGTCGTGGCTCTACTCGGTCGATCAGGGCGCGACGACGATCTGGGAGCATTGGGACGGCAGAAAGCCGGACGGAAGCTTCTGGAGCCGCGACATGAACTCCTTCAACCACTACGCCTACGGCTCGGTCGCGGGCTGGGTCTTCGAGGAAGCGGCTGGAATCACCCCGAACTCGCCGGGATTTGAGACGGTAAGAATCGCTCCGAAGCCGGACGAACGCCTTGGCGAGCTGCGTGCCGAGTATCAGACGGCATACGGAAAGGTATCGTCCTACTGGGTTTACACCGACGAAAGAATCAGATATGAGATCGAGACTCCGGTCGATGCGGTCATTGAGATTAACGGCGAGACGCATTTCGTCGGCGCGGGTAAGTATCTCTTCTGAGTCGGATGGCGTTATCCTACAACTGGGACACGCCGGACTTCGCGAATATAAAGCTCTGCGTCTCTGACGCGCCGGGACGGATGGGAAGCCACTGTCAGGCTGAACTTGAGTTCATGTACTTTTTCTCGACTCCGGGCTGTGTTTACAGGATAAACGGACGCGGATTCGCGGTCGGCGCGGGCGATCTTGTCGTGGCGAACTCGTGGGAATATCACAGCTGTGACGATTTCGGCGCGGGTACGCGGGTGGCGTGTCTGATTGTCGATCCGGGGATGCTCCTTGGCTCCGGCGGAATGGCATTTGAGAATCTGATCCGCGCGGACGCGGTCGGAGAGGTATTTTCAAAGCTTGTCCGGATACTTTCGGAGCGCGGCGCGGAGAATACGCGCGAAGGATACCCTGACGCAGAGTTATATCGTCTCTGCGGTGCTGTATACGAGCTTTTCGCTCTGCTCTGTGGGATGAAGTTTCTGCGTCCGATGGGCGAGCGCGAGTTCATGATGCGAAGAGTCATTGATTACGCCGACGCGAATCTTTCGCGGGAGCTTACGATCGGCGAGCTTGCGGGGGTCGCCGCGCTCAGCAAGGACAGGTTTTCGCACGTTTTCCGCGAGGTTTCGGGGATAAGTCCGGGTGAGTATCTCATCAGGATGCGGATTTCAAGAGCCTGCCGGATGCTTACGCTGACCGACGAGCCGATCACGCGGATCGCGCTTGACTGCGGATTTTCGTCGCCGAGCCATTTCGCGATGGCCTTCGGAAAGCGAATGGGCGTTACGCCGACATTTTACCGCGAAAACAAAAACAACGGATTTGACATATGAGAATAGCCGCCGCTGACGCGAAGCGTCAGCGGCGGCTATTTCGTGCGATTCAGACGCGCTCTCCTTATGAACGCGCAACCGTGCCGTCTGTTTATATAATGTCTCCTGACCCCCCAAAAAGTATTGCACCACTGGACATTTCCGTCGATTTGTGGTATAATAAATGCAAGGAAAACAGCGAGAACCAGACAAA